>JAITKF010000061.1 GCA_031278545.1 Prevotellaceae bacterium
CAAAACAAAACGCTACAAATATAGACTTTTATTTTAGATAATAAAAAAATGCCACCGCCGGTAGGGTCAACGCATTTACATTTTACGTAGATAGAAGGGAATCTTTGCGCCATGCTGCTGTCAGGCAGAACCCCAACAGGCGAGGCCTGCGTAGCTCTCCCCCGCTGACGGCAATATTGCTAATATAAAATAAAAATCTTACTTTTGTGGCAAAACGACAGATGACAGACAATCTATCTCTATCCTTTAAGCGTAGCGTTTAAGGAACGACTTAACAGTAATTTATTGCCGGCCTTTTCGGAACCGATACCGACGGCGGTCATAGAGGAGTATGTAAAAACGAATATGCCCGCAATACGGGAAGCCCTGCGGGGGCGGCCTTGAATAATCAAGTCGCATTTGCTACTTGAATCTGCGGGACTTGATTTCTATCTCGTGCGTTTGGAAAACTCGTGTTTTTCGTTATCTTTGCAGACATAACTTTTAAGCTTTACAGCTATGGCAAAGAGAAAACAGGTAAGGAAGAAACATGTTAATCCCATTGAACAACGCAGGCTGCAGGAAATACAATACCGGAAATTCTTCGACGACAAACTGCGGGAATTATGCCGGCAAATAGGCGATGTATCGTTATTCTCACGGATTCCTCCGATAGAGAAATTGTTTATGTACCGGTTTCGCGGCGCATCGCTCAAAGTCGTGGCGGCCCCGGATGCGAAGATTCCTATAAAACTGAGGGATGCGCTGGCAAAACTCATTAAATCACAGCAACTGACTATGACACTGGAAGTGGTAAAAGGCAGCGACGAACGAATAACGTTTGCCGATTATGCCATCGTGGGTACGGCGCTCGAATACCAATTAACGAGTTCCGAATGCGAAGACTTCCCGGGCAGGGAAGGGTTTAACAAATTTATTGAACTCAAAAGCGAACGCGAGCGTTTGTACGAAAACGGTCTGCTGCAAATATGCTCTACGGCCTGTTGGTTTTTCGACGAGTTGGACAACAAATACCTCTACACCTATAAATATGATGTTCACGTGCCGGCGATAGATTCCGGCGTTAAGCCGTCGGAGATAAGAGAGGGATCGCCCAGGAAGGCTTTGGATTTCTTCAAGACGCAGGATTTCAGGTTGCATCCCGTCATTACGATAGGCACCTATCCCCTCGAATGGCGGAAAATAACGATTAACAGAGAGACACATACGGCTATCTCGGCGGGATTCCTGCATTATATAAACGATGAACCACATTTTATCCCCTTTACTGTCTCGTCGGACAACCTGAAGATAAGTACCCACTTTGCCAAACTGAAATTGCCGGTATACATTCAACGACACGCCGTCGAGCGCATGAAGGAACGGATAGGCTGCACTTTTTCCTGTTTCTATAGGACGATACTGGCGGAGTCGATACTGGAGAAAAAAGAATTTATCCCGCTGTCGAACAGCCGCCTGTTGATAGGCTGCTTTACCAACGAACTGAAATTAGGTTACTTTGTAGCCGAAAATGTGGAGGGTATCATCCTCATTCGGACATTCCTGCTGCTGACCAACAGCGGCACACCCGAAGGCGATAAACTGGCACAACTGACAGGCCTCAAAGTTGAAGACCGCAAATACCTCGCTATCGACACCCTGCAAGGGCTGGCCAATTCTGATATAGAAAAAAATGAACCCATCTGTAAATTGTTTTGTACCGCCGGCTGCGGCTCTATTTTGGAACTGTGTAAAAAAATCAATAACGAACCGCACATGATGTGGCTACTCGACTCGTCGCAACCCAAAAACCTCATCGCCGACCTGATGACCGAATATATGAGAACGACCGATGAGTGAAGTGTAACGCGTAATTCCTAATTAAAATACTATCTTTGTGCCGGATTTAGTTATTTGTAAAAACACTATTATCATGAAAAATTCATTTTGGCAGAGCGCCGTTACGTACGGTTTTATTATTGGGTTAGGGCTTATTATCTTTGTGCTGATTGATTGGCGGCTGGGATTCTATGGGCAGAATGTTGCTTTTTTGTTACTCTCTTATCTGCTCATTATCGGCGGGCTTATATGGAGTGCGCTGGCTTACCGGAAGCAACTCGGCGGTATTATTTCTTACGGAATGTTAATCGGTTTCAATCTCGTAACAGTGGTTGTGTATACGCTGGTTTCCACTCTTTTTACTTGGCTGTTGACGCAAGTCATCGACCCGCTGTATATGGAAAAAACATTGGTCATACTGGAAGATTCGCTGGTAGCAAAAAAACTTCCCGACAACCATATCAACATGATTATGGAAGCCACCAAAAAAATGGCCGGCCTAAGTATGGCAGGTTCGTTTTTCTTTTCGATTATCGTAGGGGGGGGGATTTCCCTCATTACGTCGGCATTCATTTCACGAGGAGATTTTGAGGTATGAGAAATGTGATCATTCAAAATGCGGCTCGCGACGGGCTGATTTTAGGGGCTGCGGCGGTGATTTTTATATTTCTTATCCCGTCCGCTTTCTGGATTACGGCCATTTTGCAGTTCGCTAAATTAGGCCTTACCATCGGTTTATTCTGGTATTTGATGAAGCGGCAGTCGGCGCGGTCGGAGGTGTTTACGTATAGCAATGCCATCGGCTACGGCACGTTGACAGCGGTCTTTTCGGCGTTTATTCTTGGGGTCGTGTATTTCCTGCAATTCACCGTCATTAGTCCCGAATTAACAGAACTTATGCTGATGAATATGATGCAGGTATACGAACAAATGAACATGCCGGAACTGGTTGAGGCGGTCGACAGTTTTCGTCCGTATATACCGTATACCGTTTTTATAATTTGTCTGTTCTATTACACGTTGATAGGACTGGTGTATTCCCTT
This sequence comes from Prevotellaceae bacterium, assembly GCA_031278545.1. GTDB lineage: Bacteria > Bacteroidota > Bacteroidia > Bacteroidales > UBA932 > JAIRKX01. The sequence continues at coordinate 2,863 of JAITKF010000061.1, forward strand.
ATTATCGGGCATTTCGTCAAACACAGGACGCCGCCCAGTTTCATTTAATTATATCGGATGATGGATATTTCAATTGTTATACCGCTATTCAACGAGGAAGAGTCGCTTCCAGAACTGATAGAATGGATTGAGCGTGTGATGCGTAATCATTCGTATTCGTTTGAAATTATTTTTGTGGACGACGGCAGCAATGACCGCTCGTGGTCGATCATAGAAACGCTGGCCGCCGGACGGCCTGCCATTCACGGCATCCGGTTTCGGCGCAACTATGGTAAATCGGCGGCGCTGTTTTGCGGGTTCGAGGCGGCACAAGGGGAGGTCGTCATTACGATGGACGCGGATTTGCAGGATAGCCCGGACGAAATCCCGGCGCTGTACCGGAAAATTACCGAAGCGCATTTCGATATGGTCTCCGGCTGGAAAAAGAAACGGTACGACCCGCTCTCGAAGACACTTCCAAGCAAGTTATTTAACGCCACTGCCCGCGCCGTTACGGGCATCCGCCTGCATGATTTTAACTGCGGCCTCAAAGCCTATCGAAATAATGTAGTGAAAAGTATTGAAGTGTATGGCGAAATGCACCGCTATATTCCCGTATTGGCCAAACAAGCCGGTTTTCACCGCATCGGCGAACAGGTCGTAGAGCACCGGGCAAGGAAATACGGCGTTACGAAGTTCGGACTGTCGCGCTTTATTAACGGCTTCCTCGATTTGCTGAGCGTCGTAGTGGTGGGGAAGTTCGCGAAAAAACCCATGCACTTTTTCGGCGTAGCCGGCACATTCATGTTTCTCGCCGGCGGCGTCATTACGCTGTGGCTGATTATTGCCAAGCTGCTTACGCAAAGTCGTGGCGGCGAATTTCGCGCGGTTACCGACCAGCCGCTCTTTTATCTGGCGCTGGTAACGCTCATCATCGGGATTCAACTGTTTTTATCGGGATTCGTCGCCGAATTAATCTCGCGTACCGGCGGCGACCGTAACCGCTACCTTATTGATGAACAATTTTGATTCTGTCGCCCCGCCCGATGTCCTGCAAACGTCCGGCGCCGTCCTCATTCTGGCCTCCGGCTCGCCGCGCCGCCGGCAGTTGATGGAAGGATTGGACATCCCCTTTAAAGTAGAACTGGCCGGCGAGGTCGACGAAATCATACCCCCGAACATCTCGCCGAAAGAAGCGCCGGAATATTTAGCCCGCCTGAAATCCGCCGCCTTCCGCCCGTTGATATCCGGCGAGACCCTGATTACCGCAGATACCGTAGTCATTTGCCACGGGCAACTACTCGGCAAACCCGCCGACAGAGCCGATGCGCGGCGCATGTTGCAACTGCTCTCGGACAATCGCCACGACGTACTCACCGGAGTATGCCTGCGCACAACCGCCGTCGTCCGTACTTTTACGGCGTGCACGACGGTCGTTTTCCGACCCCTCTCCGACGCCGAAATCGACTTCTACCTCGACCGCTATCGCCCATACGACAAGGCCGGCGCCTATGGCGCTCAGGAATGGATAGGGTTTGTCGGTATCGAACGCATCGAAGGTTCCTACTTCAATGTCATGGGATTGCCCCTGCAACAGCTATACGCAGAACTGAAAAAATTAGGACTGGCGGCAAGCGGACACTAACCATTTCCTTGTTGCGCCACTAATACTACGCCCGCAGGCGGTAAAGTCTGCGGGCGTAGTATAAAACCATACAGCGTATAGTATAGCCGAATCTACCGGATACACCTTACACCAAATCCATCATTACCACTAGTCATCCAGTCTGTATCACCCCATATTGTATAATACGCATTAGTACAGCAAAACTGCAATCCAGCATGTGTAAATCCGGCTCTGTCATTGACAGGGCTATAGTGCCACAAGGAGGCCTCATCAATATTGGATAAACCCGAAGGGGTGGCAACTCCCCCCATGTGTTCTCCTAACATGGCTGCTTTTATCGCATTATAGCCGCTATTATCATAAATTCTATCATCACAATCGGCGCGACCGGTAACTATTTTACTGAATGTGCACCAGTCTTCGCGTACCGGCAAGCGCCAGCCGGCCGGGCAAAGCGAATCTATTTTTTCTATCACCATGCATCCCGAAAAAA
>JAITKF010000063.1 GCA_031278545.1 Prevotellaceae bacterium
AAAAAGCCTGCGATTATCAGGCCATTGAAAATAGAGAATAACAAAATAAGAAAAATGAGAGCCAAAGGCAAAAAGACAATAGAAGTACTTAGAGATAAAGAAAAAAGAGAATGGAGAAATGGGTTTTGATTAAACAAGAAATTTAATCAAAAAAAACGGTACCGGCGGCAAAGGTATGACTTTTTTTAAAATCAGCCAAAAAAAGTTGAAAAAAGAGGAAAATTTTTTTGAACTAAGAACTGAGAACTAAGAGTTAAGAACTAAGAACTAAGAGTTAAGAACTGAGAACTAAGAGTTAAGAACTGAGAACTAAGAGTTAAGAACTAAGAGTTAAGAGCTATTCCACCCACGCCCTACGGGCGCCCCCCGCAGGCGTGAGAGAGCTACGCAGGCCGCGCCTGTTGGGATTCCGCCGCCGGCTGTTCCCCGCAGGCGGGGGGCGCCCGTATGGCGGAGGAGGATAAACAAATGGAAAAATCCGTAAACCTGCCACCAAACCGCCTGAAAGCGGCGGCGGCCATAGCGTAATTCGTAAAGCCTCATGCGCGCAGTGCGAGGTGTAAAGCGGATGGCCGACACATAATAAAAAACCAAAAATCCTCCTGTGAAAATGCCCCTTATTCTCCCGCGTTGCCGTCATCGCCGGACGATATTTCCTTCTTGTTCCCTTATGTAGCCGTTCATGTTCTCCCACAGACAATTACTGATTTTTTTTCTCTCCCGTTGCGTAGTTGATGCCGGTTAGTTGTTATTATACTAACAAGGCAATAGTAATTATTTAATATTAACCCTTCTTTATTTAAGATACAGTTTTTATATACATGAGCGATTACGTAAACAAAGTTATAGCGTTATACACCTTGAGCGATGCAAATCCCTCCCCGGAGAGGTTTTACCAATGGTTGACGGACAACCATTTTGAAACAGAAAAAACGGAGGCCTTGCTTCGTGTGTGGAATCAAGCATCTAATATACCGGCGGAAGGTACGCTGGCAGCGCTGGCGTCGTTGAATTTAAAATCACAATTCAATGCCCGCCGGACCGTCAGACGCCCTGCCGTATGGAGGTATGCCGCCGCTATTGCGTTATGCCTTTCATTGGCCGCCGCGTATATCTTTACGCAACAACTGCCGCCCGCCCCCATGTTTGCCGAATATTTTACCGGCTCCGGCCAAACCGAAACCTTCAAACTGCCCGATGGCAGTACGGTACAAACCAATTCGGCGACATTGATTGTATACCCCGATAATTTCGGCAAAGACACCCGGACGCTATACCTGTCGGGCGAAGCGAATTTCAAAGTGGTGAAAAATACCGACGCGCCCTTTATCGTGAAATCCAAATATACAGAAGTCGTGGCATTGGGCACGGAGTTTACCGTGTCGTCATACGCCGAAGACAAGGATGTGAAAGTAACCCTTATCAGCGGACGCATTAAGGTGGAAGCCACCGACAACCGCACCGATTTCATCCTCGAACAAGCCGGCGAACAATTTGTATATAACAAACAGCAAAAACAATATGCCATCAGTCAGGTCGACCTGTACGACGCTACCGCATGGCAACGGGGCGAGCTGGTATTCCGGGGTATGACGATTCCCAACATCCTGACGGTGTTGGAACGGAGGTATGCCGTATCGTTCCAGTATAATTTCTCGTCTATCAACGACGACAAGTTCAATTTCTATTTCAAAAAAGAAACATCGCTGGTCGACATCATGGACATCATCAAAACCGTCGCCGGCACGTTCGACTACACGATTACCGATTGATTTTAGATGATAACAGACGCCAAATAAGTAAATCAACATATCAACAACAATGTCAAACTTAAAGAAATACTACTACCATGGAAACATAACCGCACCTTTATCGAAACGGCCATCCCCCGTGCTATACGCCGGAGTAGCGGCCTCATTAATTAAAGTATTAACGTTTTTATTCACTCATTTTCATTTTTTTATGAACGATCTATTTAAAACAAAATTACATGTACTGTGCCTCTTAGTATTCTTCCTCCCCCTGTGGTCGTATGCGCAAAGCGACGTACGGATAACCATCGGCAAAGGCACCTTTACCGTAAAGGAAGCTTTGCAGCGGGTGGAAAGACAGTCGCAAATGTCGGTGGCTTACAATGAATCAAAAATCAACGGCAACAAAGAAGTCGCTGTGGATATTGTAAACCGTCCGTTAGACGAAGCTCTTCACACGATACTTGCCGGAAGCGGGTTTACCTATCAAATTAAAGATAGCTATATCATGATAGTCCCCGAGCCGGATATCTTGCAACACGTCATTACCGGTAACGTTACCGACCGCTACGGCGCTCCGCTCGTCGGGGCCAGCGTGGTGGTCAAAGGCACATCCAAAGCAACGGCGGCGGATGTCGACGGTCGCTACACCATCACCGGAATAGAAGCAGGACAGGTATTGGTATTCTCATTCCTCGGTTATAACTCACGAGAAATAACCATTGGGAATGAAACCACTTACAACGTGGCGCTCAACGAAACCATCGCTACCCTTAATGAAGTAGTGATTACCGCCCTCGGTATTAAACGGGCGGAAAGGGCGTTGAGTTATAATGTACAGCAAATCGGCATGGGGGATATTACTACCGTGAAAAACACGAATTTTATCAACTCGTTAGCCGGTAAAGTCGCTGGGGTATCCATCAATACCGGTTCGTCGGGCGTCGGCGGCGCTACGAAAGTCGTGATGCGCGGTTCGAAATCCATCGAACAGTCCAACAATGCGCTTTACGTCATCGACGGGATTCCCATGTATAACAACAGGGGGGCCGGAAACGGCGGCCGCGGCGACGAATTTGGATCCGGCGGTGTTACGGATGCCATTGCAGACATCAACCCCGAAGATATTGAAAGCATTTCGGTGCTGACAGGGGCGGCGGCCGCGGCGCTGTACGGAAATCAGGGCGCTAACGGCGCCATTGTAATTACGACCAAAAAAGGACTGACCGGCAAGCTCGAAGTTAATTTCTCGAGCAATACCGAATTTCTTACGCCATTGGTTTTACCCCGTTTCCAGAACCGTTACGGTACGGGCGACTTGCTGACGGATGGCGGTTCGCCTATCAAAAGCTGGGGACGGTTGTCAGTGCCCGAAAACTATCAGGACTACGACCCCGCCAGCGACTTCTTTGAAACCGGCACGGTGTTTACCAATACCGTATCTATTGCTACGGGGAATGAAAAGAACCAGACCTATGCGTCGGTGGCGGCTGTCAATTCCAACGGGATTATTCCCAACAACCAGTACGACCGGTATAACTTTACGTTCAGGAACACAAGCACGTTTCTGGACGATAAAATGACGCTGGATGTTGGCGGCAGTTACATCATGCAAAAAGACCAGAACATGATTAACAACGGGGTATATTCCAACCCGCTGTCTTCGGCCTACCTGTTCCCGCGCGGCGACGATTTCGACATGGTGCGCGTCTTTGAGCGCTATGATGCTTCCAGGCGTATCAATACGCAATACTGGCCGCAGGGCGAGGGAGATTTCAGGTTACAGAATCCCTACTGGATTGCATATCGTAACTTGAAGAACAACGACCGGAAGCGCTATATGCTGAACGCCTCGCTGAGCTATGACATCCTCGACTGGTTGAACGTTACTGCACGCGCCCGGATGGATAATACCCACAACGAGTATACCGAAAAGCTGTATGCCTCTACCAACGCTACGCTGGCGGCTACGAACGGACGCTATTCGTCGTCCAAATTGGTAGACCGGCAGACGTATGCCGACGTGCTGGTGAACATCAACAAGCGGCTGGAGGATTTCTCAATAGTGGTCAATGCAGGCGCCAGCATCAGCGACAACAAGTATGATGAGCTGGCCGTAGGGGGAAATATCCGCGAAGACGGGATACCGAATGTATTCAATGTATTCCAGCTGGACAAGGACAACCAGCAACCGACGCAGGACGGGTGGCAAACACAGTCGCAAGCAATCTTTGCCAGTGCGGAAATAGGCTACAAGAGCGCCTATTACCTGACGCTCACAGGACGAAACGACTGGGAGTCGGCGTTGGCAGGCACCGAAACCACCTCGTTCTTCTATCCTTCGGTAGGGATTTCCACCGTGCTGTCCGAAATACTGCCGCTACCCCGGCAGGTAGAGTACCTAAAGGTTCGAGCTGCCTACACGCAGGTCGGTACGCCTATCCCGCGCAATATTTCCACGCCGACCTATGTGTGGAACAATTCCACAGGGTCGTGGGCTACCGAGTCGATTTATCCGATACGGGTATTCAAGCCCGAAAGCACCTCCTCGTGGGAAGTAGGGTTATCGGCGCGGTTCCTGCGGCATTTCAGCCTTGATTTCTCGTGGTACCATACCAACACCGTCAATCAGACCTTCCAACCGCCGCTATCCGTATCGTCGGGCTATTCGACCATATACATGCAGACGGGGAACGTGCAAAACACCGGTATCGAAACAGCCCTGAACTACGCAAACCAGTGGGGCAACTTTTCATGGAGCACCAATGTGGTATTCGGGTTGAACCGCAACCGGATTATCGAGCTGGTCAATAACGGCATTCACCCGCAGACAGGACAGGTCATTAATATCGACCGGATGGTCGCCGGCGGGATGGGGCAGGCATTGTTTATCCTTAAACCCGGCGGTTCGCTGGGCGACCTCTATTCGACGCAAGACCTCAAACGCGACAGCAACGGGCAGATCTATGTAGACGCCGACGGCAAGGTGCAGGTTACGAATGTAGACGACATTTATTTGGGAAGCGTATTCCCGAAGAGCAACCTGTCGTGGCGGAACGACTTTGAGTGGCGGCGATTCCATCTAAGCGCGATGGTGTCCGCCCGTTTTGGCGGGGTTGTCTATTCGGCGACTCAGGCGGCGCTCGACGCCTACGGGGTCTCGGAAACATCGGCGATAGCGCGCGACAACGGAGGCGTAATTATCAATGGCGGCGACCGGCTGGACGCGCAAATATGGTATACCACCGTAGGAGCCAGTTCGGGGATTCCGCAGTACTACACTTATAGCGCCACCAATGTGCGTCTGCAGGAACTCAGTTTCGGATACACATTCCCGAGGAGCATGATAGGCAATGTTGCCGACCTCTCCGTATCGCTGGTGGCCAACAATCTGTGGATGATATACTGCAAGGCGCCGTTTGACCCGGAAACAGTAGCCACTACGGGCAACTACTTCCAGGGAATCGACCATTTTATGATGCCCAACCTGCGCAGTATCGGCTTTAATATTAAACTCACTTTTTAATCATTCCCATTATGATACAGATTAAATCATTATACAGAATTGCTTTTGTTGTCCTACTGATAGCCGCTTTTCAGGCTTGCACGGGCGACTTTGAGAGAATAAACCGGAAGCCTTATGAGACTACGGCTAAAGAAATGGAGCGCGACGGTTACAATATCGGCGCCTCATTGATTGGGTTACAAAACATGGTGATTCCTACGCAGGAGAACCTCCACCAGTTTGTGGAAGGACTGTCAGGAGGGGAGTTTGGCGGTTATGTAGCGGCTATCGCCCCCTGGGGCGAAGGTTGCTTTGCCACCTACAACCCCCCGGCCAACTGGAACAGGGCGCCATTTAACGACGTCATTAGCGGCGTATATCCCTACTACGACCAACTGCGCGCTATTACCGACGACCCGGTGGCGCTCGCACTGGCGCAGCTCTACCGCGTAGCGGCCATGCACCGCGTAACTGACGCCTACGGGCCGATACCCTATTCGAAGGTCGGCGCCTCCGAAAATGGCGACGCCCTCACGTCCGCCTACGATTCGCAGGAAGACGTCTATAAAAACATGCTCGCCGACCTGAACGACGTAATCCAGACCCTCACCGAAAACCGCTACGCCGACGCGTCGTACTACGCCAAGTTCGACAACGTCTATGGCGGCGTGATTGAACGGTGGGTTAAGTTTGCCAACTCGCTCAAACTGCGGCTGGCGCTCAGGATGGCTTACGCCGCGCCCACGCTGGCTAAGCAGGCGGCGGAAGAAGCCGTCGGGCACCCGATTGGCGTCCTTGCCGGCAACGCCGACAACGCCTTCCTGAGCGTACCCAAAAATCCATGGGATTTGCAGGTAAACGACTGGAACGACGCCCGTGCCAATGCCGACATCGTATCCTACATGAACGGCTATCAGGATCCGAGAAGGGAGAAATACTTTACCCTCTCCACCTTCTCGGGCGGAGGCTATGTAGGCATGCGCGGCGGCATGGTAGCGGCGGCCAAAGACCCCTTGCTTCCCTGCTCGAAGCCCGTCGTTACGGGCACTACCGAACCCATGCTCTGGATGAATGCCGCTGAAGTGGCATTCCTTAAAGCCGAAGGCGCCTTGCGGGGATGGAACATGGGCGGCGCTACCGCCGAAGACCTCTACAACGAAGGCATTACCCTTTCCTTCCAGCAGCACGCACTGGCCGGCGCCGACGCCTACCTGAACGACAACACGAGAACCCCGGCGGCCTACGTCTACCCCTTGGGCAATACCGCCTACAACTTCGGCCCCAATTCGACGATTACCACCAAGTGGGACAATGCCGCCACCGACGAACAGAAGCTCGAACGCATCATCACCCAAAAGTGGATTGCCATATTCCCCTTGGGCAACGAAGCCTGGGCGGAGTTCCGGCGCACAGGATACCCGAAACTTGCTCCCGTAGTAACAAACAACAGCAACGGAGCCGTACCCACAGGATCGTTTATTCGCCGGCTGGTATTCCCCAATACCGAATACCAGCAGAACGCCGCCAACGTTGCCGAAGCCGTACGGATGCTCGGAGGGTCGGACACGCAAGGAACAAAACTCTGGTGGGACAAAAAAACTGATTAAATTATGAATAATGAATTATTACGTAGTATGAAAAAAATTGCAATACTCCTTACTTTATTACTGGCGGGCATGATGGCCGCCTGCAGCGAGTGGACGGTACCGGAAGCGTTGCCCATTGAACGCCCTTCGATAGAGGCGGAAAACCCGGCCCTCTACCAGCAGTACCTCGAAAACTTGCGAAACTATAAAAAGTCATATCACCCCTTGCTGATTGGGTGGTTCGACAACAGCGACAAATCGTTTAGCGGTCGCGCAAGCCATTTAAAGGCGCTGCCTGACAAGGTTGACATTGTCGCGCTGATGTATGGCGATAACCTGGCCGACGTAGAACGCGAAGAGATGGCCGCTATACGTAACGACAAAGGCACAAAAACCGTCTATACGATCGACTACGAAGCATTCCTGCTCGATATTAACACGCGAAACGAAGAGATTGACGCGCTGAACGAAGCAGGCGCCATAGCTGCTGCCGAAGCAGGCGAAGACTATACGCCCATCCCGCTCTTAGTTCCGGACGAAGAACTGCCCGGATTTATGGACAACCAGCTCGCCCTGCTCGACAAGTACGGATACGATGGCTTCGGCTTTCATTACGTAGGAAAATCCAGTGCGGTGATGACGCCGGCGCAAAAAGCCGAGTTGCAGGCTACGCAGGACATCCTGCTGACGAAGCTGGGCGCTGTGATGCAGCGGTATCCGGAGAAACTCTTCCTCTTTGAAGGGCGCCCCGACCGCCTGCTGAATAAGGAACTGCTGGCGGACTTCGACTACATCGTCTTCCGTACGCAGACGGCGACCAACACTCTCGCGCTAACCGAAACGGTCAAAATATCGCTGGTAACCGACGTGCCTGCCAACAACATCATCGTATGCGCAAGCCCGTATTCGACCGATACCCAAGATACGAAGACCGGACGGATGACCGACGAAACAGGAGCCACCTTGCCGGCCATTACTGCAATGGCTTGGTGGGTAACCGTATCCGACTCGTTTACCAAAGCCGGGCTGGGCGTATACCGCATCAACGATGACTACTTTAATCCCGAGACCGATTACAAACTGACACGGGAGGCTATTGAAATTATGAACCCATCTTCTAAAAATTAAATGAATATGAAACATATTTACATGACTCTTATTGCATGTACCTTGCTTGTCCTAACCGGATGTAACAGGGTAAACGAGGAAGACTCGAACTTCGAGAATGTGGTGTATGTGGAAAATGCAAAAAACACCAATACCGAACAGCTAACGCTCGAAACCACGACGCAGGCGCTGGAGAAAGTTATTCAAGCGGCGCTGGCTTTGCCGACAGACCACGATGTGTACATTCGCTTTAAGGCAGATACTACGCTGGTCGATTTCTACAACAAAACCAGTGCGGCGACGACCGAACCCCTGCCGGGTGACTTGTTCGAACTCTCCGCTACCGATGCCGTCATTACCGCCGGCAACGTGCTATCGAGCGAAATAACCGTGCGGTTTAAGGATTTGAACACCCTGCCGAGGAACAGGATGTTCCTCCTGCCCGTAACCATTGAAGCGGCCGACGGAGTAGCTATCCTCAACGGCGCAAGGACTATTTACTACGTCCTGCGAAAAGGCGCCGCCATTAACGTGGTGCCCGATTTGACGGCAAACTATATAGACCTCCCGTCCCTGCAAAACAGTACGGTGCTGGACAACCTGACACAGTTTACTATGGAAGGGCTGCTCCGGCCGGCTGAATTGCCCGACAGGCCGAAAACCTTTATGGGCATTGAAGGCTATTGCCTCCTGCGTATCGGCGATGTATCTCCGTTGCTGCCAAATCAGTTGCAACTTGCGGGGCCGAGTAATTATAATACAGGACTGTATATGACGGCCAAAAAGTGGCACCATGTGGCAGTAACGTTCGACGTCCCGGCAAGAACCATTATTGTCTACTTAGACGGCGAAGAAGTATCCCGTACGACCTCAGCCCCTTCGTATACAGGCAATGTAGTTAGCCTTGGGCAGGGATGCACGAACAGTAATGACTTCTATATCGGCCGTTCGTATGACAACGCCCGCTATTTCCCGGGCTATATGAGCGAACTGCGGATATGGAACATCATCCGCACGCAGGAAGAAATTAAGGCCAACATGTACGGCGTCCTGCCCGATACCCCAGGCCTGATGGCCTACTGGAAAATGAATGAAGGATCAGGACGAAACATCCGCGACCATAGCGGGCACGGTCTCGACGGCGTAGCCAACGAAAATCTGGTATGGATACCGGTTGAACTGCCTGCCACCGATTAATCAACAACAAATCATTTTAAACAGAATGAATATGAAAAAGCATCTTGAACAACTGAAACGCAGCCTATGTGTGTTGCTGACAATCGTTGCCGGCGCCTTGTGGACGGCCTGCGACGAAGCTATTGTGATTGGAGCCGCCGACGAGCAATCCCTCGAAACGGCGCTCGAACAGCAGGGATTCCTCCGCGACGTAAGTACCGCGCGGACGGCCATTCCCGTTGAAGTACGCGCCGACACCGAAGTGAAGGTATATCTGGGACTGACCCAAGCCGCCGAAGCCCCCACATCGGCGCGCGTAGCCGTTGACGCCTCGCTGGTGGAAGCCTACAACAAGGCGAACAACGCCGACTACCCGGCCTTCCCGGCTGCGCAGGTCGCTATTGCAAACAGCGGAAACCTCTCCGTCGCAAAATGGCACAAGGCTTCCGAGCCCCTGACCATCACCCTGAGCAAAGGCGCGCTGGAAGAGCAAACCTACCTCTTGCCGCTAACGATTAGCAACGAAGGTGTGAACGTGCCCGAAGCGGAGAAGACGCTCTACTACTTTGTAAAGGTGGCCGGCGCCGTTCCCGATATTACGAAGGGCAGTGTAAAAACGCTGGTGTATATCGAAGTAAATAATACCAATCCGTTGAATGCAGGCAATTATGTACTGCAGGACAGTCGCAAACCGTTCTTTGACTATGTGGTGATCTTTGCCGCCAATGTACAGTACAACCGCGCTACAAACGAAGTGTACCTAAAGTACAACGAAAATGTAGAACACCTGCTGAACAACCGCGACAAATACATAAAGCCCTTACAGGATAAAGGCATAAAGGTATTGTTGGGGCTGCTTCCCGACCATGCGGGCGTGGGCATTGCCAACTTACACGGAACAGCCCTTCGGGATTTTGCGGCAAAGTGCAAAGCAGCTATCGATAATTATAAGCTCGACGGTCTGGATTATGACGATGAATGGGCGGAATATGGCTCAGTCAATACGGATATATTTACCTTGCCAGAATGGGCTGCGAGCGGCACTAAAATGGCGCGTTTGATTATTGAAACCCGAAGAATTATGCCAGATAAAATCATTACGGTATTTGAATACAACAATGGAAGATCGGTAGGAGGGACGGTGGATGGCGTAAATATGACAAGTATCATTGATTATTCAATGTATCCATCGTATGCTAACGGTGCTTACACAACCCGCAGCTCGTCTATTGGTATGCCAAAGGAAAAGTATTCTCCTACAGCTGTTAACTTGGGGCCTGCTGCTACTATTATGAGTGATTCCAACGTAGCGAGCTGGGCAAACGGGATTAAAACGAATGGCTACGGGTTTATGTTCTTCTACGACCTGAGGGACTATACCGATTATACGACCAAGTTCTCCGGCGCATCCAATGCCCTCTACGGCGAACCGGTGGTCATGGAAAGAGACGCTTACCCGAAAGATTGGTAAAAAAAGAAGATGTTATGAAAAATATCTTTACACTATTAGTAAGCATCAGCGTGCTGTGTGTGGTTGCTTGCACAGAATCGGAGCCGGCCTTGTCCGGTTCCGACGACGGGCAGGCAATCCGGCGCAGCCCGGCAGTAACCCTCAACGACAGCGTGAGCATCGAAGTTACACTGATGAACACGGCAGACAACACACGCCTGTTGTCCGTATCGGGCAATCACTACGCCGTGGGCGACGGCGGAAAAATCGCCCGCATAAAAATCACATCATAAATCATCAAAAAAGAAATGAAAAAAATACATTACCTACTCACCCTTGCCGCCTGCATAGCAATAACCATAACCCTATCATGCGGCGAAGAAGACACGCCCGGCTACACGCCCGAGGTCATCAATAACCCCGTAACGGGAATAACAATCACCAACGCCACCGCCGACGGGATAGTCCTCCCCGACGTCGGCGCCACGGCACAGGTACAAGTATCCGCCACCCCGGCAAACGCCGGCGACGCCGACCGTTACCATTACTCCTACCTGTCGGGCGACCAGCGCATCTTCACCGTATCGCCCGACGGCATAGTTACCGCCACCGGCGCCGGTGGCGCATGGCTAACCGTCGTCCCCAACAACAACGCGGCCCTGGCTACCCGATGCAAAGTAACCGTCGTCGGCATCCGCGTCACCGCCATCGAAATCGCACCGGGCTATGAAACATGGACGATGACCCGCACCAACGCCGCCGGGCCGACCTTTGACCTCGCCGCCCAACTGACCATCGTCCCCGCCGACGCCTCAATACGGACGCTACGCTACTCGTCCTCCGATCCCTCGGTCGCCACCGTCAACGAAGACGGACTGGTTACGGCCCTCTGGGAAGGAGAAACCGTCATCCGCATCGAAGCCACCGATCACAGCGGCGTCTATGCCGAATCGGTCGTTACGGTAGCCATCACCCCCGTCGCGACAATCACCTTTAATACGCCAACCGCCACGACGACCTACTACCAGTTCAGCCTCAACGACCGCGACAACCGCGACTACAGCCACGCCGGACCAAGCGCCGAAGCGCAACTGACCAACCGCGATTCGCCAATGACCAAAGGCACCACCACCTCGTCGCACGTACGATACCAACCGAGCAACGCCACACTGAATACCCTCGAATACGAATCGCTGAACCCCTCGATCCTCAACGTCGAAACAACCAGCGACAACCGTCTTATCCTAACACCCGTAGCGGGCGTTGGCGGTACGGCGACCATCCGCGCCAGCGCCACCGACGGGCACGGCGCCTATGCCGATCAGGTATTCAAAGTACATCACATGCTCGACCAGACCGCATGGAAAGTTATCGACGCATCGGCCTACGGCACGAAAACCGGCAGCGGCACCGGCGATACGGAGGTTGCTTACTGGGATATTGAAGAGGCATTGCACGGCGGCGTAGGCACCCTGCTGAAACCCGCCGCCCCGCTCCCGCCTGCCGACGTCGCCGGAACCCCGCTGACAGTACGCACCGACAGCGCCTATTTTGTCATCGACATGCAGGCCCAGACCAAGTTCGACTACTTCAGCGTCCAATGGAACCGCAGTATGGAGACCGGCAGCCGCGTCCGCTACTTCTCCCTGCATGGCAGCAACGACAACATCAACTACACATTCCTTACACGCATCGACAAAGCAAGCAACTGGCAATACCGCACCGTCCTGAGCCAAGCTTACACCTACCGCTACCTGAAAATAAAAGTAATCAACGCCTCCTCATACAACTACACAGGCGGCAGCGGTAACGCCGGCATCACATACTGGCACATCTGTAACCTCAACCTCGGCGTCTTGCCATAACTGTAGCAAGGAACGTTGAACATCGCACACAACACCCCTCCTACTCAAAAGCCGTCCCCATCGGGGGCGGCTTTTTTGACAGGCGCCCCATCCCTCACACCTCATCCCCCGATGACTCCTATTCCAAAAAAAATACGTAAGTTTGCACAAATAATTAGTCTACCATTACAATGAAAAAGAAAAAAACACTCACCGGCTTACTTATAGCCTCCGGCCTACTGGCGGGAATGCCCGCATTACAAGCGCAAGTAACCCTTTCGTTCAACCCCGAAACCGACGTTACCTACCGCTATCAAACTGAGGTCGTCCAACAAATCACCCAATCGCTGATGGGGCAAACTGTCACGGTAGAACACACCATGCGCTTCGGCTACGATATGGTAGTGAAAGAAAAACACCCCAAGCAAATCAACGTCGAATTGACCTATCACGACGTGGCGATACACATGTCCAGCCTTGGCTCGACCTTCCGGTACGACTCGCGTAAACCGACCGAAAACCCCACGCCGGGAGACGCGACGATGGAAAAAATATTCGCCCCCCTGATAGGACAACCCTACCACGCAGCCCTATCGCCCGACGGCTCGGTCGTCTCCGTATGGGGACTGGAAGCCATATCCGGCAGTATCATAAAATCGCTGGAAGGAATGAACGAACCGGCCGCCGCCGAAATGCTAAAAAACATCCTCCACGACAAAGCCATCAAAAACGCTCTCGAACAATCGTTCAAAATCTACCCCGACAAAGCCATACAGCCCGGCGACACATGGACAATCGTACAGGCGACGGACGCAGGAAACGTCCACACGACCATGGAAAACACCTACCGGCTCCAGTCGGTAACGGCAGATATGGCGATGGTTTCTGTATCGTCGTTACTCCGGGCGTCGGCCGAAGGAATGACCGGCAGCCTCGAAGGAACAACCCAAAACGGACGCCTCGAAATAGACCTGAAAACCGGCCTGCCGCGCCGCTCGGATATTATACAACACATCACCGGTACCGGTACCGTACAAGGAATGGATGTCGCCATGAAAATCGTATCCACCATCAAAACAGAAATACACGCACAATAATTAGGAGTAAGGCCTTGCCACAAACAAAACCGCCCCTCCTACCCTCCCCACACCCCCACAATGAAAGCGCTGATAAAAACAAATTTCCAATTCCCCCAACAAACCGCCACCTATACCGGTAAGGTACGCGACGTCTACACCATTGCCGGCCGCTATCTGGTGATGATTGCCACCGACCGTATTTCGGCCTTCGATGTAGTATTGCCGAAAGGCATTCCCTATAAGGGACAAATATTGAATCAAATTGCCGCTAAATTCTTAGCCGCGACCGAAGACATTGTACCCAACTGGCGCATCGCCTCGCCCGACCCGATGGTTACCGTCGGGCATCGTTGCGAGCCGTTTGCCGTCGAAATGATCGTACGCGGATACCTGACCGGTAGCGCATGGCGCGCCTACAAAAACGGCATGCGCGAAATCTGCGGCGTCGCCATCCCCGAAGGGATGCGCGAGCATCAGGCCTTCCACGTCCCCATTATCACGCCCACGACCAAAGCCGCACACGGACTGCACGACGAAGATATTTCGCGTAACGAAATCATCGCACGCCGCATTGTCGACGAAGCAGACTACATACAACTGGAAAACTACGCGCTGGCGCTGTTCCGGCGAGGTTCCGAAATGGCGGCGCGGCAGGGCTTGTTACTGGTCGATACAAAATACGAATTTGGAAAAAAGGACGGCAAAATATACCTCATCGACGAAATCCACACCCCCGACTCGTCGCGCTATTTCTACGCCGACGGCTATGCCGAACGCTTTGCAAACAACGAACCGCAAAAGCAGCTATCCAAAGAATTTGTACGTGAATGGTTGATGGCAAACGGCTTCAACGGACAGGCAGGACAGCCGGCGCCGGAAATGACCGACGAAGTGGTCGCCGGCATTACAGACCGCTATATTGAACTGTACGAAAAAATCACCGGCGCCACGTTGGTGCGCGAACCATACCCCGAAAACATTTACGAACGTATCGAAACAAATGTGGGCAACCTGCTGGCGCGATTACTCTAACCACCCGCCGAAAAGAATGCCCGGGCAGCAATAATAAACAGGAAAATGAATACCGACAATAATAAACATACATACCGGTCGCAAAAAGGAATACGCACAATGCGGTGTTTTCTTTTATGCTTCCTTTCGGCGACGATGGCTACGGCACAAGTCGCCATTGAACAATCGACGGAAAAAGTGCGTATCGACGGAGCGCTGTATTATGTACACGTAGTGAAAAAAGGCGAAACGCTGTATTCACTGAGCAAAGCCTACAACGTAACCGTCGAACAGATTACGCAGGCCAACCCCGAACTGTCCGGAGGACTGAAAGTCGGTCGGAATATCCGCATTCCGGTTACTGAAACGAATGCAACC
The DNA here is from genome assembly GCA_031278545.1 of Prevotellaceae bacterium. GTDB lineage: Bacteria > Bacteroidota > Bacteroidia > Bacteroidales > UBA932 > JAIRKX01. The sequence goes on from JAITKF010000063.1 coordinate 14,888, forward strand.
CCCGTTGACGCGTCAATATTCCCCGGAGCGGGAACGCCGCCGCCGGATACGGCCAAAAAAACAACGCCGGCAACGCGGCCGTTGTACCATATCGTAAAAGCGGGCGAAACACTGTGGAGCATTGCCGTGCAATATGGCGTTACGGCCGACGAATTACGCCGGCTAAACCCCGATGCCTTTAATAACGGCATATTGATGCGCGACGCCCTGTTATCCATCCCTCCCGCCGAAAAGAGTGAAATGGGTGACGCAAGTGAAGCAGATGAAATGGATGAAATGAGTGAAATGGGTGAAGCAGGTGAAATGGATGAACCCACGCTTCCACAAGGAGTGTACCTGCTGCCGTTAGCCGATTCGACCAACGCGATTCGACCGTTTACACGTCCGTTGAATGTGGCGTTAATCCTGCCGTTGCTTGTACCCGCCGCGCCGCCGCCGACCGACACGGCGGCCGTCGACGCCGTCGCGGCAGAGGCGCTGCTGGCCAAACAGAAGAATGTGGAAAATTACCATGCCTTTTATGAAGGCGCGTTGCTGGCGGTGGAAGAGCTGAAACAACAAGGACTGTCGCTACGCTTATCGGTGTACGATTGCTACGAAGAGCAAAAACGCATGGAACTACTGCTTACGGACGAATTGCGCACCAACGATATTATCATCGGGCCGGTATATGCCCACAACCTGAAACCGGTAGCACAATATGCCCGGGAACATCACATTAAAATCGTATCGCCGCTCGACCCCAATGCCGAATCGTTGACGGTCAATAATCCGTCGTTTTTTCAGGTAAGCCCGCCGGCCTATTGCCGTCAAAAAAGGCTAATCGACGATATATTGTCACGTGAAAACACGCATCTTATCGTCGTTGCCGACGCCTCCGGCCAAGACTCGCTATTGCTGGCCGCCTATAAAGAACTGCTGGGCGCACGATGGAATGAGGCGATGCTCTACCCGCATTATGTCGTCAAAGGCACGGCGCTACGCGACTCGCTGGCAGTACGGCTGCGCCCCGACAAGACGAATTGCGTACTGGTCGCCTCGAATCAGGAAGCCATCGTATCCGACGTGGCCGCCAACCTCTACCTGCTCACCCTGCGGCAACGCTACCCGATTATCCTCTTCGGTACGGAACGCTGGCGTCATTTTGAAACCATCGATTTGACCTACTTTCATACATTGAACCTGCATCTGGTAACGCCGTTTTTTGTAGATTACGAAAAAGAACACGTACAAAACTTCGTCGCACGGTTTCAACAAACCTACAGCATCGACCCCTCGCAATATGCGGTGCAAGGCTACGACACATTCTACTACTTCTTGCAAGCGATGATGCAATACGGCATTCATTTTGAACGGCACCTGCATCGCCACCATCCACCGTTGCTGCAAACACAATATGTATTCCGGCACAACGGCAGCTATGCAAACGGGCTGGTCAACACCGGCACATGCCTAATCAACTACACGCCGGCCTACACCATCGAGCAACGATGAAAATCACGCTGCTGACCATTGGAAAAACCTCTAAAACGTACTTGCAGGATGAATTGGCCGTATACGAAAAACGCTTGCAGCGCTACGTACACTATACCCGCCGCGACCTGCCCGACGTCCGCAACACCAAAGCCCTGCCTGCCGACCGGCTGAAAATACAGGAAGGCAAACTCCTCCTGCAACAACTTTCCGACACGGACGAACTATGGCTGTTCGACGAACGGGGACAGACATTCTCGTCGGAAGAGCTGGCCGGCTTCCTCCGGCAAAAGGCGGACAGCAGCGTTAAATCACTGGTATTTGCCATCGGCGGCGCTTATGGCTTCCCGCCGGAAGTATATCAACGCGCCGACGGCCTGCTCTCGCTTTCGCGGATGACCTTCTCGCACCAAATGGTTCGGCTCATCGCCACAGAACAACTCTACCGCGCCTTTACCATTATCAAAGGCGAAGCGTATCACCATGCGTAAAGTGGAAGGAAGAAAATAGAAGGAGAAAGAGGAGAGGGCCGGCGGCGGAATCCCAACAGGCGCGGACTGCGTAGCTCTCTCACGCCTGCGGGGGATGCCCGTAGGGCGGGGGTGGAATAGTTCTTAGCTCTTAGTTCTTAACTCTTAACTCTCAGTTCTTAACTCTTAACTCTTAGTTCTTAGTTCTCAGTTCTTAGTTCAAAAAAAATTTCCTCTTTTTTCAACTTTTTTTGGCTGATTTTAAAAAAAGTCATACCTTTGCCGCCGGTACCGTTTTTTTTGATTAAATTTCTTGTTTAATCAAAACCCCTTTCTCCATTCTCTTTTT
>JAITKF010000077.1 GCA_031278545.1 Prevotellaceae bacterium
AAAAAAGAGAATGGAGAAAGGGGTTTTGATTAAACAAGAAATTTAATCAAAAAAAACGGTACCGGCGGCAAAGGTATGACTTTTTTTAAAATCAGCCAAAAAAAGTTGAAAAAAGAGGACTTATTTTTGAACTGAGAACTATTCCACCCATGCCCAACGGGCATCCCCGCCAGCGGGGGAGAGCTACGCAGGCCACGCCTGTTGGGATTCCGCCGCTGGCGGGGGTGGAATAGTTCACAGTTCATCGTTCATAAAGTTCTTAGTTCATAGTTCTCAGTTCCTACGGAATGATTGCACTCATGATTTCGCTCTAGGATCCTTTTTCGCCGCGTGTATTTTCCCAGCGGAGGGCGAAGTAGACGGTTTTGCCGCGCTGGTCATGCTCGAAGATGAAGGTACAGGGCGAGTGCGTATTGACGGCGGAGTGCGTCATTTCGTCCCAGCGCAAGACAGGCTTATCGCTGACCGCCCATGCAATTTCGGCGACGAGTTGTCTTCCGGTTTCGCTTTCCTATGGCCGCTTCCTTTTTCAAAGAAATGGATTGACACCGACCGATTACCGACGTATCAATGTCGCAGTCGGGCGCTTCGGGTGCCACGGGCGCGTGGGTGCGCGTCGTCGAGGGGACAACGATACCCATCGTCTTCAGGTCTTCGTCTGTTACGCGGGGGTCGCTCTGGAGGATTTTCACCAGCTTCCAGAGTACTTTTTCGTACGCCTCTCGCCTCTTCTGTTTATTAGTTAGGTGATAATTGGCGTGCGCGTCTCCGGGTTTTCGTAGGCCGCCCAAGCCTCCTCCCATTCGGCTTTTCTGGGCATCACGTCGTCGTCGAGACAATCGGCGTCGAGGTTCCATGCGGCGCGGTTAGTACTGGCCGTAGTGGCGATAATGTTTTGCCGGACATTGAAGTCGACGTCTTTTCTGGGAATACTGGTTGGTTTGTTCATAACATTGAAATGTTAGGGTGTATAAATAAGAAAAATAATTTTTGCATCTCACGCGTATGCATGTACGCGACCGGCGTATGCGTATACGCGACCCTTCGGCGTCCCTGTTCGGAATGCATATAATAGTCCGTATCCTTGCGGCACTGATATGCGGTACGGGTATTTAATACAGTTGTAACTAATTTAACATAAGTGAGTTGTGTGTGTGTTTTTTTTTGGGTAGAGTTAGATATCAAAAAAACGAAGTCCCTTCGGCGTTCAAGGGACGCGAAGCAGAAATGTTCGAGTGTTTTGAAATATTCATCGTTTAATATATTATAATTTAATATATTATAAAGGTATAAAGATATATGTTTTTTTTATTATCCAAGTATTTTTTTTCGGGCGGGCGGTATTCGTAAGAGGAAGCATACGCTTAATAAAGGGTCGCCCCTGCGGGGACCAGGGGGTTGCCTGTAGGGGCAGGGTTATCCGTAACCTTTGCGTTTCATGCCGCAGGCAATATTCAATAGTCAATTGTTTTTACTATCTTTGTCCAAATTAAAAACAAAAACAGATGACAACGTACAAAAATATTATGCGGGAGCGAGTAGCACGATACGATGAACCGCAGAAAGTTCAGGCAGCGGGATTGTATCCCTATTTTCGCACTATCGAGTCGGAACAGGATACGGAGGTGCTGATAAACGGGAAAAAAGTTTTGATGTTCGGCTCGAATAGTTACCTCGGACTTACCAGCCACCCGAAAGTAAAGGAAGCGGCTATTGCGGCGATAAAAAAATACGGGTCGGGATGCGCTGGTTCCCGCTACCTGAACGGCACGCTGGATATTCATGTAGAACTGGAAGAGAAATTGGCCGAATTTGTCGGCAAAGACGGCGCGCTGGTTTATAGTACCGGGTTCCAGTCTAATTTAGGAGCCATTCCCACGGTTACCGGACGCAACGACTACATCCTGCTCGACGAGCTCGACCACGCCTCGATTATTGAAGGGGCGCGGCTGTCGTTTGCCAAAACATTAAAGTTCCGCCATAACGACATGGAATCGCTCGAAAAAATACTGCAACGTTGCGAACCGGAAGCGTTGAAATTAATCGTCGTCGACGGTATTTTCAGCATGGAAGGCGATATTGCCAACCTGCCAGAAATCGTCCAGATAGCAAAAATGTATAACGCTAATATTATGGTAGACGACGCCCACTCGTTCGGCGTTATCGGGAAACAGGGACGCGGCGTCGCGTCGCATTTCGGACTGACCGCCGAGGTCGATATTATTATGGGTACATTCAGTAAATCGTTAGCTTCTATCGGCGGTTTTTTGGCGGCCGATAAAGATACGATTAATTTCATTAAACATACCTCCCGCTCGCTCATTTTCAGCGCTAGCGCAACACCCTCCGCGACCGCCAGCGCATTAGCCGCCCTCGAAATCATCAAAACAGAGCCGCATTACATGACGCAATTATGGAAAAACACTTACTACAGCCTGAACGCATTCCACCGGTTAGGCTTTGATATTGCGCATTCGTGTACCCCGATTATTCCTATTATGATTCGCGATAATGCCAAAACCTTTATCATGGCCAAAACCCTGATGGAAGAAGGCGTGTTTGTCAATCCTGTTGTACAGCCGGCTGTGCCTAACGACTCGACCCTCATCCGATTCTCGCTGATGGCTACGCATACGCAAGCGCAAATAGAATATGCGATCGATAAAATCGCACAAGCGGCGCGGAAACTGGAAATCATTCAATAATCAACGTGAATAAACGACTTATCGTATTCCTTGCAGTCGCAATCAGTATTAGTACGCTGGTAGTGGTCGGCGTTCAGATAAAGTGGATACGCTCTACCATCGCCGCCGCCGAAGAAGATTTTTCACGCGATGTACAGTTTGTCCTTCAGCAAGTCGTTGATATGATCGTTACACAGGAAATGATGCAGGCAGCGTCCGACAGCGTGCCTCTCCGTTTTTTCCAATCGCAGTTTGCGTCGTATCCGTTGCACTATGCCGACCGGCCTGTCACAGAACGTATCACCGTTGTGCAATTAGATTCGTTGTTGCGCCGGGAATTGCGCCGGAAAAACATCATGTCGCCCTGCGAATTTGCCGTTACGGACGAATGGGGCGCTATCGTACTGGCAACCGACGGCTTCGCCGACGTGTCGCCCGAATACACCTATAATACGACGCTGTTCCCCAACGACCCGGATGGTGTTACGCATTATTTCCTGAATATCTACCTGCCGCTTCATCGCGATTATATCCTGCATTCTATCCGCTGGATGCTGGCGCTATCCCTATTGCTGATTCTGGTTATCAGCGCTACATTTGCCATTACACTCATCACCATTTTCAGGCAAAAACGCCTGTCGAGAATACGCCATGATTTTGTTAATAACATTACCCACGAACTGAAAACGCCGATTGCGACAATTTCACTGGCCTCCGAAATCTTGCAAGACCGCCAAACGCCCGACTGGCCGGATGGCGTGCCGCGCCTTTCGCGCGTCATCCACGACGAGTCGGAGCGATTGATGTATTTAGTCGAACGGGTATTGCAATCCGCTATTTATGCCCGTGGAAAATTAAAACTAAAGGTCGAAGAAGTCGACGTGCACGCTATTATTCAAAAAGTACTCAGCCAATTTTCGGTGCAGTTCGACACGCTGCATATTACGACCGAATGCCGGCTGCACGCCGCTAATTCGCAAGTCATGGCCGATGCGTTGCACCTCGCCCATGTATTGACAAATTTAATCGACAATGCTATTCAATACCGGAAAGAAACCGAACCTCTGCACATCATCGTGCAAACGCACAATACCGGTCAGGCGCTGGTGGTGTCCGTAACCGACAACGGTATCGGCATTGACAGCAAACAGTCCAAACAGCTATTCAACCGGTTTTACCGGGATGTCTATACTCATGCAACGCCCGTCAAAGGATTCGGATTGGGCTTGTATTATGTGAAGAATATTATCGAAACCCATCATGGGAAAATATTTGCTACCGGCGCTATCGGCATCGGCAGTACCTTTGGATTTGAATTGCCAATGAAAAGGATGAAAAATAAACGAACAAGATGAAACTCATAATTCATAACTCAATTCGGCGTATGGAAAAAACAAGAATTTTATTGGCGGAAGACGAAGAAAATATGGGGATGTTGTTACGCGATTACCTTACGATAAAAGGCTATGTGGTGAACTGGTTTCCCGACGGCGAGCAGGCGTTTAAGCATTTTTCCCCGGAGAACTACGATATTTGTATTTTGGATGTGATGATGCCGAAAAAAGACGGCATTACGCTGGCGCAAGAAATCCGGCAAGTAGCCCCGCTTGTGCCTATTATGTTCCTTACCTCCAAATCGCAGCACGACGATATCATGACAGGCTTTCTGGTCGGCGCAGACGACTACCTGTGCAAACCGTTCCGCATCGAAGAGCTAATATTCCGCATCGAAGCCATCCTACGCCGTACAAAAGGATTCCACAAGGAACTGTCCCGGGAGCATCTGTTTGTTATCGGCGAATACACGTTCGACGTCGCCAAGCAGAAACTCTCCCGTGGCAAACAGGCATACCTCCTGACTTCTAAAGAATCCGAATTGCTGCATCTGCTATGCCTCAACAGAAATCAAGTGCTCGACCGCAATTTCGCCCTTCAGTCCATCTGGTCGGACGACACCTACTTCAACGCCCGCAGCATGGATGTCTATATTGCCAAACTGCGAAAATATCTGAAAGGCGATTCATCGGTCAACATCCTGAATGTGCGCGGACGCGGATTTAAACTTATTTCGTGACTGCGCCTTGCTACATGACCGATTTTTTGTACCTTTGAGCAATCTTTTGTTGTTAATTATTAAAATTGTCAGTTATGTTTGGATTATTTTTCTCCCTGCCACCTACTCAATTGTACGAGCACAAACGGCTCGTAAACGAAACGATGTACGCCCGTCTGCACGACATCAAAAAATCGGACGAATTTAAACGCTATGAAGAGTTGAAGGAATACGTCGAGTCGCCGCGCTATAGAAAAGACTTGGCGCTGGTACGCTCGCTTTCGTACCGAACCAGCAAAGAACGACTGGTCGAACGTCGCTGGAAAGAACTGCGAAAATACCGCGAAGTCAAAAAATTTCGTAAAAAAGGCGAATATTCCGATGCGGAATACGTACGGGAATATTTGGAGTTGGACGCCAAAGTAAACTCCCCATCGTTCTTGCAGCACAAAGCCTACCTGAAAAACCCGCGGCGGCATTTGCAAAGTGACCCGTATTTGAAATTTGTGGAATACCGACGCCTCGCAAAGTCGAAATCCGTCAAACAATATTTCAAAATCAAAAAAAAATATGCAGCCATCTTCGCCGAAATGGAACGCTGGACGACCATTTTCAACGAGGAATTTCTCGACCCGCAACTCTCCCACAACTGGGATACCAAACCCTACTGGCGACCGCTGATGCTGGAGCAAAACTACGCATCGAACCGCGAAGACCACCTTGTAAGCGACGGCGACAATATCAACCTGCAACCCGGACTGGCGCAAATTATTACCCGGCACGAAACAGCCGCCGGCGTCGCATGGGATGAAAAAATCGGCTTTATTCCCCGCGAATTTTCATACACGTCGGGCATGTTGAGCACCGCCCACAAATTCCAAATGAAATTCGGACGGCTGGAAGCTAAAATAGCATTCCCGAACGTAAAAAACGTCTATCATATCTTCGGCTTGGGCAGCAACCGTCACACACCGGCCATAAGCGTCGCGCACTACTGCAACAGACGGCTGATGATGGGTGCTTACATGGCCGACAAAGCTTCGTCGCTGCTTAAGAAAATATGGTTATACAACAATCATTTCTACATCTTCCAACTGGAACGTACCACCAAGTCGATCAAGTGGTATATCAACGGCAAAAAAGTATTTGAATGCCGGAGCCAGACCTCCGAACCGCTTTACATTGCCTTTGCCTCCGGTGTCATCGGCAAAACACACGACGACAAATTGCCCGCAGCCTTTGAAATTAATTATGTCAAACTGCAAGTAACGCAATAATTGAATATTGCCCTGACGTGGAATACTGCTTTCAGCGTACCTCTGCGCTTCTCAACGTAGCCCGGCGCAACTTGGGGCAGAATTACGCGGAGGAGCGCTGAGGGTTATCGCCAGTTCATCCTTTCATCTCCGCTACCCCTATCCTACATCCCTGCACCCCTTTTCCCGTTTTTTCACTATCTTTGTTCCCCTATTACACGAAATTATGGCCAAAGAAAAAGATCATAGTCAGCCGAAACAACCCGGAATGCTGAAAAATAAATACCGGCTGACGGTTTACAACGATACGACGCTCGATCAGCGATGGCAGTTGCGAACGTCGGGACTGGGCGCATTGGTGTCCGGCATGTTATTTATATTGATGCTGATTGTTGTAGTAACCGTATTGATTGCTTTTACCGGCTTGCGAGAATTTATTCCGGGCTACCCCGATGCAACGACGCGCGAAAAACTGGTGAACAACGCCCTGCGCGCCGACTCGCTGGAGCGGGTATTGTTCCAGTGGGAGCGACACCTGACCAATATCAACTTACTGCTGGCAGGCAAAGCGCCTGTGCCTATTGATACGAAACACCCCGATTCGGTACGTGTACAGGACGTCTCGACGCCCTTTGTGCCATCGCGCGAAGACTCGCTGCTGCGGCGCGAAATCGAGGAAAACGAAAGCTATAACCCGCATGCTGCGACGCTGTCGGGCAACGGCGGACGGATGGCGCCGGCAATATCAATCGAAAGCCTATTCCTCTTTCCGCCGGTGCAGGGCGCGATTACGGATTCGTTTAACGTCAAAACCGGCCATACGGCTATTGATGTGGTCGCACAGCCGCACGCGCCGGTCATGGCGGTGCTCGATGGTACGGTGATTATCGCCGACTGGATTCCGGTAACGGGAAATGTAATTCAACTTCAGCATGATTACGGCATTATTTCGGTATATAAGCATAACGAAAAACTACTGAAAAAACGGGGCGACCGCGTGAAGGCCGGTGAGGCTATCGCCATTGTCGGCAATTCGGGCGAGCTAACCACCGGACCACACCTGCATTTTGAGTTGTGGCATAACGGCTCGCCGGTTGACCCATTACGCTACATCGAATTTTAACCGCGAAATAATATGGCAACTCTTTGCAACGCACGATGGTAAATAAGAAACGAATAGCCATATTGGGCTCTACCGGATCTATCGGACAGCAGGCGCTGGCGGTCATCGGGCAGCGCCAGGAGGCGTTCACGGCAGAGGCGTTGACGGCGCAGGATAACACGACGCTGCTGATAGCGCAGGCTATAGCATTCCGCCCGAATGTGGTCGTTATCGGGAATGAGGCGAAGTATAACGAAGTAGCGGACGCCCTGCAACCATACGACGTGAAGGTATTTGCCGGCGCAGAAGCTATCAGCGAGGTAGCGGCGTGGTCGACGGTCGATATAACGTTGTCGGCGCTGGTCGGGTTTGCGGGATTGCATCCAACGTTGTGCGCTCTTCGGGCGAATAAGCCGGTGGCGCTGGCTAACAAAGAAACGCTGGTAGCGGCGGGGGAGCTGGTAATCGAAACAGCGACGACGCACCACACGCCACTGTTGCCGGTCGATTCGGAACATTCGGCCATCTTCCAATGTCTGGCAGGCGAGCAGAGCGAGATAGAGAAACTCTACCTGACGGCGTCGGGCGGGCCTTTCCTGCATACACCGGCGGCGCAATTAGCCACCGTTACGAAATACGAAGCCCTACATCATCCGAAATGGACAATGGGCGCAAAAATCACAATCGACTCGGCTACGATGATGAACAAAGGTCTGGAAGTCATCGAGGCGCACTGGCTCTTTGGCTTGCCGCCCGATCGGATTGAGGTACTGGTGCATCCGCAGTCGATAGTACATTCGATGGTGCAATTTACCGATGGGGCAGTAAAGGCGCAATTGGGCGCAGCCGACATGAGACTGCCTATACTGTATGCCCTGAGTTACCCGCAACGGTTACCGCTCGACGTAGCGCGTATTGATTTTGCGCAGGCGGGAGCCTTGACTTTCCTGCCGCCTGACCGCTCAAAATTCCCCTGTCTCGAACTGGCTTACGAAGCCCTCCGGCAGGGAGGCAACATACCCTGCGCCATGAACGCGGCGAACGAAACTGCCGTCGAGGACTTCCTGCACGACCGTATCAGGTTTACCGACATCCCGCGATTAGTGGAAAAAGCCATGCAGCAAACGCCATTTATCGCCAAACCCTCTCTCGCCGACCTGCAGGAAACCGACAAGAGAATCAGGAAAGTAAATGAAAATAGACAAAAAAGCTACTCTCACCCCTCAAACTACTAAATGAATCATCAACCATTAACTATTAATCATTAACAATTATTTATGGAGATTATCTTAAAAATCGTACAGTTGGTCGTGTCGCTCTCGTTGCTGATATTTGTGCACGAGATGGGGCACTTTTTCTTTGCTCGCGTATTTGGTATGCGGGTAGATAAGTTTTATTTGTTTTTCAATCCATCGTTTTCCCTTTTGCGGGCGAAACGAATTGGGGGACGGTGGCAGTTAAGCTGGCTTTCGGCGACGCCGCCGGCCGAATGGTCGGAACATCCTGAAAAAACGGAATGGGGCATCGGATGGTTACCGTTTGGCGGCTATTGCAAAATCGCCGGGATGATCGACGAAAGCATGGACAAGGAACAAATGAAACAACCGCCCCAGCCATGGGAATACCGGACACGACCGGCGTGGCAACGGATATTTGTAATGATAGGCGGCGTATTGTTCAACGTCATTTTTGCAGCGGTTATTTACTGGGGAATATTATTTACGTGGGGAGAACAATATATTGCCAACCGCGATGTAACCTACGGGGTACACTGCGATTCGCTGGCGCTGGCGATGGGCTTCCGCCACGGCGACCGGATTGTGGCATTCAGCGGACAGCCGGTCGAACGCTTTATGAACATCCATCCCAACGATAAAGTGCGCGACGGCATTCAAATCCTCCTGATACGCAACCGCGCGGAAGAGGCGACAGTCGTGCGCGACGGCGATACCCTCTCGTTCCCTATCGAAGAACATTATATCCGAATACTGTTAGGACAACGGCGGTTCCTCTTTTCACCGCGTTACCCGTTTATAGTAGACAGCATCCCGGCCACGTCGCACAATGCGCAGGCAGGCCTGCTGGCAGGCGACCGGATTGTGGCCGTCGATTCGACGCCGGCGCTGTGGCCTGACCTCCGGCAGACTCTTTTGGCATACGTCGGACAGACGGTAAACCTGACCGTCGACCGCGGCGATTCACTGCTCCACATCGCCGCCGCGGTGAACGACGAAGGGCAAATCGGCGTATACAGCCGGACGGCGTTTAACGTGCTGCCCGTTACGAGGCAACGCTACAACCTCCTCTCGGCCCTGCCGGCGGGCATAGCCAAAGGATACGAAGGCATTGTGGATTATATCAAGGAACTGCGGCTCATATTTTCGCCGAAGACCGAAGCCTATAAATCCGTCGGAAGTTTTATTACAATCGCCAACATCTTTCCGGGGAAATGGGACTGGTATAGCTTTTGGGAAATCTGCGGCATGTTGTCCATCATGCTGGCCGTGCTCAACATCCTGCCTATCCCCGCGCTCGACGGCGGACACCTGATGTTTGCGCTCTACGAACTGGTAACACGCCGTAAAGCCAGCGACAAAGTAGTAGAAGTCGCCCAATGGATAGGATTCCTCTTCCTGATTGCCTTGATGATTCTGGCCTTTGGAAATGATATTATACGATACGTATTTTAAAGCCTGCCTGCGGGAGAGAAGGCAATCGTCCGGCTACGAAAGCAACGGGGGAGAATAAGGGGTATTTGTGTATTGCTCATTCCCCAAAACACCACCGCCCACGAATTGCGGGCGGTGGTGTGCATTATATAAAGTCCAATAAATTTGTGCAATTTAAAAAGTAATAGTACTTTTGCAGGAAAAAAGTATGTCAAAGGAAAGAATCAAGGTTAATGTGCCGGCAGAAGCAATAGCCGCACAGTTACGCAAGGATGAGAAGTTTTCACAGGGAGTCAGGTTACATGCGGTCTATCAAATAGCATTGGGACGAAAAGCCGGAGAACTGCAAAGCGTGTACAATACGAGCTACAAAGCCATCTGCAACTGGGTACACCGATTCAACGCTCAAGGAGTCGAAGGCTTGAAAGACCTGCCCCGTAGCGGTCGCCCAGGCAGGTTGAGCGCTGAAAGCAAGGCGAAGTTGAAGCAGGTTGTTTTGTCAAGTCCGATGGAGCAGGGATTCTCAAGCGGCACATGGACATGGGCGCTCGTCTCGGAATATATTCGGATTGCTTTTGGCGTTGAGTACAGAAAATCACAGGTATACAATATTTTGCACACCATTGGCTTGAGTTTTCAAAAAGGGAAGGGGTTCTTTCCTGAAGCCGAAAATCGGGAGGAGGCCGTTTCGGCAATAAAAAAAACTTCGGGGACGAAGTGTCGGCAGCGTGATACTGTTTGAAGACGAATCCTCGCTATCCAATACGACTACCGTTTCGTATGCATAGGCGAAGAAAGGGAAACAGCCCAAAATCAGCCAGCATCAGCGCAAGCGCGAACGAAACCCCCTTTTTGGTGCGGTCAATCCACATAATGGAAAACTGATTGTGGATACAGCGGACAGGGGCAACACAAAACTTTTTTCCGCTTTTTACTGAAATGCGTGCGAGCCTGTCCAGGGCAGAAAGTATATGGCGCTTGCCAATGTCCGCTTCCATCATGCCAAACGCTTAAAGCCCGTATTGGAGCGCTACAGGGAACGAATTGAGTTGATATTTTTACCTCCTTATTCGCCGGACTTGAATCTTATTAAACGTATATGGTGGTTAATGCGGAAGCAGGTTATGCATAACAAGTGGGTGAAATCCATGAATGAACACTTGTCGGATTTTAACCAATGGCATGGCAATACATCCAGACATCAGATAATGACCGTTTGTAATCTAATTGAAAATATTTGTTAGACTTTATATAAATACTTTTTTTAAAATAACTAAAACCCATTTATGAAGCAAGATACATGAGGTTTCTTAAACTATGTACGAACGGATGAAAATGTTTTATCCGACATTCACTTACTTTTCCTGTAAC
>JAITKF010000047.1 GCA_031278545.1 Prevotellaceae bacterium
GTTTTCTTCGAGCAGTTCCCCGACGGAGTTGTTCAGTTGGATGTATTCCCTGATTCGGGTGGGTGGAAGGTCAATCATCCGGCTGTTGTCTAAATGAAATTTTTTCAATTCGTCCAGCAGCCGATAGAATGGCTTGTTAGCTTTTGTAAGAATAATTTTGCCGACGATAAATACCGTTACTGCGAGCGCGACCCACAATCCCAGTAAAAGATAAAGTATGTTTTTCGTCAAATCGTTGCTTTCGACGGTCGAGATGAAAAATTGCAACCGGTAATATTTCCCGTTTTGTTTGCAGCGGAAAGCAGTGGCGAGCATGCGGACTTCTTCTTTTTCCTGTTCGGTGGGGAAATATATTTGGACTGTTGTGAAATTTTCGATAACCGTTTCGGCTTCTTCTTTCGGGATTTCCCTGATGATGAAGTTGGGCGGGGTGTTGTCTTTCAGTGTTTCGACAAATCCGGGCGTTGCATCGGCTTTGGCAATAAACTCCTGTTTGAGATTGGTCAGTCCCTCGTCGATACCGTCATGTATTTCTTTCATCTGCAGGAGGAAGTAGATAGCTGCCCAAATCAGCATGATGGCCGTAAAAGACAGCGTTATGCGGGAGATTAAATAATTGGTGAGTTTCATTCTGTCAGTTTGTAGCCGATGCCATATATATTTTCTATTCGGATGTCCGACTGTCCGTCATGCAGTTTTTTGCGCAGGTTTTTAACTTGCGAATAGACGAAATCGAAATTGTCTGCCATGTCGGAATTGTCGCCCCAGACGTGTTCTGCCAGGGCGTCTTTGGTAATCAGCCGGTTTTTGTTGGTGAGGAAAAAGGCGAGCATGTCAAACTCCTTGCGGTTCAGTTTCAGCAAATTGTTTTCCACGAATACCTGCCTCCGGGCAAAATCGACCGACAGGTTTCCCAGTTGCAAGATTTGTTTGCCGTCCGTTTGCTTACGTCGTAAGACGGCTTTAATCCGCGCGTGGAGTTCCGGGAGGTGAAAAGGTTTTGTCAGATAGTCGTCTGCGCCCAAGTCCAATCCCTGCACCTTGTCCTCGAGCGAATTTTTTGCCGAAACAATAATGATGTTGCCGGTTCTGTTTTCCTTTTTCATTTCTTGTAGGATTTGCAGCCCGCTGCCACCGGGCAGGGAAATATCCAGCAGGATACAATCGTAGTCATAAATCATGATATTTTCCATTGCGGAATAATAGTCGGACGCTTTTTCTACAATATATTTTTCCGTCAACAGGAAATTTTCTATTGTTTTCAGTAATACATATTCGTCTTCGATGATGAGGATTTTCATTTTTTGTTTAGTTTCCGCAAAGGTAATAAAAACTAAGGTAAGGCACGAACCGCAAAAGGTCTGTTTTCTCTGCGGCTTTTTTGTCAGCAAATTCGTCCGCCTCGGAAACGAAAGAAGAAGTAACCGCTCACAACTGTTCGCCTCGTCCCACAGGAACGAAATATTTGCAGAAACGGCAGGAGCAACCCGCGCACCATTACGTTTCACACTTCAACAATCCAAATATTTCCCGTACATTTGTACTCTTTTAATTAATGATGCAGTATGAATAATTACAAACGCTATCTTGTGACCTCTGCCCTTCCGTACGCCAATGGGCCTGTGCATATTGGACACCTCGCCGGCGTATATGTGCCGGCCGATATTTATGTTCGTTACCTGCGGCTACGCGGCCGCGAGGTCAAATTTATCGGCGGTTCCGACGAACACGGCGTCCCGATTACCATCAAAGCGCGTAAAGAGGGGGTTACGCCGCAGGATATTGTCGATAAATACCACCTAATTATTAAAGATTCGTTTGAACGATTCGGCATTTCGTTCGATATCTATTCGCGTACCTCCTCGAAAATTCATCATCAAACCGCCTCCGATTTCTTCAGAAAACTGTATGACGACGGGATATTTATCGAAAAAACAACGGCGCAGTATTATGACGAAGAAGCCGGCCAGTTCCTCGCCGACCGCTATATTGTCGGCACATGCCCCCAATGCGGCAACGAGAATGCCTATGGCGATCAGTGCGAAAAATGCGGCTCGACACTCAGCCCGACCGAGCTGATTAACCCCCACTCGGCCATCAGCGGCAGTAAACCCGTCCTGCGCGACACCACCCACTGGTACCTGCCGCTCGACCGCTACGAGCCGTGGCTTCGACGTTGGATTCTGGAAGAACACCGGGAATGGAAAACAAATGTCTACGGACAGTGCAAGTCGTGGCTCGACGGCGGACTGCAACCGCGCGCCGTCAGCCGGGACCTCGACTGGGGCGTGCCCGTACCCGTCGAAGGAGCCGAAAGAAAAGTCCTTTACGTATGGTTCGACGCCCCTATCGGCTACCTGTCGAACACCATCGAACTGCTGCCCGACGACTGGGAACGCTGGTGGAAGGACGAAGAGACGAAAATGGTACATTTTATCGGAAAAGACAATATCGTATTCCACTGCATCATGTTTCCCGCCATGCTGAAAGCGCACGGCGGATTTATCTTGCCCGACAATGTGCCGGCCAACGAGTTCCTCAACCTTGAGAACGATAAAATATCCACCTCGCGCAATTGGGCGGTATGGCTGCACGAATACCTCGACGAATTTCCCGGAAAAGAAGACGTCCTGCGCTATGTCCTTTGCGCTAACGCCCCCGAAACAAAAGACAATGATTTTACATGGAATGATTTCCAAACCCGCAACAACAGCGAATTAGTGGCCGTCTTCGGCAATTTTGTAAACCGCGCCGTCATCCTTACTCATAAATATTTTGAAGGACGGGTGCCGCCCCGCAATACCCTGACGCCCTACGATGAAGCAACGTTAAACGAAATACCCCTCATCAAGCAATCGCTCGAAAACAATATCGAAACCTACCATTTCCGCGAAGCGTTGAAAGACGCCATGAACCTCGCGCGGCTGGGCAATAAATACTTCGCCGACACCGAGCCGTGGCGACTGGCAGCCACCGACCGCCCCCGCGTAGCGACGATACTGAACATCGCCCTCCAGATTTGCGCCAATTGCGCCATCGCCTTCGAACCCTTCCTGCCGTTTACCACCCAAAAACTGCGCTATATCTTAGCCAAAACCGCCGATTCGTGGGATGCCTTCGGACGGACGGACATCCTCGCGGAAGCCCACAGACTCAACGAAGCGCAATTGCTGTTCGATAAAATCGAAGACGACGAGATTGAAAAACAAAAGGCCAAACTGAAAGCCGCCGCAACGCCCCCCGCAATGCCAGCGCCGGCGCCGCAAAAGAACGCCTGCACTTACGACGATTTTATGAAAATGGACATCCGCACCGCCACCGTCCTCGAAGCCGAACGGGTGCCCAAGACCGATAAACTGCTGCGGCTGAAAATCGACACGGGAATGGACATCCGCACTGTCGTATCGGGCATTGCCGAACATTATTCGCCCGAAGACATCGTCGGACGGCAAATATGCCTTTTGGCCAACCTCGAACCCCGCAAAATCAAAGGCATCGAATCGCAGGGAATGATCCTGATGGCGCAGCAGGCCGACGGGATAATGCGCATCGTCCGTCCCGACGAACCGCTGGTTAATGGAGCGACGGTGTGCTGATAGGGATTCCGGCGGGCAAATATACCTACGATTAGGGATTGTGTATCTCAATCGGGATTTGTATTTTTGCAGGCAAAAAGTATAAATCCAAAATATTTCTATTATGAGTAAAACAGGTATTTTTTATGGGTCATCAAGCGGGAACACGGAAAGCGTCGCCAAGCGTATTGCCGCTAAATTGGGCGTAGCATCCGGCGATATTTACGACATCGGCGTGGCGTCGTCGACTGGCAAACTGCGCGATTACGACATACTGCTGCTGGGCAGCTCCACGTGGGGCATCGGCGATTTGCAGGACGACTGGGAAGGCGTTATCAACCTCTTGCCGTCGGCTGTGGCCGGAAAGAAAATCGCCCTGTTCGGCTGCGGCGACTCCGCCTCGTATCCCGATTCGTTTTGCAGCGCCGTGGGAAAACTCTACGCCGCCGTCAAAGACCATGCCGTCGTCATCGGCTTTACCGGCACGGACGGCTACTCGTTCGACGCCTCCGAAGCCCTCGTCGACAACCGCTTCGTCGGGCTGCTTATCGATGAAGACAACGAAAGCAACCTTACGGAACAACGAATCGAGCAATGGGCGGAACAATTAGGAATGGCTAACTCCTAATACGCCCCTCCCCCGTCTTTGAACGATACAAAACAAAAGAACCGCCCGGAGGCGGTTCTTTTGTTTTGTATAAAGATAACCGAACGTTTATCGTTGCTTTCTTACAGCCGGCAGGCTGTTTTGCGGCATGATAGCATACTCGTTTGCCAAAGAGACCTTTTTCATCTGTGTAGAAGCAGGTGCAGGTGCAGGCGGTGCGCCACCGGCCGGAGTGTGTTCTAATTTTAGCTGTGTAATCAATAGCCTATATGCATCCGTACAATCAAAATGAGCTACAGCTAAGAAAACCCCTTTCCCGTTATAGGAATCAGGGATATCCAGTGTTTGTGTGTAGGGATTTCCATTTACTAATTTGTGCGTATGTAATACTGGTGCATTGCGTAATATAGGTATAATATCATCAGCATCTGTTATTCCTGTAATTTGGTCGCTAGTTATGATTACTATTTTAAATTTTTCTTCCGGATAATCCGGAAGTAATGCTTGTGCCGTAAAGGTGAATTTTGCATTAGTACCAATAACATATCCCGGTAATATAAGATAATTTTCAGGAGTTAGTGGCCCTACGTAATTTACATATGATTCTGAGAATACAGTTATTTGCGTCAGTTCTTCATTCCAATAGGCAAATCTCCAATTGTATCCATCCTTATCTGCATCAATGGGTGTAAAGTAGTCAAGGATTTCCAGCCACGTCGTCGTATCAGTTGTTTCTGTATTAAGGTTTAAAAGGACTGTGCCGCCGCCGCAAGAATTAATCGTCACCTGCTTTCCATCGCTCTTTGTGCCGGTGCCGTATTGGTTTATGCCTTCGACATAGTATGTGCCGGTGGCGGTAACGTTGTAGGTATTGGTCGTCGCGCCGGGAATTACGGTTGAGCCGTTATACCATTTGTAGGAGGTAGCTCCGCCGGCGGTGGCCGTGAGTAGTACGGAAGTAGCCGGGCAGGCGTTGGCCGAAGCGCCTGTAATGGCGGCTTTCTCCGGCACGGCGGCGCAGGCGCTAATCGTTACCTGTTTGACGTCGCTCTTTTCGCCGGTACCGTTGGCGTTAACGCCGGCGGCCTGATAGTTATCCGTTTCCGTAACGACGTACTTGGATGTTGTGGCGCCCTGTATTTCGATACCGCCCTTATACCATTTATATCCGGTAAGATTGTCGCCGGTCGCCAAGGCTATCAGTTCGACGGAAGCCGCCGGGCAGCTGTTTTCCGAAGCGCCCGTAATGGTGGCTTTCCCCGGCTTGGGGCAATTGACAATCGTTACGTTAAGCGGCGCGCTTTGCGGGCCCGCTTGCGTGCCTATTATACCGGCTACCGTATAGGCTCCGGTTTCGGTTGCTTCATACGTATTGGTTGTGACGCCCGAGATTTCGGCGCCGCCTTTATACCATTTATACGCTGTCGCATTTTGCAAACTGGCCGTGAGTACGACCGAAGCGCTGGGGCATGTGTTGCTCGAAGCGCCTGTCAGGGTTATGGTGTACGATTCAATGGTTACGGCTTTCGGGTCGCTTTTTGCGCCTTCGCCATTGTCATTCACCCCGGCTACGGAATAAGCGCTGGAGTTTGTTACCACGAGCGTATTGGCCGTTTCTCCCGGAATAAGCGAGGTATTGCTATACCAGAGGTACGACGTAGCGCCTTCGGCCGTAGCGGTAAGCGTTACCGAAGTTTCAGGGAAGACATTCGACGAAGGCCCCGAAATAACGGCTTTCCCCGGCACTTGGCCGGATTGATCATCGTCGCTGCAGGCGACGAATCCTGCTGCCAAACTAAATAAGGCAGCTAAAATAAGAACTTTTTTCATGATATAAAAATAAATTTGTTAATAATGATTTCTTTAGTTGTTCAATAGCACTTATTTTCGGTAAATGCAGTGCAAAGATACACATTTTTTTCATTCAACAATACATTATGTTTATTTTTTCATTGCCGTCCCCTCTCCGCCGGCGATTTTTAATTCCTAATTCTCCCGTCGCTCATGGTAATCGTCCTGTCGCTCATGGCGGCGAGTTCGGGGTCGTGCGTAACGATTACGATTGTTTGTTGCAGGCGGTCGCGCAGGGTGAAGAAAAGTTGATGCAGGTCGCGTTTATTTTTGGAGTCAAGATTACCCGACGGTTCGTCGGCCAGCAGGACGGAGGGTTCGTTCATCAGGGCGCGGGCTACGGCTACCCGTTGCTGTTCGCCGCCGCTCAGTTCGTTGGGTTTATGTTGCAGGCGGTCGGCTAATCCTAAAAAGGTCAGTAGTTCTTTGGCGCGCGCGGTCGCTTGTGCGTGGCTTTTGCGGGCGATAAAAGCGGGCATACATACATTTTCCAACGCGGTAAACTCCGGCAGCAGGTGGTGAAACTGGAATACAAACCCGATGCGCCGGTTGCGAAAGTCGGCCAGCGCCCTGCTATCCAAATCGAATACCGGTACATTGTCGATATATACGCGCCCGGAATCGGGTTTACTAAGCGTCCCGAGGATTTGCAGCAGCGTGGTTTTCCCCGCGCCGCTGGCGCCGACGATTGTGACCACTTCGGCGGGGTGTATTTCGAGGTCGATGCCTTTCAGTACTTGCAGGCTGTCGAATGTTTTTATCAGTTGTTGCGCACGAATCATAGTGGTTGAAAATTAAGCGTTGATCATTAACCGTTCACTTTAAGGCGCACGAGGTCGATTTTGGTGGCCGATGTTTTAAGGATACGGAACCGGAACCGGTCGAATTGCAGGATGTCGCCTTGTTTTGGGATGTTTTCGTGATGGTGGGTGATGTATCCGGCCAGTGTTTCGTAGTCGTCCGATTCGGGAATGTCGAGGTCGTAGGCTTTGTTGATATACTTGACTTCGATGCGTCCCGAGAACTCAAATTCGGTGTCGGAGAGGGGGAGGTCAACGATGTCGTCGCGGTCGTGCTCGTCGTGGATTTCGCCGAATATTTCTTCGATAATATCTTCGACCGTTACTAATCCGGCCGTTCCGCCGTATTGGTCGACGACGACCGAGAGGGCTTTTTTCTGTTTGGTAAAGAGGGCTAAAAGGGTATGCGCCGGCAGGGTTTCCTGTACAAGATGAATGGGTCGCAGGAGTTCGTGGATGCTTTTACGTCCGGTGAACAGGTCTTTGGAATGGATGTATCCGATGATTTTGTCGATTGTCCCGCGATAGATTAATATGCGTGAATGGCGGCTGCGGATGAATGCTTGATGCAGGACGTCGAATGGCTCATGTTCTTCGACGGCCACCAAATCGGTACGGGGCACCATGCACTCGCGTACCAGCACATCGGAAAAATCCAGCGCATTCTGAAAGATTTCCATGTCGTGTTCGTACTCGTGTTCGTCGTCTTCCGAGCCGCTGACTTCGTTGGACAGGCTCATTAAATCGGCTTTGTTGAAGAGTGTCCGGTCGTGTTTGACGGCAAGCCTGATTCCGAATAGCCGTAGCGTCCATCCCGAAAGCAGGGTAACGAATTTCGATAGCGGGTACAGCAGGATATAAAAGATGAACGCCATCCAGCAGAAGGTTTTCAGGATGCCGTTCGGGTTGATGCGGCAGATGAGTTTGGGCAGAAATTCGGCGGTTATTAGTACGACGAAGGTGGCAAAGAGGGTTTCGATAATGAGTTTCCCGCCGCTGGCGTCGGTGATGTGCGCGGTAATAAACGGGTCGCACAGTTTGGCCATCGCAATGCCGTAGACGACCAGCATAATATTATTGCCCATCAGCATGGTTGAGATGTATTCGCCGGTGCGGTGCAGGAAGAACCCGACGATTTTGGTGTACCATTTATTCCGTTTGCGGTCTAATTCAATCCGCAATTTGTTGGCCGATAACAAGGCGATTTCCATTCCCGAAAAGAATGCGGAGAAAAGCAGCGATACCAGTACGATTAGCAGGGGATAATTCATGGCGTTATTTTTTGCGTTCCGGCGATGCCGCCGGCGCGGGCGTTCGCGTTAATACCGGCGCCGCTACGTCCGTTGTAGTGGCTGTATCCGTACTGTCGGCGGGCGCGTCGGGGGCAACGTACATGTATCCGTCGTTGACGTTGCGGATTTCGTATTCTTCAAATCGTTCGTCGGATACCATTCCGTTGAGTCCCGGAATTTCGCTGTCGGGCGAGACAATACGCACTGGAGCGTTCGTGTAAATGGTTTTCTGCGCACGATTCCAGTACAAGGTATCGGTGTAGAGTTTTTGCTGTTTTATGTAGTTTTCGATTTCCACATGCCCGACGGCCATCCACATTTCTTCCGGCTTCTCTCGGTTGAGGGCATAGTCGGCCACGATTTCGCTTTCCAGCTCGCGCGTTTCGGTGTAGAAGAGGATGTGTATTCCTTTCGGGAAAATACTGTAAGGCTCGTCGCTCAGCATGAAACGCTTCACTTCCGGCGCACGTAGCGTCATGCGCAGCAGTCCCTTTTCGGTATAATTAATAAAGAGGCTGTCGAGCTCCATTGTCGGGATGTTTTTATCGTCATCTATCGACGAGATGCGGTTTTTGTCGTCGTTGCAGCCGGCGCTCCATGCGGCGACCGCCAGTAGCGCGACCGTCCAGACAACGCCGGATGAGAGCCGTGATTTATTCATGCTTCCCTCGATTATTCAAAACGCGGTTGCATAAACCAAATATCGTAGAGGCTGACGCCGACGGTCAGTTTCCAGTACAACTCACGGACGAGGCCGTTGTCCGTCGTGCCGCGTCGTCCTACTTCGGCGGAAAGATTCAGGGCGTTATTCCGGTTACCGATGGGAATACCTACGCCCACCGTCGCGCCGTAGTTTGTAATCCGGTTGTTGTCGAATTGCAGATAGGTTTGTTCGTAGTACAGTCCGGCACGGTAGCTCCATCGTTTGAGGAAATAGCGGATGTCGTAGCGGTTGGGCGTGCGTTCAAAGCCTGCGCGGAAGATGTGTTCGGGACGGGCTTTGAATATCCGCGATGCGGGCACGTCGAAGGTGGCATTTGTCCAATTGCGGAATGTGTAGTCTATCCCGACGAGCCACTGTGCGCCGCGATGCAGGGTTACGCCTACGCCGAAGGCCGAAGGGACAAACAGCCGTGTGCCGAACGTGGTGTCGAGCGTCGAGTACGATGAGCTGCTTTGGACATGCCTGAAATTGGTTTGTTCGACGCTCATATTATTTTGAAATTGGTACGTGGCGCCGATGGTGAGTCCGTATACGCCGATGGGTTGTTCGTACTGGACGCCCAGTCCGAAGGCGAAATCGTCGGCGCGGATGAAGCGTCCGCTGGTTACACCGGCATTGGCGGAGGTGGCGAAGGTTACGTTGCTGTACCGGTCAATCGAGCCGAAGATATATTGTGCCTGCCCGCCTATTGAAATCCGTTGCAGGAAAGGATTCGATACCAGTCCGCGAAACGACATTCCTACGCTCATCATTACCTGATTCAGGCCGCCTTCGCCGCGGTTGGTATAGGTAGCGCCGCCGGTGGTGTTGAGCACGGCCGGGTCGGTTTCTTTTTCGGTAATCCGGTAGCCGACGTTACTGTATGGCATCACCGACATGGCGAGCACCATTTTGCGCCATATCGGGAAGCTCATCGACAGGTGGTGCATGTTGAAGCTGTTCGATGCCGTCGTATGGTCGGTGGTCGAGAGGTAATAGTTCTGCATTTCGCCGCCGAAGTCGAACATGAACGACAGGGTGTCCTGCACGCTTAGCGAGGCGGGATTGATATAGTTAATCGCCCGGTTGGTGCGCAGTCCGATGCCGATGCCTCCCATCGCCCGCTGGAATGAAAACCCCGGCGACGCCAAGTCTCCCACGCCGTACAGGGAGTAGGGGGTAAAGGTATTCACGGCGTCGTCGTTTTGCGCTCCGGCCACGTGGAGGAACAGTGCAGCTATTACTGCAAGAAGAATTCGTTTAGAAGTGTACATTATGCTCAACTATTTTAGCAAGTCCTATAAAATTTAAATTCACAATTACAAATATCGGTTTTTTTATCCTTTTAGCAAAATAAAACGCATCGCCTCCGGTAAAGACGGGCGTGTAGACGGTGTATTGGGCGAGGTATCCTTCCAGTTCATTGACCGCGCCCTGTACCACGCCGGCCTCGACAGCTTCCTGCGTGCTGACGCCGATAAGGGGCGTGTGGCGGTCGGCGCGACCCATCGGCAGGGCGGCGGTGAATGTATGCAATGCTTTGAAGCGCATTTGCAGGCCGGGTGAAATATTGCCGCCGAGAAATTCGCCAGCGGCGCTCAGGAAGTCGATTGTGATGGCTGTTCCGCAGTCGATGATCAAGCATTCACGTTTTGGGAAGAGCGTCGCTGCGCCTACTGCCGCCGCCAGCCGGTCGACGCCCAGCGTGGCCGGCGTAACGTAGCGGTTGCAGAGAGGCATGGGCGTTGTATGCGAAAGCAGCCACACCTTATTTATGTACGTCTGCAACCATCGTATCGTCGACGCTCCGTCGTCTCGTACCGACGAGACAATGGCCGCCGCAGGACGGTATTGTTCTATTAATGGTCGTAGGAAATCGTCGTGGCAGTCGTCAGCGCGTCGTACGGTCAGTATTCTGTATCCGTCGGCCACTGCCGCTTTCACGGAGGTGTTCCCAATATCGAGCAGTAGTTTGTACATAGGGCAAAGGTACAATTTAATCGGGAATTGCCGTCAGAGGGGTGGAAACAGGGGGCGTTTAACGTTTAATATGCACATATCCCTCATACATCGTGATGACGTTATCTTTGTCGCGCAGGCGCAGGCGGTAGTAGTAGACGTCGTCGGGCTGGTTGTCGCCGTACCATTCATTGTGGTAGTTGACGGACGAGAAAACCTGTTTACCCCGTTTATTGAGTACTTGCAGGTCGTTGCCTTCATAGTTATGCAGGCCGGTGATACGGAAGTTATCGTTTACGCCGTCGTCGTTCGGCGTAAAGATATTGGGAATAAATAGCGGCGAGGGTTCGACGGTGATGACGAACGGTTCCGACCATGCGCGACAGTCATACGCCGAGTGCGCTTCGACGGTATATACGCCCGCGCCGGCGGCGTCAAGCAGCGGGAGGGGGTAACGGTCGTCGCGGACGCCGGTCGGGGCAGCGTTCCTGTACCAGTAATATACAACGGAGTCTTCGGGCGTTTGGATGTAGAGCGAATAGTCATGGTCGCGATAAAACGGCGGGCCGTCAGCGGTGATGACCGGCGGGATAGGCAGGGGGTGTACGGTAACACGTATGGCGTCGGCGGCATTGAACGCATAGCAGGGGTAGTTGTTCCGCGCTCGGGCGGTATACGTTCCGGTTTCGTATACGGTATATGTATTGGCCGAAGGGCCGGCGACGGGGAGGTTATCTTTATACCACTCGTAGGCGGTGGCGCCGGCGGCGGTAGCGACGAGTGTGACGGAGAGGCCGGCGCAGAAGTCGGTGGCGCCGGCCATCAGTACAGGGTCGGCGGGTACGGGGAGGGCGGTGAGCAGGACGTCGTTACTTGGGACGTCGGTGCGGCAGTTGCCGGTTCCGCTGACTTCGACGCGGTATGTACCGCCGGCGGCGACTTCGAGGGTCGCGGCGGAGGTAGTTCCTGCCGGCGTGTTATTGAGGAACCAGTAATATACTTCGGCGTCGGCGGACTGGGCGGCGAGCGTTATGGCCTGTCCGGTGCAGAATGTGGCGGCGGTGGCGGTCAATATTGGCGTGGCGGGATAGGGATGTACGGTTATGGTTATCGGAGGGCTGGGCGCGGAGGGGCAATGGTGGCTGTCTTGTGTACGCAGCGTATAGGCGCCGGCGGCGGCAGCGGCGTAGGAAGCGGCGTTGGCGTTGGCGATGGGTGCGTCGTTGAGGTACCACTGGTAGCTGATGGCGTCGAGCGCGTGGCTTTCCAATTGGGCGGTGTCGCCGGTGCAGAAGGTTGTCGGGTCGGCAGTAAATATTGTCGGCGCGGGCGAGACGGTATCTACCTGAATGTGGACGACGGGCGACATAGCGCGGCAGTTATAGTTTGCGATATTTTCGGTATTGCCTACCACTAAGCGGTAGTATCCGGCCTGTGCGGGCGTGATGTTCGGCAGCGGGTGATGGCTGTTTATTGTCCCGTTGGTTACGGCGCTTTCCGAGCCGGCGACGGTAGTCCAGTCTGTCGGAATATGGATGGCGCCGGTGGAGCTATATTCCCATCGTGCCGTCAGGTCGTTGCCGAACAGTCCGTCATCGGTATAATTTCCGTCGAGGGAGATAACGGCGGCGGCGCATACGGCGGTATCGCGGGTGTCGATGGCTACTTGGGGGGCGCAGAAGCGGATTTCGATATCGTCCATGACAAAGTCGTTGCCGGTGGAGCCGGTGCCGTTGTTGATGATTTTAAGGATGACAGATGCTTCGGGGGCGGTAAATGCAAAGCCGTATATTTTCCATTGCGGGTCGGCATCGGGGAGGTTTCCCGTGTAGTAGCGTGTGAGGACGTCGCCGGCGGTATTTTCTACGGTAAATATGAGGTTGGATTTATCGGTGTGGGTGAGGTTGCTTATCATACTGGCGAGCCATGCGGAGAAGTAGAGTTCCGTGCCGATGCAGAGGTCGGTGATATGGTACTGGTAGAATTGACCGGGGGCGGCGGAGGCGTCAAATCCGATGAGGTATCCTTGCGAGGGGTCGTTGGGGTAGGTATGGTCGTCGAGGGTATACCACGAGTTGGGGTGGGTTGCCGACGGTGTTTGTTTCGTGATGGTATATACGCCTTGCCCGTTGAGGTCGGCGAGGTAGGTATAGCCGACGACTTGGGGGATGCCGGAGGGCTTGGTGGCGGGGTCGGAGGCATTATTTCCTCCGAAGTCTTCTTTAAAGAGGAGTGTGCCGCTGCGGGCACAGCCGGCGGGGTCGACGGCGCCGCAGTTGTCGCTTGCGGTGAGTGTGACGCGGATGCGGGGGAAGGGCATCCCGTCGTAGACGGCTTCGACCCACCACTGGCCGATGTCTGCCGGGGAGCCTTTGACGACGCTCATCGTCGCGGCGCTATGGAGGATGGCGCCGCCGGTGGCGTTGGCGTACCAGTGGTATGTAACGCCGGCGGTCGGCGTGAAGCCCATGACGACGGCAGCGCCGTGGCACGCGACGTAGCGCTGGGCGAGGGGTTGAAGCACGAGAACGTATACTGTCGCCACACTGCTGTCGCCGTGACAGAGGACGTAGTACGCCATGCTATCGAGGCCTGCGGCGGTGGCGCGGTAGGAGAACGTACCGTCGGCGGAGAGGGTGGCGGAGCCATGATGTTGGCCGTACGAAGGGACGATTCCCACCGGGGTGGCATTCCCGTTACACGGAATGGAATCGTTTGCCAGGGCGTCGAAGCGGACTTCGTCGCCGCGGGCGACCACGACCGTGTCGCTCGTCAGCGGGAAGGAGGCGACGCAGCCGGTAAACGTCGAGTAATTATCCCCCTCGTTCTGGTCAGCAAACGCCGGCGGCGGGGTGATGCCCGCGCTGCTCGTATAGACGCCCCCCGGTGGACGGACGGCAAAGGCGCCGGTGTAGGTGATGTAGACGACCGCTTCGGCGGCCACGTCGACGGTATACGTACAGCGCGTCCGCCCGTCGGGCAACGTCGTTGCGGCGAAGCCGTACAGCGTACCGGCCGACGACACCGCCGGCGCGCCGCCCGTGACGACATAGCCCGCCGGTAGCGTATCGACCACCGACACGCCGGCGACAGCCGCGTTCGTGCTATTCGAAATAATCGTATGGATAACCACCGAATCCCGACGCGCCGCGCACCCTTCATCCGACGACTTAAACACCGACATATCGCCCGGCGTACGCACCACCACATCGCGCACCTCATGATATCCATAAGCCGCCCCCGTCGCCGCGTTGAAACCCAGCCGGAGTAGCGCTGGGGTAGTCTGGATGACATCCGCCGGCCCCAACACCGCCGCGAAAACGCCCCCCGGCTGCATCTTCAAGTACACCGTTACGGACATCCCGTTTGCAATCGGGATAATTTCGATACGTACCCGACGGTAATACACCGCATCCGACGGGCGCGCAGATGACGGCGTCGGGTACTCAAGATACGTCCCCGTCCCCAAATAAGCTGGCGTCCCCACCACATAATGATACGACGCATCGGCCACCGTAATGGCGCTCGGCCGCGTCCCGGAGCCCCCTGCCGCACTCCAAAAATTACCCCACTCGTCAATCCCGACCCCCAGATACGCCGGACGTAAATTAATATACCCCAAATAGCCGCCCGACGTCCCGATTTGAAACGGCTGCGTCCCCCCTCCGTCGAACAGGAACACACAAAAACCATCGGCGATACCCGTCGACGACGACGACCACACCTTAAAATCGAACTCAATCGTGACCCCCATCGTCGACGGGAACGTCCTATCGAGCAACACATAACCATTCTGTCCCGTCCGCGTTTCGACCAGTCGCAACCACCCCTCGCCCGGCGGGTCGATACCCAATCCGGCCGTATAACCGACCGCATCGCCGTAATACTGGAATATACCTGTAGCATTCCGGCACGTCTCATTATAAAAAAACTGCGCCGCCAGCGGGACGGCCACCCCGCAAAAAAACAAAACAAAAAAAATCCGTTTCATGACTATTAACAATTGGACGTTGGACATTATAGGCCTCAAAGGTACGTAAAAATTAAAAATCGACCCTCGTTCTGCACCGGCACATACAACATTCAAATAGGTGTCCCTCGCCTCTGCCTCCCACAAAAGAAAAAAAATGTCGCCCCGTGAATAAATTCCCAAAAAAAAAATTTGTACCTTTGAACATTATTTAAAAATACTATTTAAAAATATTCATTAAAAATTATCTCTATTATGAAGCGCTTTAATGCAATCAAAAGTAAAATGCTGCTGGCACTATTCGCCATCGCATCAACGTGGGCTGTCGCTCAAACACAATCACCCATCGAAATCTACCAACTTTCGAACGGCCTCACCGTAATACTGCAAGAAGACCACCGTCGCCCCGAAGTCATGGGATTCATATCCACCCGCGCCGGCAGCGTCAACGAAGACCCTACCGCCACCGGCCTCGCACACTACCTCGAACACATGCTCTTCAAAGGTACTACCCAGTTGGGTACCACCGACTGGGATAAAGAAAAACCCCACTACGATAAAATCATCGAACTCTACGACCAGCTGGGAAAAACAAAAGACAAAAAACAACGCGAAGCGATCCAGAAACAAATTAACGAGGAATCAATTGCCGCCGCCAAATACGTCGTCCCAAATGAACTCTCCCGCCTCGTCGGACAAATGGGAGGAGTCGGCCTCAACGCCTTTACCAGTTACGACATCACCGCCTACTTCAGTATGATACCCTCAAGCCAACTCGAACGATGGCTCGCCCTCTACAGCCACATATTCCAACAACCCGTATTCCGCAGCTTCCAAGCCGAACTGGAAACCGTCTACGAAGAATACAATATGAACTACGATAGCCCAGACCGATGGATTCAAGAAACAATCATGAAAAACCTCTTTAAAAAAACACCCTACAGTCGTTCCGTCCTCGGCCTCCCAGAACACCTCAAAAACCCATCCCTGACACAGCTCCAAAAATTCTTCAAAACATACTACGTCCCCGGAAACATGTCCCTCACCCTCGTCGGCGACTTCCATACCCCCACGGCCAAAACCCAAATCGAACAAACATTCGGCCAATGGACCCCCGCCCCGGTACCTACCACCAACTTTGAAGAAGAAGCCCCATTTAAAGGACGCGAATTCCTCGAACTTAAAATGGGACCCACCGACGCCATCATTCTCGGATTCCGCACAGCTCCCATACGTAGCGACGACGACGTAATCCTCGACGTATGCGGTGCCCTCCTCAGTAACGGCCAATCTGGCCTCATCGACCAACTCGTATACGACAACAAAATACTCTACGCCGGCGCCGGCAACAACGCCATGAAATACGGCGGAGTATTCATGTTCGAAACCATCCCAAACCCCCAAGAATTCTACGAAGGCCCTTCCACCGATAACATCACCACCATGGAAGAATACCGTAACGTCATGCGCGAAATGGAACGCGCACGTATCAAATCCCTCCCAAAAACCGAAGAAATGATACTCGACGAAATCGAAGCCCTCAAAGAAGGCGAATTTGGAGACTGGCAACTCGAATCGGCTAAACAAGCCCTCATCACCGGATACCAACGCCTACAAGAATCAACCTCCGGCCGCGCCCAAACACTCGGACTATATTTCGCAAACGGACAAGACCTCTCTCAATACATCAACTACGAAGAAAATATCCGCAAAATTACCAAAGACGACGTCCTGAGAATAGCAAAAAAATACTTCGGAAAAGACTACCTCACCGTATTCATCAAACCCGGCAGCATCAAGAAAAACGAAATCGACAAACCCGAATACAAACCGCTCGAATTCCCTCAAGCCGACGTCAAATCAACATTCGCCAAAACGTTCGACAACATCCAAACACCCGAACAAAAATACAACTACATCAACCTGGATACCGACGTACAGAAAATCGCCATGACCAACGGCAATACACTATACTACTCCAAAAACCCTGTCAACGATATCTTCTCCCTCATCATCCGCTACGAAGTCGGACAATCTACCATCAAAGAACTCGAATACGCTGGACTGCTTAACTACGCCGGCGCCGCCGCCCGCGACGCCAAAGGCCTAAAAGGACAATTTGCCCGCCTCAATTGCTCATACGGGATCAGCGCAAGCAAAAACTACGTTACCGTCTCCCTCAGCGGCCCCGAACAAAACCTCCGGCAAGCCCTCACATTCCTCGACCTGTTCATCAACCAAACCAACCTCCAGAAAAACCAAATGTCACGCCTCGCACAAAGCGAACGATACGGCCGGCAACAAGAACGTGAAGAACCCGAAATCATCGCCAACGCCTTGGAAGAATACGTACTCTACGGTAACAAATCAGACTACCTCGACCGCCTTTCCATCAAAGACCTCATGGGCGTTAAAGCAAACGAACTCGTAACCGCATTTAAACTGGCCACAGAATACAAAGCAACGATATTCTACTCCGGCGCCCGCCCCGCAAACGAAATAAAAACCTCTCTCGAAGCCACCATCCACTTCGCCAAAGAACCAAAAGAAGGCAAAGGCTATCAAGAACGCGAAAAACAAACCATAACGGACAACACCGTATACTTCATCAACCACTCCTCCCTGCAAGCGCAAATAGGACTGTTCGCCAACGGAAAACCGTTCCAATTAACCGACATGCCGAAAATATCAGCCTTCAATAACTACTTTGGTGGCGGCATGAACGCCCTCATGTTCCAAGAAATTCGCGAATTCCGCTCACTCGCCTACGGCTCCGGCGCTGCCTACCAGACGCCGGGACTGCCCGGTAAACCCGCTTGGTTTACCGGCGTGATACAAACACAAGCCGACAAAGCCAACACCGCACTCGACGTATTCATGGGGCTGATCAACGACATGCCACAAAAACCTGAACGAATGGACGGCCTCAAAGCCTACCTCGAACTCGCCTCCTCATTCCGTCCCGACTTCCGCAGCCTCCCTCAGACGGTCGAAAACTGGCAACGCATCGGCTACACCGACGACCCCCTGAAAACACTCCTACCCGCTTACAAAACCCTGCAATTTGACGACATCGTCAAATTCAACAACGAATTTATCAAAACCC
This sequence comes from Prevotellaceae bacterium, assembly GCA_031278545.1. GTDB lineage: Bacteria > Bacteroidota > Bacteroidia > Bacteroidales > UBA932 > JAIRKX01. Next base: position 17,864 of record JAITKF010000047.1, read on the forward strand.
AACCCAAAGCCCTCATGCTCGTCGGCCCGAAAAAACGCATCGACACCAAAGCCCTCTCGAAATACGGCGTCCTGCGCGAACTAAAACTGAACGACGTATTCAGTAAAGACGACGAATAAAATGTAAAATATAAAACATAATAAAAAAGGCGGAATCATCTCCGCCTTTTTTTATACGATGCACAAAATGTAACGCCGATACATCCCGTCCAAAACAAAATATTTATTGAAATAGCAAGCGGCGCTGAGGAGAAAAACAGCAATCATAAAAATCACTTTACTTACACAAATCACAGTTCAAACAGAGAACCTTTTCCACACCCCATTCCCTATAAGGCATCAACCCCTGCCGGCGCGCTGTACGCTGAACACATTACTCCGCGACCAGATTGCGGTAATGTTCATACCGCTCCCATACATTCTGTACGAAATTCAGCGTCTCCACGCCGTTGAATCGTCCCGACGGAATATGTTCGCCCGTGTAGTGCAGCTTGTGCCGCATGAGCGGGATGGCGGCGGCGACCTCGTCCCAGCGGTTGGGGTCTTTTTGTTGCGATTGGGCAAAGGTGCGGCATTCGCCGATGCGGTGGAGACCGGCATTGTAGGCGGCAAGGATGAATTTGAGCCGGTTTTGCTCGTCGGCGGCAGACAGCGACGGGTCGTTGTGTAAAAAAGCCAGCAAGCGGACGCCTGTCCGAATATTGTCTTCCGGCTCGGTGAAGTCGGGGATGTCGAATCCGGCGGCAGTGGCAGGCATCACCTGCATCAGACCGTAAGCGCCACGCGGCGACACAATGTCGGGACGGAAATGCGACTCCTGACATATCAGCGCCGCCAGCAGCCGCCAATCCCACCGGAGTTGGCGGGCGTATTTCCGAATCAAATCGTCGTAAGGCGAGAGGGCGCGGCAGGGCGACAAGGCGTCGCCGGACGGCTGCCAGATGTATCTCGGCGGCGACAGGCTTTGGCAGACGCTGTGAACGTGCGTCGTCCAACGGCTCAGCAGTCCGATCATCTCCCTGTTGTGGGCGTCGACCACCCACACCGAACTGTCGGGGAGGACAAAAGCGGCGGTAGGGTAGCAGCCGTGCACCTGTGAAAAATAGTCGGCACGGGAGCAGACCATGATGTCTACCGCGCCGTCGGTTAATTGCTGTCGCCGCTCGTCTGCCGCCGGCACGATGTCGATATGGTAACGGCAGTCGTAGGCGCCGGCAAAATGACGAATCATTTCCAGTTGGTAGCCCATCGGTTCGGTGCGGTAAAGGAAATAGTCGCGGGAGTTGCCGCTGATGGCGTAACGGAGGGTATCTTTGGTGGTGCGTAACGGAATTTCGTTTATATACCATTCGACGCGGGTTTCCGGCGGCGTCATAGCCAACGCTCCCATGTACAGGAAGGCGATAAGCCACAACAAGCATCGCCGGTCATGCGTTTTTTTCCGACTGCCGGGGTTCGGCGGGATGGTTGTATTTAAGGGTATCAATGCAAGCGTCATGTCGTCAACGTAATAGGATTTACCTCTGCGCTTAATTAAAAAACCAGGAAATTCCCAATTTCAGGACTGTTTGAAGACGGATGTAATGTAAGGCCGAGAAATAATTGTTGTCCGGCCAGCCCTGCGAGACGTTCATGATTTTGGCAAAAATCACAGCATGTTTCCATTTCATATTTAGGAATAAGTCGAGGTAGGGGTATTCCCCAATTTTGTGTGTACGCTGCTGGTGAAACGCGCCTGCGCCCGGATTATAGGCGTAGGCATAATATAATGTATTAAAATAAGCATCAACGCCTATCTGCGCCGTCAGTACATTTTTGACTAATTCGCTTTGCAGGTAATAGGTGAAATTGGCGCTCAGCAGGGGTACGGGAAAGGCTGCGCTGGTCGAATGCTGTACCAGCAGCCGGTGGTCGAAATGCAGTAGCCAGAACGTGAAATTCTTTTTCAGCGAGCCGGTAAACAGGCTGATTTCGCTGTTGTGCTGCACCGGAATGGCTTCGGTGTTAAAATAAACGGCATTGGAAAGCAACGCATAATTGAATGCCGCCTCCAGCCCCCAGTCGGGAATGTCAAGCCGGACGCCGATGCGCGTTTCAACGGTCTTGTCGAAATCGTTTTCCCAATAAAAATGATTGGCATAAGTGTGGTTCAGGAAGTAATCGGGACGTTTGGCTTGAAATAACAACGTGCCGGTCAGGTGCATTCCCCGTTTGAGAAAAGCCGGATACGCCGATAGGCTCACCTGCCCGTCGACCGAAACATCGTGCTGCGAATAGCCGGCAAAATCGTAGCGTGTCAGCGCCGACCATCGGAAATACCGTTTGAAAATCCCGGAGGCCGATCCATACACATACAGGTTATGCTGTACTTCGTTGTTGGTCGGTGAGAGGTAGGACGTTGGCCGGAAGGCATAATTCGACACATTGCCGTAGCCGATGCCTCCCGTGAGTTTCGACACAATGGCGTCGGCCGCCCACGGTTGCAGGGAGATAAACAGCCGGTTGTCGAACAGGCGCATACGCATCGAATCGCGCGAGTCGGTCGGATGGATATAAAACCGGTCGCGGTAATAGCTGCGTCCTGCGGAATCGGTCGATTCTATTCGGTCGCTATAACTGCGTGTGAGGGTGGTATATTCTGCCGCATGACCGAAATATACCATCGTCCCGTCGTCCTGCTGCGTTGAATCCTTGCCGGCATCTCGCGAGGTCGTGTCCTTACGGAGAAAGTGCATCGGGACGCTATACGATTGTGTAATAAAAAAGGTGTACATATTGATATTGCTTGCAGCCGACCGTAGCGATATATCAACCCCTCGGGCGTCGATGGTGGTATCCAAAATAGACGAATCGTCGCTGATGCCGCCATTCTCCTTATTCGACCATCCGTTATAGATAAATCCGCCGTGTGCGTTGTAGCGCTTGCCCGAATAGCTGGCGGCAAGGGTAAATTCGCTATTGTCCGTCGCTTCATTCTCCAACTGCCCGCGCGTGCCGAAATGCCGATAGCGTACGCTCCAGTTTAATTGCGGCAGGACATTGGCCGTAACAAATGCATCGACATTCCCCTCTTCCAACAGGCTATTGGCAAATAACGTTCCGCTGTATTCAAAGCGCGTATACGCCTTTTTCGTATTATAGAACCGGATATTTTCGGGCGTAATAGCGTATTCGAGATACGGCGTAAGGTAATAAAACAGTGGGTTGGTTTGCCGTTTGAAATAATCGTGCAGGATGACGGCCGAGCCGGACGTCCCCAAATAGTTCGCCCCGACGTCGCGTTGCAGGAATGGATAATCGCGAAAGCGATCCCCGATAAGGGTATCAAGAGGAATGATATGCAAGGTGTTCAGGTAGCGGTTATGCTGCCATACGAAAATGCGTTGCCGTTTAAGAGTGTCGTGAAACAGCGACGTCTCGAGCAGACGGGGCTCGCCTTGTTTTTCGTCGTCCTTATCGTCGACTCCGTTCTGCCCTTCCGGCATTCCGTCCTCTGTCCCGAGGGTACGGTTCGGGCGGCTTGTTCCCGACGTATCAGCCCGCGATTGATTGCTCCGGTCGGTGGATAGTTGCCCCGATGGAACAGGCGTCCCTTTGCCGGGTAACTGAGGAGACTGTCGCACTATCTGAGCGCCTGCCGTCTCCGCCCCGCCCCACGCCAGCAAGACGGACAGTAGTGTTAATAGATGAATTTTACTCATAGAATGGAATACAAAAGTACAAAAAATGTTTATGAATTACGTAATGCAAGACGCGTGCCTGCCGGGGATGAAAATAAATGAAAAGGGCGACACATTACATAAATAGTCGTTCCTTATAAATTTAATGTAAACGGCATTTGTTTGAGCAATAGCCGGATTTTACAGAGCAACTAAATAACGCCAGTCATCCCTGACGAGAGACGCCCTGCACCCTTCTATCTTTTCATCTTTTTATCTTTTTATCTTTAAATTTGTAAGCATTTTCTTTAAATTTGTATATATTGAAAAGAAAACCTATCTTTATAATCTCAAATCTCAATTATCAACTATCAACGCCATGGATAAAATCAAATCGCTGAACGACCTGCGGAAAATGAAGCAACAATTGGAGCAGCAACTCCAACTGCGCGAAAAAAGCAACGACCCCGACGCACTGGTGCAAATCAAAGTAGCGATGGCTACGTGCGGTATCGCCGCCGGTGCGCGGACGGTAATGAATACGTTGCTCGAACGGGCAGCTGCCGAAAAACTGCCGGTCATCATCACGCAAACAGGATGTATGGGCTATTGCCATTCCGAACCGACGGTAGAAGTCCGTAAACCGGGCGAAGAGCCGATAGTGTTCGGTCATGTCGACGCTAAAAAAGCCATCGCTATTATCGAAAAATATATCAAACGGGGGGAACTGTTAGACGGTATTATCCCGCAGAATTACGAAAGCATTTAACGGGAATCAGTCAGAAGAAGTATGTCTATATTTAAAATGCATCTTTTAGTCTGTGGGGGTACGGGCTGTCGGGCGTCGCAAAGCGCCATGATCGTCGAACGCCTGCGGGAGGCGCTGTCGGCAAACGGGCTGGACGGCGATGCGCAGGTAATTGCCACCGGTTGTTTCGGCTTCTGCGAGCAGGGGCCTATCGTAAAAGTTATGCCCGACAATACATTTTATACGAATGTAACACCCGACGATGCCGCCGAAATTGTCGCCGAGCATGTATTGAAAGGCCGGAAGGTCGCACGGCTGCTATATACCGACCCACAGCATAAAACCCCCGCGAGCGACTCGAAACACATGGGCTTTTATCGGAAACAAATTCGGATTGCCTTACGCAATTGCGGCTTTATCGATCCCGAGAATATTGATGAATACATTGCCCGCGACGGCTATGAGGCGCTGGGGAAAGTCCTGTCGGAGTATACGCCGCAAGAGGCGATAGAGATAGTCAAACGCTCGGGGCTGCGCGGACGGGGCGGCGGCGGATTCCCAACAGGGACGAAATGGGACATTGCCCGCATTCGCCAATCCGACCAAAAATATGTAGTGTGTAATGCCGACGAGGGCGACCCGGGCGCGTTTATGGATCGCTCGATCCTTGAAGGCGACCCGCATTCGATCCTCGAAGCCATGCTTATTTGCGGCTATTGCATCGGCGCAACCAAAGGGCTGGTATACATACGCGCCGAATACCCTCTGGCGATTCACCGACTGCAGGTGGCCATCGGGCAGGCACGCGAATACGGGTTGTTAGGTGCAGACATCATGGGCGCCGGATTCGATTTCGATATTGAACTGCGTTACGGCGCCGGCGCATTCGTCTGCGGAGAAGAAACGGCATTGATCCGTTCGATGGAAGGATGCCGTGGCGAACCGACCGTCAAACCGCCCTTCCCCGCCGAATCGGGCTATCGGGGACGACCGACCAATGTCAATAACGTCGAAACGTTGGCCAACATCCCGGTGCTTTTCCTCAAAGGCCCTGACTGGTTTGCCGGCATCGGATCAGCCGGCTCGAAAGGTACAAAAGTATTTGCCCTTGCAGGAAAAATCAATAACGTCGGACTGATTGAAGTGCCGATGGGCATCACCCTACGCGAAGTGATTTTTGAGATCGGCGGCGGCATCAAGGACGGCAAACGATTCAAAGCCGTACAAACCGGCGGGCCATCGGGCGGATGCCTCACAGAAAAACATCTCGACACACCGATTGACTTCGACAACCTGCTCGCCGCCGGTTCTATGATGGGCTCAGGCGGCATGATTGTCATGGATGAAGACGACTGCATGGTGTCAATTGCCAAGTTCTATTTGGAATTTACCGTCGACGAATCCTGCGGCAAGTGCGCCCCGTGTCGCATCGGCAACAAACGCCTGTACGAACTGCTACGCAAAATCACGCTCGGGCACGGCGAAACCGACGATTTGGACTACCTGCGCAACCTGAGTGCAGTAATTAAAGATACAGCGCTCTGCGGACTGGGACAGACATCGCCCAACCCCGTCCTCTCGACACTCGACAACTTCCGAAGCGAATACGAAGCGCACATATTCGACCATAAATGCCCTGCCGGGCAATGTAAAGCCTTAAAACATTACTTCATCCTCCCCGAAAAATGCACCGGATGCACCGCCTGTGCCCGTGGCTGCTCGGTGAACGCCATTGTCGGCGAACGACGACAAGCGCACAGTATCATCCAAAACAAATGTATCCGCTGCGGCGCCTGCCTCGAAAAATGTAAGTTTGATGCAATACGAGTAGGGTGAAGTGTAAAGCGTGCCTGTGGAGGATGAAAAGATGAAATCTCTGCATTTAAAAACAAAACCCAAACTTAACAAATCAACAGCTCAACAAATCAATAACAATGCAACTAACAATAGACAACAAACTCATAGATGTAGCCGACGGCACGACAGTATATGAAGCGGCAAAGCAGGTCGGCATTGCCATTCCACGGCTATGTTACCTAAACCTCGAAGCGTTGGGGATTGAAAATAAGCCGGCCGGTTGCCGCATCTGTGTAGTCGAAATCGAAGGTCGGCGTAACCTTGCGCCGTCGTGCGCGACGCTATGCACCGAGGGCATGACCGTCAGAACCAACTCGCCGCGGGTACTCAACGCCCGTAAAACGGTGTTGGAGTTGCTACTCTCCGACCACCCGAAAGACTGCCTGATATGTCCGAAATCGGGACGCTGCGAACTGCAGAATTTGGCGATGTGTCTGGGCATTCGCGAAATCCACTCAATAGAAAACGCCGAAGTATCGACCTACCGCAAAGACCGCTCGCCGTCGATCATTCGCGACATGGATAAATGCGTGCTATGCCGCCGTTGCGAGACGGTCTGTAATACGGTACAAACCGTCGGCGCGCTGAGCGGTATCAACCGCGGCTTCATGGCGGTGGTAGCGCCGGCGTTTGAACAGGATTTGCGGGACTCTCCTTGCACCTTCTGTGGGCAATGCGTGGCAGTATGTCCGACGGGTGCGCTGACCGAAGTCGACCACACGCCGCGCGTCATCTGGGCGTTGGCCGACCCGACCAAAACGGTCGTTGTACAGACAGCCCCGGCCGTGCGGGCGGCGCTGGGTGAAGCATTCGGCATGGCCGCCGGCACGCTGGTTACGGGTAAAATGGTGGCCGCCTTACGGCAAATAGGCTTCGACTATGTGTTCGATACCGACTTTGCCGCCGACCTGACGATTATGGAAGAAGGAGCCGAACTCCTGTCGCGCGTCCACCGGATGATCGAGGGCGACAGGGATGTGAAGCTGCCGATATTGACGTCCTGCTGTCCGGCGTGGGTCAATTTCTTTGAACAAAACTACCCCGACATGCTTGATGTGCCCTCCACCGCCCGCTCGCCACAGCAGATGTTCGGCGCTATCGCCAAAACATTTCTGGCCGACCGTCTGGGCATCCGGCGCGACGACTTGGTCGTGGTGTCCATCATGCCTTGTCTGGCCAAAAAGTACGAATGCCAGCGCGACGAATTTAAGGTCAACGGCAATCCCGACGTCGATTATGCCCTCTCAACACGCGAGTTGGCGCAGTTAATCAAAGAAGCGAATATCGACTTCAACGCCCTGCCCGACGAAGATTTTGATGCACCAATGGGCGAATCGACCGGCGCGGGCGTCATTTTCGGCACTACCGGCGGAGTAATCGAAGCCGCCACCCGCACAGCCTACGAATTGTTTACCGGCAAAAAGCTCGAGAAGGTCGACTTCCAAGAACTACGTGGAATGGAAGGTATCCGCGCCGCATCGGTAGACTTTAACGGAACGCCGATACACATCGGCATTGCGCACCAGTTGGGTAATGCCCGCAAGTTGCTCGACGGTATCCGCGCCGGCATGTACCATTTTCACGCTATCGAAATCATGGCCTGTCCGGGCGGCTGTGTCGGCGGAGGCGGCCAACCGCTACATCTGGGCAATGCCGACGTGATTCACGCACGACAGCAGGCATTGTATCGCGAAGACGCGCAAAAACCTATCCGCAAATCGCACGAGAACTCCTACATCCAACAGCTGTACATCGAATTTTTAGGACATCCGCTAAGTGAAAAAGCCCACCATCTGCTGCATACACGATACTTCGACAAATCAATTAGGAATTAAGAATTTTATGTTATGATGAACACTATCAATTATGACGAACAAACGCCGGCCACCGGCATTCCCGACAGGGAGCGCACGGGATTGAAGGATTGTCAGGTGCAGACGATAAAAGACATCTGCCGCTCGTTTCGCAACGAGGAAGGAGAACTGATCAACATCCTGCACAAAACGCAGGAATCATTCGGTTACCTACCGCCCGAAGTGCAGGAGTGCATTGCCCGCGAGTTGCGTATTCCGGTAGCAAAAGTGTATGGCGTGGTTACGTTCTACACCTTTTTTTCCATGCAGCCGAAAGGGAAATACCCGATTTCGATATGCCTCGGGACGGCTTGCTACGTCCGCGGGTCGGAGAAAATCGTCGAGGCGCTTAAGAACGAGTTAGGCATCGACATCGGCGGTATAACGCCCGACGGCAAATTCTCGTTAGACTGCCTGCGATGCGTCGGCGCCTGCGGCCTTGCCCCGGTCATGCTCGTCGGCGACCGTGTACATGGCCGCGTAGACTCCCTGCAAATAAAAGATATTTTGGCGCTGTATACGTAAGCTGTAAAGCGCACTCTTTTATTCTACAATTGTAGCCGGACGACGTTCCCAGTGCCGGTTGGAATGCTCTCCCAAAAGCTAAAACTCATAAACAAACAAAGCCTCAACATCCGTTGTAACTTTATTTTTCCGATACGCTGCCGAAAGAACGGTTGCCGGTTATTTTTTCTTCGGCGTCGCTTTTTTCGGCGTTTCTTTCTTAACAACGGCTGCCTTTTTCGGCGCCGCATTCTTTACTGCCGTTTTTTTCGGCAGCGCTTTTGTTTTTACAGGCTTGGGTTCTTCGACGACTGCTTTTTTCGGCGCCGTTTTTTTTATGCGCTGCTTTTTACCATTTACAGTGGTGTTTAAATTGTTTGGCGCTGTTGCTGGTTTTTCTTGTGCGACGGCGTCTTCTACTGCGCTTTTTTTAAAGTGGTTATCAACACAAATAGTGAAGTCGCTTAATATATTCATGTAATTAATGAATGCTTCGTAAGGCGTGGCGTAAGGGTTGAAGTATTTGTGTACGGCGCCGTCGGAGAAGAATTTCGTGCACATGTAATAGAAATGGTCGCTTGCTTGCAGGCAACGGAACTCATGCAGCAGGTCGTTGTCATGGATTTTTTCCGACAGTTTGTAAAGCTGCGTAAACGCTTCGTTTTGCAGTTCGTTGCCGAGCCATGCGCTGGTATCGCGTTCTTCGTCGGCCCATGAGATGGGGTAGGGGACATGCAGGGGCGCTATCGGCAAGTGCTTTTGCGTGGCTTCGCTGGGTGTGAGGAACGCAAAGTCGGAGTGGGCGAAAATCTGTTCCGGCAGGTAGCGGAAGAAGGCGAAAATCCCCGTTTCGGCGCACTGATGTTCGCCGAATGTTTCATAGTCCATAAATAAATTGACGATGTCGCCTTTCGATGCGGCGTCGAGCAACCAGCCTGCGTATTTTTCGGCGGTGAGCGGCCACTGGTCCCATGCGCGGTCTGAGAAGCGGAACGCAATGTCGTCGCTCAGCCGGTAGTTTTTCAGCAACAGTTTCAGTTTCGGGCGTTGGGGATTTGTATAGATAAAATTTGGGCTTTTCCATCCCAGCACGTGTCGAGCGCCTTCAATAAGCATTGTTGTATAGCCCATGTCGGCGACCTGTTGTCCAATGGCGTCCGAATAAATCAGTTCGGTATTGCGGAACGCAACAGGCGTTTGCCCGAAATGGCTTTCGATGGTCTTTTTATGTTCCCGCACTTGCGCTTCAAATTCGGATGGGTCTTGCAGCGACGCCAGCGAATGCGGATACGTTTCCGACAGCCATTCTACGCAACCGGTTTGGGCGAGTTCCCGGAAGCTGTCCAGTACTTCGGGCGCGTATTTTTCAAACTGTTCTATCGCCATGCCCGAAATGGAAAAGCTGACTTTAAACGCTTTCCCGTGTTCGCTGATAAGTTCCATAAGCACGCGGTTCATGGGGAGGTAGCACCGGTTGGCGACTTTGCGCATGATTGAGCGGTTGGCAAATTCGTCGTAATAATCGTGTTTCAGGCCGATGTCGAAAAAGCGGTATTGGCGTAGCCGCAACGGTTGGTGCACTTGAAAATAGAGGCATATTGTTTTATCCATAACTTAGTAGATTTTAATGTCTTTTTATAGTATGTTCTTATATACTTCCACTACATGCCGGGCGGCGTTGTCCCACTTCAACGCATTGACTTCCTCCAGTCCGCAACGGATGGCCATTTGTGACAGCGCCGGGTAGGCCAACAGCCCATACATCGCGTCGGCCAGCGCATTTACATCCCAAAAGTCGACTTTGACTGCGTATTTCAGTATTTCGGCTACGCCTGACTGTTTGGAGATAATTGTGGGGACATTGGAGCGCATCGCTTCGAGGGGCGAAATGCCGAATGGTTCTGATACAGACGGCATTACATATACATCGCTGTGCGAAAACATACGCTGCACGTCTACGCCGCGCAGGAAACCGGTAAAATGAAAATGCGTGGCAATACCCAGTTTTGCCACGCGGCGGATGGAGCGGTTTAGCATGTCGCCGCTACCGGCCATTACGAATCGCACGTTTTTATAGCTTTTCAGCACTTTTCCTGCCGCTTCGATAAAGTATTCGGGGCCTTTCTGGAACGTAACGCGTCCGAGGAACGTGACGACCTTTTCCTTCACCCCGCGCGTTTCGTTGGTCTCCGAGAAATTGTCGAAATCAACGGCGTTGTAAACGGTTACTACTTTGGTCGGGTCGATGCCGTATTTCGTAATCACCGTATTCCGCGTCAGGTTGCTGACAGTGATTACACGGTCGGCGGCCTGCATACCCATTTGTTCGATGTCATAGACGGTTTGGTTGATATTTTCGCCGCTACGGTCGAACTCCGTCGCATGGACGTGCACTACGAGCGGTTTGCCCGACACCCGTTTAGCTGCCACGCCGGCGGCATACGTTAGCCAGTCGTGTGCATGGATGACGTCAAATGTTTGCTGCATCGCTATCGACGCGGCTACGATAGCATATCGTGCAACTTCTTCCATCAGGTTGCTGCCGTACTTGCCCGAAAACTGGTATTTGTTGCGGAAACTAATTGTAGAGTGGCTTTCGCCGGCCTTAAAGCTGTCGTTTACGATTTTTTCAAATTCTTCGGGGCCTACGTAGGGGATCAGGTTCGAGCCTATTTCGAGGAAGTTTATCCGTTTCCAAAATTCCGCTACATCGGTAATATTGGTAAACATTTCGACGTCGCTGGCGTTGAGGATACGGGCGGTGCGTTGATCTTCGTCGCCTGTTGCGCGCGGCATGACAAACAGCACGTCGACCTGATGTTTAGCCAGCCCTTTTGTCAGGCCGTAGCAGGCGGTGCCCAATCCGCCGGCGATATGCGGCGGAAATTCCCAACCGAACATTAATACTTTCATAGCGTCTCGTATTTTTCAATAAGTTTCATACTGCGTAAGATTTCCGCGACGCTCCATGCCTGCGAGATACAACCGTTAGGCGTATGCGGCGGATCGCCGTCGTAGATTTCAGCGATAGAGCAAAGCCCGTAGAGGGTCATGTCTTCTTCAAAGCCGGCGACTAATTCTTTGGCCGTCGGGAGAAACGATTTGCCGTAGAGGCGGAGGTTCGCTTCGATATACGCGCCCAGCAGCCACGGCCACACTGTTCCCTGGTGATAGGCGTTGTCGCGCGTCGGCTGGTTGCCTTCGTAACGGCTTTTGTACAGCGGGTTTTTCGGCGCCAGCGTACGCAGGCCTTTTGGTGTCAGCAGTTCATTTTCGATGGCCCGCAGCACGTCACGTTTTGTTTCGTCGGAGATGGGGCTGTAGGGAAGCGAGCAGGCGAATACCTGATTGGGGCGCGTGAAGATATTCTGTCCTTCTTCGCCTACATAATCCGCCAGATGCCGGCGCACGGCCGACCAGAACGTGGGCAGGTAGTTTTTTTCTATCAATGCCGGCAGGTGTTCCCATGCGGCCACGAAGACTTCTTCGCCGGGCTGCTCCTTTGCCAGTTCCAGCGTATAGCAGATGGCATTATACCAAAGTGCGTTGATTTCGACCTGATAGCCCGAACGTGGCGTAACCGGTACGCCCTGCACGATGGCGTCCATCCACGTCAGCGCCTTTCCTGCTTCTTCCGCCCAAATAAGGCCGTTATCGTGCATCCGGATATTCGTCAATTTTCCGCTACGGTAGGTTTGGAGGATGCTTTTCATTTTTTCGCCGTAGTCGTTCCACACTTGTGAGCGCAAGCCGGTTTCCGCCGCATATTGCTGGATGGTCCAGAAGTACCATAGGGGCGCGTCGACCGAATTGTAAGCCGCCGCCAGACCTGTCCCGATATTAGGGAACAGGCCGCCGGACAGCTCTCCCGATAGCGTATCCAGCGCTTCTTTGCAGGCTTGTGGGTTATAGTTTGCCGCCAGTGTGAGGCCCGGCAGGGAGATAAACGTATCGCGTCCCCAGCGTCCAAACCACGGATATCCGGCCACGACGTCCGTGCCCCCATTGCGCTGTACAATAAACTGCGAGGCCGATACTTTCAGGCAATTTTCATAGCTGTCGCGCGACGGGCGTGTTGTTATTTGCTGCTCGAATTTCCGCTTCAACTGCGCCGGCTTCTGCTCGGCCACCGAAGCGGAAAAGATAATACTGTCGCCCTTTTTGATGGGCAGTTCAAAGTATCCGGGCGTAAAGAGATCTTCGAGGTAATCGTAGCCGCGCCGCTGCTCTTCGCGGTATTCCACATTATAGTACCAGTCGGGGCAGGCGACGAAGTCGTTTGCCCGGTTAAGCTGCATGTGCAGCGACGGAAATTCGTTGTACAGTTTCGATTTGATGCCATTTGGGATAGGCCGGTAGCGTGTATCGGCTACCATGTTGGCCTTACTCAACGCATGGATATTCCGGTAAGAGAGGAATGGTTTTAAGCGCAATGTGGTGGGCGAATGGGCATTGAGCAGCGTATAGCGAAGCAGAATCCCGTCTTCGTTATGGATTAGCAGGATTTCCTTCCGTAGCGCCACTCCGCCGACCTGATACGTAATAGTGGCCACCGGTTCATAGGCAAAGTCGACGATGTACTTATGCCCCCGTGGTTCGTAGACGCCCGGAAAACGGTGGATGCCGAGGTTAAACGACTGTCCGTGCTGCACGATGGTCTCATCGAGCGAGGAAAGCAGCACATGGTTTTCGTTGTTCAATTTTTCGACCGGGACGACCAGCAACCCGTGATATTTCCGCGTGTTGCAACATACGATAGTAGAACTGGTATAGCCGCCCGTGCGGGTCGTAGCAAGCATTTCCCGGTCAAGGGAGTACTCGAGGTTTACCAATTTCGCTTTGTTGAATTCTAAATAGGCCATAATACTTACGATTAAAAATCGCCGCAAGATACTAATTTATCTTGGATTGTCAATGAGAAAATGATTATTTTTTCGGAAATTTTTTTAGGTTGGCGCCGGGGCCGGCGTAATTGACTGCCATTGACGGCGGCGTGAAGCCTCCGGACGCGGCGCTGGCGGATTAGTGCGGTTCCGCCTCAGGCGCGTTCTTCTTCCACGAAATTTTCCCCGTCTTAATTTGTTCGAACCCTTTGCCGAAGACGCCCATCACGTTGGCCACGGAAATAAAAGCCTGCGGGTCGGTTTCCTTCACAATACGGAAGATACTGTTGGCCTCGTTCTTCCGGGCGACGACGACAATTACTTTTCCTGCCCGTTTCGTATACCAGCCCATCGAATCAATGACCGTTACGCCCCGTTGCAGGTCGGACACCAGACGGTCGGCAATCCATTCGTAATGTTGTGAAAAAACCATGATCTGCACCGACTGTTTATTTCCCGAAATGACCAAATCGATCACATACGAAAACGACACCATCTCAACGTACCCGTAAATCACATGCTCGAACGACCGGCCGGGAAGCAAAAGAATAGAACCGATAATAACCAAGTCGCAAAAAATAAACACCCGTCCGGGCGAAATATTATTAAACTTCGACCAGACGATAGCCACAATATCCGTCCCGCCTGTACTGCCGCCTTGCATAAATACCATCCCGATGCCAAGACCGCTCGCCGTGCCGCCAATCAGAGCATTCAGCAAGTTATTACCCGGAATGACCGCCTGCTCAATAAACGACGGGGAAATAAACGCCGGCAGGAAATGAAACAACGCCGCCGCCATTCCGATACCATAAAGCGTCTTCACTCCAAAACCGCGCCCGAGAACCAACATCCCCGCAGCCACCAACCCCGCGTTTATTATCAAATAACTATACTCCGTCGGAAACCCCGTCGCATACGTAATAATCGCCGCCACGCCAATAACGCCACCCCCCGCAATTTCATTGGGAATAATAAAAACAACCCACCCGAAAGCATAAATAAACAACCCCACGGTCATCAACAAATACGACCGCACCCCTGCATACATACGATACCTCTTATTACCTCTATCCATACTAAATAAAATATACGCAAAGATAAAAAAAATCCAACAACCCCCCCACTTCCTCATTTTTTTTTTATACCTTTGCAAAGCTATGCTTAAACAGACCACCCAGCTCAAATTGCAGCAAAAACTATCGCCGCTGCAAATCCAGACAATCAAACTGCTGGAACTGCCTATCATGCAATTCAACCAGCGAGTCAAAGAAGAACTGGAAGAAAACCCCGCGCTTGACGAAGAACAAATGCCCGACGACGAACACCCCCCCGTACCCGCTCCCGACGACGATACTCCCGCCTACAAACTATATAACCCCTCATTCACTCCCCCCGCCAAACCCGAATTCCCCACCCTATCCGCCAAAGAAAACTTCCGCCAACAACTCGACACACAAATAGGATACACCCACCTCAACGAACACCAACGAACTATCGCCAGCTACCTCATCGGAAACCTCGACGACGATGGATACCTCCGCCGGGAACTCCCCGCCATCGCCGACGACCTCGCATTCCACTCAAACATCCACTCAACCCCCGAAGAACTACAACAAATACTCGCCGCCATACAAGACCTTGACCCTCCCGGAATCGCCGCCCGAAACCTGCAAGAATGCCTCTTGATTCAACTACAAAAACACTCCCACCCCACACCCTCCCAACAAATAGCCATACAAATCATACGTAAACACTTCAACAACTTCGGAAAAAAACACTACCAAAAAATCAAAAACAAACTACAAATTGACGACCAAACCCTAAAAAAAGCCATCCACGAAATCACCAAACTAAACCCACGACCCGCAAACAGCCACCACGACTCCTACAACGACCAAGCACGACAAATCGTCCCCGACTTCCTCCTCGAACTCACCGACGGACAACCACAACTATCCCTCCTACGATACAACACCCCACAACTACTCCTCAACAAACACTACGCCCAACTAACCCACCACACCATCCCCCACGCTCCCGCCAAAAACCGCGCCGCCGCCACATTCATCCGCCAAAAAACAGAAGACGCCGCCCGATTTATCGAAGCCATCAAACAACGACAACAAACCCTCCTTACCACCATGCAAACCATTCTCAACTACCAACACGAATACTTCCTCGACGGCGACGAAACCAAACTACGACCCATGACCCTGCGCCACATCGCCGACCGATGCGGATACGACATCTCCACCATCTCACGCGTCGTCAACAGCAAATACATCCAAACACACTTCGGCATATACCCCCTCAAACACTTCTTCTCCGAAGCCATGAAAAACACCGCCGGCGAAGAAATATCCACCCGCGAAATAAAAACAATACTACAACAAACCATCCAATACGAAGACAAAAAAAAACCCCTCCCAGACGCCCAACTCACCACACTCCTCAAACAACGCGGATACAATCTCGCCCGAAGAACCGTCGCCAAATACCGCGAACAACTAAACATCCCCGTAGCACGCCTGCGGAAAGAACTATAAACACACTCTACCCACAAACCCACTAAAGAAACATACCATGACACACACACAAAAAACAACCCTCCCAAACAACCTCCACGTACTCACCGACACCTCCTCGGTACTCAACCAATTCATCGCCGAAATGCGCGACACCAACACCCAAAAAGACCGCATGCGATTCCGCCGGAACATGGAACGAACAGGCGAAATCTTCGCCTACGAAATCAGCAAAACACTCCCCCACACTAACGAAGACATCAACACCCCACTAGGCATCGCCACCACCGCACTTCCAAAAAACAACCTCGTACTGGCTACCATCCTACGCGCTGGAATACCCCTCCACCAAGGATTCCTAAACTACTTCGACAAAGCCGAAAATGCATTCATCGCAGCCTACCGGAAATACGGAAAAGACTATAAATTTACCATCCAACTCGAATACATCACCGCCCCACACATCACCGGCAAAACACTCATCCTTATGGACCCCATGCTCGCCACCGGCGAATCCATGCACCTCACCTACCGCGCACTCACCGAAAAAGGACAACCCCAACACACCCACATCGTAGCCCCCATCGCCAGCAAATACGGCGTCGACTACATCCGCAAAAACCTTCCCCAAAAAGAAATAACCCTCTGGGTAGGAGCCATCGACGAAGAACTCACCACCAAAGCATACATCGTACCCGGATTAGGCGACGCAGGAGACCTCGCATACGGCGAAAAAATATCCACCTAAAAACATACAAAACCAAAAAACTACCTTTGCACCCACATTAACCAAAATACAAATGGAACACACACCCATACAAAACAAACAAATAACCCAAAAAAAATCATAGCAAAAACTGACATCCTCCGGCTCATCGCCCTCCATGGGAAAGGAAAATACAAAGATCCAAAATCCGTTACCTTCACCATCGAACACACGATGTGAACTAAGAACTAATAGTTATGAGTATTGTCCGCAGGATATAGCGTCTTTATTTACGATGAACGACGAAAAATCGACCAGCACTGCCACCGGATTTCCTGCTACATTCCACCGACCGATGCGGATACGCAGTCCCTCCTGCACCGTCTTCGCATGCCACGCCTTCAGCAGACGCGGATACTCTATAAAATCGGGATTGGCTTCAGTATCGCGCCACACATCGGGACCGATCAGAATATGCTTATCCCCCAGTTCCCTTCCCATATTCAGGGCTTTGGTCGACACCACCGTATAGATGCCTCCCACCTTGTTACACACCTCCCAGCTGACTTCAAACAAATAGTCCGGATCTAATTTTTCTTTCATATATATAATATTGCAAGTACGATTAACATTGCAAGCGTCATTTTAAAATAAGGGTGCAAAAGTAATTATTTTTAATGAACAATAAACAGAAACCGAGCTGCCGTAGCGCGTCGGTCTACCTCTATTTTCCGAGTCGGAAAGGCTAAAGGCTGCCAATCACAAGAATCACCCTTTAGACTATTGACGCATCGCTCGTTACACAATGCTCAAAAAAAAATTCCCCGCGACCTCCGGATTTGTTTTTTCAAATTATTTTGTGTTACCAAAAATATCACTATCTTTGCCCCGTTATTTACATCTTTGAGATGAATTACTAAAGCAAATTTTAGATTCCTTTTTTGCTTCGGGTAATTTATATTATCAGAAGTAGAAAACGGCATCTCCTTCTCATTTTCGAAACATAGAAAGGTTAAGTATTTCTTTCCTCTTTTCAGGGGAAATTTCTCCTCTTTTACCTGTGTCGTCCTCATACGCTCTCTTTTTTCAGTTTTTAAGTGTTTAATTAATAGCTTATTTACATCACTACTTCTGATATTATAAATTACCTACCAAACTGTGGTCAAAAAAACAGGCAAAAAACGCATCTTTTAGACCTGCCTTGTAGATTTAATGTAAATTTAATATATGC
>JAITKF010000092.1 GCA_031278545.1 Prevotellaceae bacterium
ATATAGCTAAGCTATAAAAATAAGTATAAATACTTGAAAAATAAGAATATAAAAACATGAGCTAAAAATAAATACTCTTTAATTATTAACTATTAACCATTAACAGTATGTTTTACGCATGCATTAACAAACTGAAAGTATTCGACAACCGCGAAGGATTTTGGGGGTTGTTCGACCGGGCAGAACTGCGGAGCTATAGCTACGTAACCGCCGCTAAGTATGATGTATTTGATTTAAATGATTTTATTGTTAGGAGAGCATCGGGAAAATCATAAGAATCAATGATAAGTATCATAAAAGTTCAGACAAAAGAATAAGTTACGCTCTTTGACATATTGGTTTACACGCTTAATTTTGCCGGTTGCAATGAAGGTCGTATTTTGTGTGATTGGAAATAGACTAAATCTGTTTTGAGGCGCGATTGCTACATGTATTGTTCTATAAAAAAGAATGGGAAAATAAACGTTAAAAAATATTTCTCAATAATTATTCGTATATTTATACCTGTGATTTAAAAATAAAGCAATATGAATACAATAGTAGCAAAGTCTCCGTTAAATGAATCGCAAATACTATTATTACAGGTATTTGCACGAATAAGGAGCGAAGAAGAAAAGATAGATATTCAAGCTATGTTGCTTGATTACTACCGAAAAAGAGTGGACGATGAAGCACGTAAAATTTCGCTTTGCGATGAGAAAATAGAAGAAATTCTAAATTCACATTATCGTTCGCACTACCAATGAAAGTTGTTCTTGATACAAACTGTTTGGTTGTCTGGTTACCTGTAACTTCTCCATACTATTGCCTGTGGAGCGCATTCAGGGACAGACGAATTACGCTTTGCTATACTACGGATATCATTAATGAGTACAGTGAAGTTCTGGCTCGTTTTTATAGCCAGCAGTTTGTGAGTGATGTCATAAACGAATTATTGCTTTCATTTAATGCAATAAAGGCCAATAATTACTACAAGTGGAATTTACTTACGGATGACCCCGATGATAACAAGTTTGTCGACGGCGCTTTGAATGCTGGCGCCGACTATCTTGTTTCCAACGACCGTCATTTCGAGATACTAAAATCTGTCGAATTTCCACCAATAGCAATCATTGACATAAAAACCTTTAAAAAAATTATTTCAATGAAATCAGTATAATCGGTTAAGTCCCAATAATAACGTCTCCTCAAGCGTATAAACCGGTACTCAAAAGTGTACACGCTTTTTTTGTACACGCTTATAACGTATAAATGAATGATTGATTGAATAAATGAATAAATGAACTATGGAACTGACATTAAAGAGACGGTTTTTAAAAGAAACCTATACTATCGGTAGCCTCTACATTGACGGCGAGTATTTTTGCGACACGCTCGAAGATGCCGACTGTGGACTGACTAAAGCTATGTCGCTGGACGAAATCAGGCAGCGGAAAGTGGCACATGAAACCGCTATCCCGACAGGCGAATATACGGTGGTGGTCGTGCGTTCACCGGCAAAGAAGCGGGCACTGCCGCGCCTGTTGAACGTTCCAGGGTTTGGCGGCGTGCTACTTCACCGCGGCAATACGGCGCACGATACGTCGGGTTGTATCCTCTTGGGGGAGAACAAAGAGCCGGGAAAAGTCGTCCGTTCCACGCTGTACGAACAACGTTTAATTGCAATCCTGACCGCGGCGCAGGAACGGAACGAAGAAATAAGTATTAAAATAATGAACGATAAAAAATAAAAATTACTAATTTAAAATACAAAACGTATGACAAAATATGTATACACATTAGCCGCAGGCTTCATTGGATGCCTGCTGACCTGCCTGCCGGCGGCGGCGCAGGTAACTACAACTATTCACCTAAATGCGGCGGGGACGCTGCAAAGCTACAATTTCGGCGCTACGCCCGCCAATACTATTACCAATCTCACCCTGACCGGCAGTATTGATGCCCGCGACATCCGGTTTATGCGGGATAGCATGTCGGTTCTTGCAGAATTAGATCTGACCGGTACGATGATAGTCGCCTACTCCGGCACAGAAGGCACGGACGACAGCCGCGATTATACTTATTCGGCTAATCGCCTACCGGATTATTCATTTTATAATAACTCCACCAATACAGGCAAAACGACCCTCACGTCAATTCTTCTACCACCTGAAATAACTCATATAGGAAATTATGCATTTTGTAGATGCAGCGGCTTAACGAGTATTCAGTTGCCTGCAGAGTTAGAACAGATATACTATGAGGCATTTGCTATATGTTCCAGCTTAACAAGCATTGAGCTTCCGGATGGATTAACAGTAATAGGAGGAGGTGCATTTAGAAGTTGCACCAGCTTAACAAGCATTGAGCTTCCGGATGGATTAACAAAGTTGAGCGGTTATGCATTTAATAGTTGCACCAGCTTAACGAGTATTACCATACCGGACGGAATAACTATCCTAGAAAACTATATATTTGGTTATTGCACCAGCCTGACTTCAGTTATCCTGCCGGACGGGATGACGACTATCGGAAGCCTGGCTTTCTGGAACTGTACCGGATTAGTTTCCATCGACCTGCCGAACAGCCTGACCTCGCTCGGAAATGGCGCACTTCAAAGTTGTACCGGTTTAACGAGTATTACCATACCGGACGGCGTAACCGTTATACGGGACGCCACCTTTTATAATTGCCAGGCCCTGACCACTGTCCACCTGCCGGAAAAGGTAACGACTATAGAAAATAACGCGTTTAGCACTTGTCCCCGTTTAACGAGTATTCTCCTTCCCCGAACCGTAACAGCTATAGGGGCGCAAGCATTCTACTGTTGCACTGCGCTTGCGTCTATTACCAATCTGAATCCGACGCCACAAAGCATTAACAGCAATGTTTTTGAGGGGCATTTTATAGCTGGGCCGGCCGTAGATAAAACAACCTGCGTATTAAAAGTGCCTGCCAGTTCGCTGGATGCCTACCAGACGGCGGATGTATGGAAAGATTTTCTGAATATAACAGGCGGCATGGCCCTGACCGTTGTCAAAAATAGACAGACAGGAAGCCTTTCCGGAATGGCCACTGGGATTTATGACAGTGGCGCCGCTGTCAGCGTAACCGCTACTCCTTTTGCCGACTATGACTTTTACGGATGGCTCGCAAACGAGGATACCTTGACCATCGACCCGGCCCTGTCGTTTACATTAGTGCAGGATACGGTTATTACTGCCCATTTTGGTAAATTCAGCCATTATACCCTTACCGAAGCGGGGACATTGAAAAACATCGCCGGCATCAAAGCGAGTACGACGCTAATGCTCTCAGGAACGATTGATGCCCGCGACATCCAGTTCATGCGCGACAGTATGCCTACCTTGGAAACGCTCGATTTAAGCCGCGCCACCATTGTGAGTTATATTGGAACGGAAGGTACCGACTACGGCACGTATGTCGGTTATTTTGCCGATGCGATACCAAACTATTCATTCTGCCGCTATAACTATAACAATTCCTATTATGAGTATATCGGGAAAGCAAGCATTAGATCGGTAAAATTACCGGCGGCAATAACAAGTATTGGAAGCTATGCATTTAATTACTGCACCGGCCTGCTTTCCATTGAACTGCCGAACGGTCTGCAACGGATAGATCAGAGTGCATTTATGGGCTGCAGTAACCTGCCGGAGATAACGCTCCCGCCCTCGCTGACATACATTGGCTACTATGTATTTATGAATTGCACTAAAATCACATCCTTTATACTGCCGGCGGGACTAACGACCATTTCGCCCTTTGCGTTTTGGAATTGTACCGGCCTGACGAGCCTCGTCAATCTCAACCCCACGCCCGTCAGTATTACGAGTGATGTGTTTCTGGGCGTTACTCAAAGCGCTGTCCAGTTGAAAGTGCCGTCCGGTTCGCTGAATGCCTACAAGAGTGCGGCAGTATGGAGAAACTTTCTGGTTACGGGCGGCATAGCGCTGACCATTTCGGTTAATAACGAGGTACTTGGAAGCGTTTCCGGGGCTACCTCCGGCATATATAACAACGGAACGACCCTGCAACTGACCGCCCACCCGGCCGCCGGCTATGAATTCCTGCGCTGGACAAGCGGGGAAACCGTGCTGTCTACTACGCCCGAACTGACCCTCACCCTCACGCAAGATACGGAAGTTACCGCCCATTTCGCAAAAACTGGCAGCTATACCCTGACAGAAGTGAACACGCTCAAAGACGTCGCCGGCATTAAGGAGATAACCCACTTAACGCTTAGCGGCTACATTGACGCCCGCGACGTCCAGTTCATGCGCGACAGTATGCCTAATCTCACGGAATTAGACCTGACCGACGCGACCGTCGTGGCCTATTCCGGCACGGACGGCACGCAATACGGCAGCAATGTCATTTATCCAGCGAACCAGATGCCGGGTTATTCGTTCTATAATTATACCACCGGAAAGCATACGCTTCTTTCCGTGAAGCTTCCTGCCGGGCTAACTTCGATAGGCAATGCGGGGTTTTATGGGTGTAATAATTTAGTTTCCGTGTCGTTTCCGTCCGGCCTGACAAAGATTTTAAATAGCGCATTCGGGGAGTGCGGATTGCGTACGATTATCTTGCCGGCCAGCGTAACGACTATCGGCCCTGGCGCATTTTTGAGATTGAGGTTGGTATCCATTACTAGCCTCAACCCCACGCCTGTCAGTCTTCGCAGCAGTGATAATGTTTTCTTGCATGTCAATACGGCGGCGTGCACATTAAAAGTAGCGACGACGTCGGTGGCGGCTTACCAGGCGGCGGAGGTATGGAAAGATTTTTATGTTATCGGCGGCGGGAGGCTATTCTCCGCTACAGCCAGCAATCCCCGGCTCGGCCACATTTCCGGCACAGCCAACGGCTTGTATCCGGACGGTACGGCCATTAGCGTAACCGCTACTCCTTTTTCCGGCTATGAATTTATACAGTGGACAAGCGGGGAAACCGTGCTGGCGACCACGCCCGAACTGAGCCTTACCCTTACGCAGGATACGGAAGTTACCGCCCATTTTGTAAAATCCGGCAGCTATACCCTGACGGAAGCCGGCACGCTCAAAGACATCGCCGGCATTAAAGAGATAACTCACTTAACGCTTAGCGGCTACATTGACGCCCGCGACGTCCAGTTCATGCGCGACAGCATGCCCTATCTTGCGGGATTAGACCTGGCTGCCGCGACCGTCGTGGCCTACTCCGGTACGGAAGGCACATATGCCGGGGCTAGTTTCAATTATTCGGCGAACGAAATGCCCTTCTTTTCGTTTTATAATCATGTGACAGGCAGCGGAAAGAGTTCTCTCATTTCCGTGAAGCTTCCTGCCGGGCTAACCGTGATAGGCTCTATGGGATTCTTTAATTGTAATAATTTGGTTTCCGTGTCGTTTCCGCCGGGCCTGACAGATATTTTAGGTAATGCATTCGAATCTTGCAAATTGCGTACGATTACCCTGCCGGCCAGCGTAAAGGCTATCGGCTCTGGCGCATTTTCGAGGTGTACGCAGTTAGTATCCATTACCAACCTCAATCCCACGCCTATCAGTCTTCTCAACAGTAATAATATTTTCCAAAACGTCAATACGGCGGCGTGTACTTTAACAGTGCCGACGGCGTCGGTAGCAGCTTACCAAGCGGCGGAGGTATGGAAAGATTTTTATGTTACCGGCGGCGGGAGGCTATTCACCACCAAGGTCAACGATCCCCGGTATGGCAGCCTTTCCGCCGCAGCCGAGGGCTTGTATCCAGACGGTACGGCCATTAGCGTAACCGCTACTCCTTTTTCCGGCTATGAATTTATACAGTGGACAAGTGGAGGATCCGTGCTGTCTACCATGCCCGAACTGA
Source organism: Prevotellaceae bacterium (assembly GCA_031278545.1). Taxonomy (GTDB): domain Bacteria; phylum Bacteroidota; class Bacteroidia; order Bacteroidales; family UBA932; genus JAIRKX01. The sequence goes on from JAITKF010000092.1 coordinate 5,851, forward strand.
CCCTTACCCTCACGCAGGATACGGAAGTTACTGCCTATTTCGGCAAACCCGGAAGCTATACCCTGACGGAAGCGGGCACGCTCAAAGAAAAGTCCGGTATCAAAACGATTACTTTTCTAAAGCTCAGCGGCAACATTGACGCCCGCGACGTCCAGTTCATGCGCGACAGCATGCCCAACCTCGCGGAATTAGACCTAACCGCCGCGACCATCGTGACCTACTCCGGCACGGAAGGCACATTCTATGGAAAGGATACCCTTTATCCCGACCATACCTTGCCGCAACTTTCTTTCTGTACCGGCAACCTGCAACCCAAACTGTCCCTGAAATCGGTAGCGCTGCCCACTTCTTTAACCGCTATCGGACGAATTACCTTTACGTATTGTACTAACCTGACCACCGTTATAATCCCGGAAGGTATTGTAAGTATAGAATATGCCGCCTTTTACAGCAGCGGCATCACCGGCGTCCTGCACTTGCCGTCCCTGCGTACAATAGGCGATTTGGCGTTTACCGCCTGCCCCGGCATCACCGGCGCCCTGCACCTGCCGGACGGAATAACATCTATCGGCACGGCGGTATTTCAAAACTGCTACGGCCTCACCAGCCTTCGTTTGCCGGCTCAATTAACGTCCATCGGAGACTATGCCTTTGCGAGTTGTTTTGCTATGAGCGGTCCGTTGGTCATACCTTCCGGCGTAACTACAATCGGCCAGTTTGCGTTTACAAACTGCAAGTTCACCGGCACGCTGGAACTGCCTCCGGCCCTGACTTCCATCGGCACTAGTGCCTTCAATCTTCTTGCGGTTACGTCGTTGACGCTGCCAGCAAGCTTAACGAGTATTGGTAGCGCTGCGTTTATGCAGTGTTCCAATTTGGCAGTTATTACCAATTTAAATTCCACGCCTGTCAGTATTACCGCCGACGTCTTTCAATCGGTAGATAAAATCGCTTGCGAACTAAAAGTGCCGACGACGGCGCTGGCAGCTTATCAGGCAGCGCCGGTATGGCAAGATTTCTTACAAATCTCCGGCGCCGGATTTACCGTCAATGCAACCGCCAACAACAATACCTACGGCAGCGCAAGCGGTAGCGGGCTGTATGCGGCCAATACGACGGCATCGGTAAGTGCCACGGCGTTTAGCGGATACAAATTCGTTAACTGGACCAGCGGCGGCAACGAAGTCAGCGCCGCCAATCCGTACAGCTTTAGCGTTACGCAGGATATTACGCTGGTCGCTAATTTCATCGCCAAAAGCAATGACGCCAACCTGCAAACGCTCACCGTCAGCGCGGGTACTCTGGAGCCGGCGTTTAATGCGGCTACCACAAGCTATACGGTCAGCGTAGCAAATAATATAAGCGCAATCACCCTCAGCGCTACCGCCGCCCATTCGTCGGCGAGCGTCAGCGGCGACGTCGGCAACAGGACGTTGCAGGTGGGCGCCAATACCTTTACTATCACCGTAACAGCTGAAGACGGCGCGACGACCAAAAACTATACGGTGGTCGTAAGCCGCGCCGATGCGCCTGTTACGCTAACAGCAGTGTCTCTCAACGGGGGCGTTTTTGTGGCAGTCTTCCGCACGGTCGATTTGAGTTTCAGCTTCACCGGCGGCTCTCCTACGCATTTTATGGCCGGCGAGACGGCCGACCTGAGCGGCGCCGCATGGCAAACGTACATGCCGGGAGCGCTCACCTATACGCTGGCTTCGGATGCCATCGGTAATAAAACCGTCTATGCCAAACTCAAAAACGAGGTCAGCGAGACCACCGTTGTAAGCGACGTTGTTTACTACAAGCCGCTGCACGCCAAACTGAGCCTGACGGCGTTCGGCATCAGCAATGGCGCCACGTACGCTACGCAACGGGAAGTAACGTTGAATCATACAGTAGAAAACGGAGTTCCCACGCATTACAGCGTATCCGAAAAACGGGAACAAGTCGGGCGCGTATGGTTCCCGTATGTCCCCGAACCGGTCTATACGCTTAGCGGACAGCACGGCTTTAAGGAAATCTTCTTTGCTGTGGCCAACGCCACCGATACCTCCGGAACGGTTTCCGACGGTATTTATTTAGACGAATCGGTAACGCTGGCGTCGCACGGCCTGACAGCCTCGCTGTTCCCCAACCCGACGGGCAACGTGTTGCATGTCGTAATTGAAGACGAGACTATAACATCCGTGCAAGTAACCGTTTATACGATTACCGGCGGCGTCTACCTGTCGCAAACCTACCTCAGTCGCTTTTTCGACATTGATATGTCGCGCTATCCGTCCGGAACAGGGATAGTAAAACTGTCCGGCGAAAAAGGCTACGTCATAAAACAAATAATAAAAAACTAAGCATTACAAATGAAATACATTAAATACCCCATAAATATGAAATCGCATAATTCCATTTTTATATTGACAATAAGCGCTTTGTCACTATTGACTATCTCCGTGAGTTCTTGCGGCGGCAAAGACGATACGCCGTCCGAAATACCACCCGTTACCATAACCGTCAGCCCTGCAGTAATGTCGCTGCCGGCCATCGGAGGCTCGCAAACCGTTACGGTTACCCTTACGAATGCGTCCGATTGGTCGGCTTCGTCCGACGCCACATGGCTTACGGCAACGAAAACCGGCGCGACCAGCCTGCATCTGGAAGCCGAAGTAAATAGGGGCAACGCCCTCAGCGCCACCGTACGCTGTACCTCCGGCACGGCTACTGCCACCATTAGCGTATCGCAACCGGCGCTCTCTGCCACGCAAAGCGACAGTCTGGCGCTGCTCGACCTCTATAACGCAACCGGCGGCGCCGGATGGGTTACCCGGTGGACGCTCACTCAACGGATGAGCCAATGGCAAGGCGTAAAAGTAGAAAACGGGCGCGTAACGGAACTGCACTTGCCCGCAAACAACCTCTCCGGCACGCTGCCCGAAAGTATCGGCGTCCTAAGTCTCCTGCAATACTGCGACCTGCACGACAATCACCTTAGCGGAAGTGTCCCGGAGACGGTCAGCCAGTGGACGCAACTGGTTTATCTGGATTTATCTGAAAACCAACTTAACGGCGCCTTTCCAGCTATACAGCCACTGACGAAACTCATAGTACTCGACGGCAGCTTTAATACGTTTAGCTCATTGCCGGCATTAAACAGTTTGACGGCGCTGGAGTATTTGGCATTCAGTAAAAACAGCCTCACGGGCAGCCTACCGGCCAACTGGTCGTCCTTAACCAAACTGATTTATGTAGACGTCAGTTTTAATACCTTTTCGAGCGACATTCCTTCCGAATGGTTGTCGCTCACCAAACTGCAAGCGTTCTACCTGTATAAGAATACGCTCTCAGGCGTTATTCCGAATTATCTCGGCGCATGTATGGATTTAAAATCACTGGCGCTGGATGGCAATAACCTGACGGGAAGTATCCCTGCTAATTTGGGCGCACAGCCGGCCTTAGCGGAAATATGGCTGGCGCAAAACCGGTTATCCGGTGCGATACCCGCCTCGCTGTCGGGTAATACGCACTGGAATGACTGGAAAACCCACGTCTGCCCGCAGCAGTCCGGTTATGGCTTCGACAATTGTACCGGCAGCGACCCCGCTTTCGTTAAGTCGAACCTCCCTGACGCTTCTCGGCGGCAGCTATACAAGGAAAAGTACCGGCGGGAATGAACGATGGAGATAGGACTTTTTTGCAAGATTTTTTACCGTAGAGGTACAAAACTTTGCTAATTCCTCTACACTTTCTCATCAATATTTTATTAACTATTAGGCATATAACAAGATTTTAAGAAGCTGCTAAGGAAAGACTTTTATAAAATCGGTGCAACACTGAAGGTCGAATATCGAAAGTTTTACGTATATTTGTCTTAAAATGTATTTATATAAGACACACTATATGAAAAATATCTTTTTTACAGTTTTATTGTTTTCTACAACAGCAACTTTTGCGCAGGAAAAGACATTCAAAGAACAAGCACTGGATGAATTTAAAAACGAGCATTACAATGAAGCTATTATGCTAATGGAAAAAGCGCTTGAAAAAGCGCCAAACGATGCTGAAATTTATTATTACCTCGGCTTCTTCAATCATTATCGGGCGTATGACAGTCGTCCGTTGCAAGGGTATGATTATGCATGTTCCGGAAAAATTTTCAATTATTTGAACAAAGCAATCGAGTTAAATCCGGATTTTGGTAATGCAAAATATTTTTATGGCGCTGAATGTAGTGCAAATGCTTTTGTTGCAATGCAAAACTATGATGCGGAAAAATTGCGGTTCTTTTATCAAAAAGCATACGACAAAGGCGCTTATCCTCCGTGGCTGGTAGAGTTTGGCAAAAATATTATGAATAGCTGTCCTGAAAATGCTATTCTTTTTACAGCCGGTAATGCGGATTTTGATATTTGCATGTATCTACAGCAATGTCAAGAGTTCAGGAAAGATATTACAGTGATTCCGCTTGGAAATATTGACAGGGTTTGGCATGTTAAATTCTTAAAAAACGGATTGAAAAGTTCTGTTACGAAAATTAATATCAACCTTACGGATAATCAATTATTCGATATTCACCCTTTTAAATGGAGAACGACAACGGTTGCAATTCCCGTTTCGAAAAAGATGACGGAAAAATATGCTCTTAGTGCTGATTTTCAAATGCAGTGGGATATTGATCCCGATTTGGTTTCAAACAGAATGCATGCAAAAATTGAAGGCGAAGAGGCAAAAGAACGAACCTATTTAAGTCCTCAACGCGCTGTGTTATTGCAAATAGTACAAGACAATTTTGCTGAAAGGGATATCTGTTTTACAAATTTTGCAACACCGACTTTTTACGGCGGATTGGACAAGTATTTTCAAAATTGTGGGTTAGTTTCAAAACTATTGCCTTTCAAAACCGAAAATACCGGTTATCAAATAGATGTAAGTTTATATGCCGCATTGTTGCAACCCCAAAATCTTCATGATTTTTCAACAGTCAAAACAACAGATATTCCGCGAATAGGAGCAAAGCTGACTTATTATTTACTATTCTACAGGCTTGCAAATCATTATAAATCAGTAAAAAACAATGAGCAGTTACAAACGCTGATAGATTTTTACAAAAAATATCTGTTAATTGGTTACGATGAACAGTATGAGAATGAGATTTTGGAAGAGGTCTTAAGTGCAAATTAAAATGAGGTCGAAATCAAATGTTCCGACATAACATCCGCAACCCACGTATTTGAATCCGCGACCTGCATGCGCGAATATGCGACCATTCGGCTTCCCATTCGAAATGCACACAATAATCCGCATCCCTGTGATACGGATGCGTGATACGACTATTCAATATCGCTGTGGCTAACATATCATCAGTGAGTTGGTAATGTTTGGGAGTAGGACTACATACCAAAAAATCGAAAGGCCTTCGGGGTTCGAACGGGGTAATATGTTCAGTCAATTTAACATGGGCACATAAGTAGAGGTATTTTTTTGAAGCATTTTTTTTGGAGGGAACGGCTCGGCAGGCGGAAAAGGCTTTTTCTCCATCGTGTTTCGGGGATGCCTCCGAAATATGATTTTTTCTTATCTTCACTGTATTGACTATTTGAACTTACGGGGCTGATATTTTGTAATGTAATATACCTGCTTGAAATTTCCTTGTCTGTATTTGCAAATTCTATTTTCAGTTTTCAATTCTTTTACCTACCTTTGCCGAAAAGTAATAGTTATGACGGTCGAACAGAAAACGCTGATTAATGGGTTGAATGGTAAGATTCGACAACTTTTACTTATATATGAACGCACAAAAACAGAACGGAATGCATTGCGGGACGAATTGGCGGAGCGGAATGCGAAGATAGACGAACTGTTGATGTCGATTCGTGAACTGGAAGAAAAGAACAAGAAGTTACAGTTGGCCGATGCGTTTAAAGTTTCAAGCGAAGATACGCGGGAAGCCAAGTTGAAGATAGGACGAATTGTACGCGAGATTGATAAATGTATGGCTCTTTTAAATAATTAGACGATGGACGAGGAAAAGATATCAATAAGTATTGAAGTAGCCGACCGTCGTTATCCTTTACGGATAGCACCTGCCGACGAGGAGCATATCCGGGCGGCAGCAAAGCGTATCAACGAAAAGATCATGCGCTATCGCCAAAGCTATAAAGGTAGGGATATACAAGATGCATTGTCAATAACTGCTCTACAGTTCGTAATGAAGTTGATAAAATATGAAGATGCAACCGATACAGTACCTATTGTGAATAGTGTGCAACAGATAGATAAACAGTTGGAAGAATATTTAAAATACATAAGGGATAACTAAAGATTATCTATTTACAATAGGGTGATAACCCGTATCACTAAAAGCTCTTTGCGAAACTCAACATTATTTAATTTAATGGAGTGAAGCTCGGGTACGTAGAACAGGCCTGTTTGATCCCACTCACAAGTGGGTGATTCCGATGAAAGTCGGGACGTAGGACGTTCGAAATAACAAACCGGCAGCTCTGTACATAAACTTTAAGGGTTTTCGTTAAACAAGCGTAGCGATACGGGTTTTTTTAAATGAGATGAAATAATATAGATATAAAGGATAAAGATTAATAACATATTAAAGTATTACATTGACTTATGGATGGTTTGACAATATTACTAGTAAGCATTGGAGCAGTGATTATAGGAGGTGCGCTATCGTTCTTTATCGTAAATAAGATAACGGCAAAAAGACGCACACGGATTATTAAGGAAGCGGAGATCGCTGCTGAAAATTTGAAAAAGGAAAAGAACCTTCAGGCAAAAGAGCATTTCTTACATTTAAAATCGGAATATGAGCGAACGGCTAACGAGCGAAATCAAAAGTTAGCACAAGCAGAAAATAAATTTAAACAGCGCGAAAGCCAGTTTAACCAACAACTTGCCGAACTGCAAAGGAAACAGCGCGAGGCCGATGCTATCCGCGAAAACCTTGCCGGACAAATCGAAATCGTTGAAAAACGCGCCGAAGAGTACGATCGGCTGCGCCGGCAACAGATTGATAAACTGGAAACAATTGCCGGCATGAGCGCTGTCGAAGCGAAAAATATGTTGGTAGAATCGCTTAAAGCTGAGGCGAAGACGCAAGCGATGTCGTATATTAACGAAATTATGGACGAAGCGCGGCTTAATGCCTCAAAAGAAGCTAAACGCATCATCATAATGAGTCTACAGCGAGTAGCGCAGGAAACGGCGATTGAAAATGCCATAACGATCTTCCATATTGACAACGACGAGATGAAGGGCCGCATCATCGGACGCGAAGGTCGTAATATCCGAGCGCTCGAAGCGGCGACAGGAGTAGAAATTGTGGTAGACGATACGCCGGAGGCCATCGTTCTTTCGGCATTTGATCCTGTACGGCGCGAAGTGGCGCGATTGGCGTTGCATCAGTTGGTAACCGACGGGCGCATTCATCCCGCTCGCATCGAGGAAGTGGTGGCAAAGATTCAAAAGCAAGTAGAAGAGGAAATAATAGAAGTCGGTAAACGTACCACGATTGATTTGGGTATTCACGGCTTGCATCCCGAACTGGTACGTTTAGTGGGTCGCATGAAATACCGCTCGTCGTATGGGCAGAATTTATTGCAGCATTCGCGCGAAACAGCCAACTTGTGTGCAGTAATGGCGTCGGAATTAGGATTGAACCCGAAATTAGCCAAACGCGCCGGTTTGCTGCACGACATCGGAAAAGTTTCCATCGAAGATATGGAATTGCCACATGCTTTGTTGGGTATGCGGTTGGCCGAAAAATACAAAGAAAAACCGGAAATCTGTAATGCTATCGGCTCACACCATGAGGAAATCGAGATGACATCGCTTATTTCGCCGATTGTACTGGTTTGCGATGCTATTTCGGGCGCACGCCCTGGGGCGCGCCGCGAAGTGGTGGAATCGTATATCAAACGCTTGAAGGATTTGGAAGATTTGGCATTGGCGCACCACGGCGTAACCAAAACATACGCCATACAAGCCGGCCGCGAATTGCGCGTAATTGTCGGTAGCGAGAAAGTTTCCGACCACGATGCCGAAGTGCTTTCGCAGGATATCGCGAAGAAAATCCAAGACGAAATGACGTATCCGGGACAGGTAAAAGTAACAGTTATCCGCGAAACAAGGGCGGTGAGTTTTGCGAAGTAGCGCAATGGCGACGTTCTGAAATGTAGCGACTATTCTCCTCGCTCTTCCTCATTTTTCTCAAACTCTTTCACAATATCTTTCACCAGCGCATGACGGATAATATCGCGCTTGTTGAACGTTACGAAGCCAATGCCTTTGACCGGTTGCAACCAATTGATGACGCGCGACAGGCCGGAGTCGGAGCGGCGAGGCAGGTCGACTTGCGTGATGTCTCCGGTAACGATAAATTTGGCGTTGTGCCCCATGCGTGTCAGGAACATCTTTAGCTGGCCTACGGTGGTATTCTGGGCTTCGTCGAGGATGGCGCAGGCATTGTCGAGTGTGCGTCCGCGCATGTAGGCCAGCGGAGCTATCTGTACTGTACCGTCTTCCATAAATTTCTCCAGTTTTTTAGAAGGGATCATGTCGTGGAGTGCATCGTAGAGGGGTTGGAGATAAGGGTCTAACTTCTCTTTCATATCGCCGGGCAGGAAGCCCAGTCGCTCGCCTGCTTCGACAGCAGGACGAGTGAGGATTATCCGTTTCACTTCCTTATTTTTCAATGCCCGTACGGCTAACGCGATGGCCGTATAAGTTTTGCCCGAACCGGCCGGACCTACAGCAAACAGGAGGTCGTTTTTTTCGCAGGCGGTTACTAATTTCTTTTGGTTGTCTGTGCGTGCGCGGATTATGCGTCCGTCAGTACCGTAGACCAGCACGTCGGCCGGCAGGTCTTGGACTTTTTCGAGCAGGTCGCCGGCAAATAAACGGTCGATGTCGTTGGTCGTAATACGGCCGCGGCGGGCGTGGTAGTCGATGAGTTGCAAAAGCTTGTTTTCAAAATCATCCATTTCATTGTCCTCGCCGAATACTTTGATGTCGTTGCCGCGCGCTACGATTTTCAATTTCGGGAACTGCGCCGCGAGATGGTTGTACAATTTGTTGTTGACCCCATACAATTCTACCGGGTCAATACCTTCTACTACGATTAATTTTTCGCTCATTATATAGTTTAAAAATTTACAGACATTCTGTAAAGCCTGTCGATTCCTTGTCATACAAGGCCCGCATACGGGCGACAAAGGCAGTCATCGCCTTAAAGTCGGCGGGACTGAGTTCGTCTGGCGTGCGTTCGAAATCGGCTATTGGCAGAATGGTATACGTCTTCCGTCCGTTGACCGGCGGCTTGTATGTCCATACGAAGCGATAGCTGCACTCGTCAATGCACACCCCGCTACTGTCCTTCACCAGCCGGATGTGCGCCATGACGCCGCCATCGGTGTTTTTCGCCGACATGTTTGAAATATAATTTCCCAGTGAATAAAGCACCACGTTTCGCGTCGAGCCGTCGGTGGCTAGCCGGCGTTCCATGCGTTGCAGTACGTGCGGGTGCGACCCGATGATCAATGACACGCCCTGCCGTATCAGAAACTCCGCCAGTTTTTGCTGCGTGACGTTTGGATACAGTTTGTATTCGTCGCCCCAATGCATGCCGGCCATGATAATGTCGGGCTGCATGGCGCGAGCGACGGCAATATCGGTGGCCATCTGCACCGTATCAATGCGGTTGACGACAGTGGACGGCGGCGTGGGAAAGCCGTTTGTTCCGTAGGTGTAATTGAGGATGGCCAGCCGGAATCCTTTTACATCTATTATCATCGGATAGAGGCTATCGCGCTGTGCTTGCGAGCGGAATGTGCCGGTATGTAGTATCCGCAGGGAATCGAGCATGTCGATTGTGCGCGTTACGCCCGATTTTCCTTTGTCGCACGTATGATTGTTGGCGGTTAGCAGGATGTCGAAGCCGGCTTCCTTCAAGGCGATGGCCAGTTCGTCGGGCGCGGAAAACTGCGGGTATCCCGTATATGGTTCTCCGGCTAATGTTACTTCGAGGTTGGCAATGGCTATGTCGGACGATTCGATATACTTTTGTACATGCGTGAAATACGTGCTGTAATCATAGCCGCTGCTCTGCTTTGCCGCATCGATTTGCGCTTTGTGCTGCATGACATCGCCGGCAAATACCAGCGTGAGCGTGTCCTGCGTATAGCCTTCGAGCGATAAAAGAAGAAGTATCAGTATGGGTAAAAATCTCATTCGGAATAAGGAATTACAACGACATTAAGGATGTTTAACCGCACTTTCAGCCAGTCTTCCATTCGTTTGAGTTCTTGTGTGTCGGCGGGAGATGTCCATTCGGTCATGACTACGACGTAGTCGTCAGTGGTTTGGGTCGGCACATTCATCTGTAAACCTTTCGACAGGGTGATTTTTCGCAGCGACGGATAAGTAATCGCCAATTCCCTTGCAATCTGCGTATAGGAGATGTGGTCAGCTTTTAGCGTAGCCAGTTCTTTTTCTAATTGGGCGATGCGTTCGTCCTTACTTTTCAGCATTGTTTCGGAACGGTTGTAGATATTTTCGAGGACAGCAGTTGTTACTTCGTCGTTGGCTGCCGCGCCGCGGTAAGTTAACCGGTGTAAAAGGGTCAGTTTTGTTTTCCGCAGGCCAAATTCTTTCAGTTTGCCGTTCATCTGATTTTTCTGAAAATTGGTCAGCGGCTCGCCAATCGTGTGTATTACGATTTCCGACGAATCGATCATGTGATATCTTCTTTCTATTTTGGTAAATTGGGTATTTTCAAATGCATTGGTGTATTCCTGTTCAAACTTTTTGACGGCATATTCGAAGCGGTTTTCACGTACGACCATCAATGCTACGACAATACTCGGCAGGATGATGATCGTCGAGAAGATAGCAATGGTGCGGTGGACGCGCCGTTGTTTAAGGGCGTCGGCGAATTTGACCGACGGGAATTTCATATAGCGTACCATCAGGAAAGTGGCCAGTGCGATGAATACCGAATTAATCAGGAATAAATAGAAGGCGCCGATAAAGTAAGTCCATTCGCCGTTGGCCAGTCCGTAGCCTGCTGTACACAAGGGCGGCATCAGCGCCGTAGCTATCGCTACGCCGGCAATTACCGTTCCTTTTTCTTTCCGGGCGCTTTCGATGATGCCGGCCAACCCGCCGAACAACGCGATGAATACGTCGAATATCGTCGGGCGTGTGCGTGCCAGCAGTTCCGTCGGCTCGCCTAAATGCAGGGGGCTGATGAAAAAATAGGCGAACGACGCTGTTAGACTAATGGACACCATAATGACCAGATTTTTCAACGACCGTTGCAACAGGATAGAATCGTTTATGCCGATAGACAACCCCACGCCCATAATCGGCCCCATAAGCGGCGAGATCAACATCGCGCCGATAATTACCGGAATGGCATTTACATTCAACCCGACCGATGCCACAATAATGGCAAATGCCAGAATCCATACATTCGGGCCTTTAAATTCAATGCCCTTCTTAATAGAGTCTATCGTAGAAGTTGTGTCTATATGCTCCGACAGATTCACTATTCGTCTAATGAGGATTACTAATTTCTGCATAATTATCAACAAATTTTTGCGGTAAAGTTAATATATTTTTTTTTGTGTTTCCCTATTGTTTTATGGAAACGTTGTATATTTGGCAAACGTTTCAGGATACTCATCTAAAAACAGCATTTTATGACGAGATTATTTTGTATTTATTTGGCCGCGTCTGCGGCGCTGACTATGACCGGTTGCGACTGGTTCAAAACAACTTTCCTCGGACAGTCGTCCGGGGTTGGCCAAGCGCAGGTGGCGCATGATAGCCTCGTGCAGATGGTGGCAACCGATTCTATCCAAGCCGCCGGCGCCGCAGATTCTTTGTCGCAAAGCCAGCCGGCGCAATTGGAACGGCAACCGGTTGCAGCGGATTCTGTGACCCTGCGATACCTTGTGATTGTCGGGAGTTTCAAAACTTGGGGGAATGCTGACCGTATGCTCAGACTCCTGCATGACGAAGGATATACTACCGCGCAGATGGTAGTATTTAAAAGCGGTTTTTGGGGGATCTCTGTTTCGTCGCATTCGGAAGTACACGCGGCGGTGCAGGCATTGAACAAAATATTGCCGATGGATTTTTGTCCCGAAGATGCATGGGTCTACGATTCCGACGCGCTTTTGCACATAAGCGCGTTACCGTCATTCATCGGCAGTCTGATGCCACTGCCTGATTAGGCGTGCGCCTTCTGCGCGTGCTGCGTTTCTATTTTTGTAGCAAAGTATTTCCACAATGCTTCGTCGGGTACGGGAGCAATGATTGCCAGCGGTTCTTTTTTGACCGGATGTATCAGTTCGATACTGCGTGCATGTAGCGAGATGCTGCCGTCGGGGTTGGAGCGCGCTGCGCCATATTTTAAGTCGCCTTTGACAGGGCAGCCGATAGCCGCCAGTTGGCAACGGATTTGGTGGTGCCGTCCGGTAAGTAATTCCACAGCTATGAGATGATAATGGTCGCTGCCGGCTAATCTCCGGTAGTGCATGCGCGCTTCTTTGGCATTGGGCTGCGGGGTGAGGGAGGCATGTGATTTATTTTGTTTTTCGTTACGTATCAAATAATGCGTTAAGGAATCGGCGTCGTTGGTCGGGCGGTCGTGGACAATAGCCCAATAGATTTTGCGCACGTCGCCGGTACGGAACAGTTCGTTGAGCCGTTCCAGGGCCTTGCCGGTTTTAGCAAATAGCACCACGCCGCTTACCGGCCTGTCGAGGCGGTGCGGGACGCCTATAAATACATTGCCCGGTTTGTGGTCGCGCTGCTTAATATAATTTTTCAGGTATTCGCTCAACGGGGTATCGCCGGTTTTGTCGCCTTGCACGATGTCACCCGCGCGTTTGTTCACCGCCAGTATATGGTTATCTTCGTAAAGTATTTGTATGTCGTAAGGCATTGTGGCCGGTCATTCCGCGGGTTCGATATTCAATATTGTTCTTTGTTGTTCGGGAAATCGCCCGATTTGACATCCTTAACATAATGACGGAAGGCTTCCTGCATGGCGTCGTACAGATTGGCATAGCGGCGGAGGAAGCGTGGGGAAAACTGCCGGTTCAACCCCAGCATATCATGCGCTACGAGTACCTGTCCGTCCGTGGACCGGCCGGCGCCAATGCCGATAGTCGGGATTTTCAGTTCTTCGGTTACCTGTCGGCCTAGCGTGGCCGGGATTTTTTCCAGCACAATGGCAAAGCAGCCTGCATCTTCTAACAAGTGGGCGTCTTCGAGCAACCGCGTGGCTTCTGCTTCGTCCTTAGCGCGCACGGAGTAGGTGCCGAATTTGAGTATCGATTGCGGCGTCAGGCCCAGGTGCCCCATGACGGGAATGCCTGCCGACAGGATACGCTGTACCGATTCCATGACCTCGCGTCCGCCTTCGAGTTTGACGGCGTCGGCTTCGCTTTCTTTCATCAACCGGATGGCGGAGTGTACCGCCTCTTTCGAGTTCCCTTGATAGGTGCCGAAAGGCATATCGACGACGACCATCGGGTTTTTTACCGCCCGCACGACACTTTGCGCATGATAGATCATTTGCTCGAGCGTGATGGGTAGTGTCGTTTCATGTCCAGCCATGATATTGGCGGCCGAATCGCCCACCAACATAATATCTACACCGGCGGTGTCCATGATTGAGGCCATCGTATAATCATAGACCGTCAGCATGGCGATTTTCTCGCCGCGCTGTTTCATTTCGTATAAACAGTGGGTTGTAACAACCCGCTTTTTTCCTTCTACTGACATTTTAGAGTGTATTCATTTTATTTGCCTGCAAATGTAGGAATAATTTTTAATTGCTAAAACGCATTCCCCTGTGGTTTTCCGTATCGCCTCTGTGCCGCTCTGTGTAATTTAGGGGAATGTTATACAAAACGCCACGCGGCCGATATTGCTACCGACCGCGTTTGCATTTTCAAATCCCCACCCGCAGGATGCTTCTAATTAATTAAGCACGCTGATTTCGTCGCTCCACGGCCCGTGCTGAATGCGTGGGTTGATCCATGCGGCGGTTAATGTCAGGCGTTTTCCCTCGTCTTCGTGTTCGAAGAGAAGAGTAATATGCAGGCGCGTAGAATGTTCTTCACGCCACTCCGTGTCGCCATCCTTGCGGTAGCGAAGCACAAAGCCATAATACCCTTTCCGGGTTAAAAACTCCGACGGTTGCCCGTGTTGAGGTATGGCCACATAAACGTTAATGTCGTGGTGTTGCCCCACTACGGCTCCGACCTCCGGCACATCGCCGGGGACGGGTAGCGGCTCATAGAAGTGGTGTGCCCGCGAAGGCAGTCCCATTCCCCGTAAGTCGCTTTCACTAATATTCTCATTGGCGACCAGCACATTGATATAGGTATTGAAGAACACACGGAGGTCGGAGAAGGCCACCTGCTTTATAGAAACAGTATGACGGTTCGCCGTTTCGGGGTTCAGGCTCGCCTCGTAGGCCGCGTCGGCGCTGTCGAACAACGTCGTTAAGCGGGCTACCTGAGCAGGATATAAGTCCCACTCCTCCATTTGCGCGACACATCTATTTTTGATGTTCCGCGCCCATGCGATGTATTCCGCATCGCGTATTGGCTGAGTTCTACTCATAGGCGCTGATGTATTATATTAATAATTTTTGTTCACAAGATGCCGCAACGAACCGAAGAAGCCGGAAAAACAGTACATGGTTCCGAGTCTTTCGAGCAAAGTCTCGAGAGGGTGAGGATTTGATTCCGGTCTTTTATCGCTATAAACATCTATTCTTCTTTATGTGTCGCCCCTGCGGATTAGATGGGGATATCTTTTATTTATCTTACGCATCGTACTGAAAATAAACGCGTTTTTAGAAATGCCGCATAAGCATAACCGCAATAGGCATAACCACAACTAAACCATGAGAGAGAAACACAAGTTTGCGTACCTGAAACTGAACCATTCGGATAGTTCA
>JAITKF010000111.1 GCA_031278545.1 Prevotellaceae bacterium
GTTTTGTGGAAGGAGACGAATTTGGGGAAGAATCGAGGAGAAAATGAGCTTGTTTAGGCTGCTCTAATAGAGATGAAAACAGAGCGTTGAAAGGCAAAAAGCAGTGGACGAATTAGGGAAAGAATGGTTGTCTTTTAAAGAAAAAGGCAAAGAGTAAACAAAAGGGCATAAGGATATTATAAAGATACAATAGACACAAGTCGCGCCGGAGAAAAAGGGGCGCCAGACGATAGAAATGATTAAAAATGAGAGAGTGGAAAAAGAAAAAAAGGATTTTGATTAACTAAATAATTTAATCAACGATTGAACCGGCGGCAAAAGTATGATTATTTTTAAATCAGTTAAAAAAAGAGGGAAATTTTTTTGAACTATGAACTATGTCACATGTTACGTCCTGGCATAGGTGACAGCGGGGGAAAGCTACGCAGGCCAGCCCCGCAGGGACAATACTTTATTAACCGTATGTTTTAGCTTACGGTTGTTTGGCCGCAGAAGGCGCTTTCGCCCACACTCCCGTAATTTTTCCTGTTACTGCCTTATGATAGTCCCTCGCTTCCTCGTAGCCGCCGACGATAAAAGCCTTGTCGTCGTCGCGGAAGAAATCGTCGGGATGGACGGTGGTGAGTTGTATCAGTTCGCACTCAATAATCAGGGAGGCTTCCCTGTAGGCGATGTTCCCTGCGGGCGTAACGAGGGCGGTAAGTTGATGTGTCTTCATCTTGTCACTGTTACGCCCCGAAGACATCCCGAAGTGCACGACCTGTTCGTGGTACTGCTCGTCGAAGAAAGCCAGCGTGTAGGTTTTCGTCCGGCGAATGTACTCCAACGTGTAGCGGTTCGCACGCAGCAGGCAGGTGGTCGTCGGTTCGTTGAAGAAGATACCCCAACTGCCCCAGCTGGCCGTCATGGTGTTATAATCGCCGTCGACGCCGGCGGTGATTAAGAAGGCGTCGCCAATTCGTTGGAAGGGATTCTCCGTGATGTCGGACGGCGCTATAGCCACAAAGCCCTCGAGCGGCGACAGCGCGGCTTCCGGCATCCCCGGCGCGGAGGGATTATTACAAGCGCCCACTATCGTAGTGCCGATAAAAAAAAGAAGTGTTTTTTTCATACCAATCGTTTTTACTGTTTTTTTACCGCAAAGATAGTATTTTTATACTTTACGAGACGCCATGTCCCCTTCCGGCAACAACCCTTCTCATTCGTCAACTCGTCAAAAATTCGTCGTAATTCGTATAAAATTTTGTATAATCTAAAATTTCGTATTATCTTTGCAGAGTTTCATCCGATTTTTATCCAAAGGTATAAGCATATGGGCAGGGGGACAGGGTGTCCCCTTCTTTATTAATAGGAAATGATAGAAAAAAAAGACATACAACCAATTATTGACGACTATACAACCGGTGAGGGGTTGTTTTTAGTGTCTCTAAAAATAAGCGCCGACAGTGTGGTGGAGGTGGTGATTGACGGGCCTCAGGGCGTGAATTTAGACCAGTGCGTCGTGTTGAGCAACCGCATCAATGCGGCATTCGACCGCGACGTCGACAACTTTGAATTGACGGTCTCTTCGGCAGGGCTTAACCAGCCCCTGCGCATCCTCCCACAATACCTGAAATATATTGGGCAAGAGGTGGAAATCATGCTGAACACAGGAAAAAAATTACGTGTTACACTCCTCGACGCCACGCCGGACACCATCACAGTTGAGTATATACAACAATGTAAAATAGAAGGCACAAAACGGAAACAAACGGTACACGTAACAGAAACATATATGTTAACAGAAATAAAAACAACAAAACCAATCATAAAATGGAAGGACTAAATCTCATTTTTTCGGAATTTAAGGAACTGAAGAATATTGACCGTCCTACGCTGATGAGCGTACTGGAAGATATATTCCGAAACCTGCTGGCTAGAATGTACGGTAATGCCGATAGTTTCGACATCATTGTCAATATCGACAAAGGCGACTTTGAAATCTGGCGCAACCGGACGGTTGTCGAGGAAGTAACCGACCCAAATACCCAAATCTCGTTAGATGACGCCAAAAAAATCGACGACACCTACGAACTGGACGAAGAAGTAATGGAAGAAGTTAAACTGGAAGACTTTGGCCGCCGCAATATCCTGGCCTTACGCCAAAGCCTCGCCGGTCGTATTACGGATATCGAAAAAGCAAACCTGTATAATAAATACCGCGAGCGCGTCGGCGAAATTGTCGTCGGCGAAGTCTACCAAGTCTGGAAAAAAGAACTCATGGTGCTCGACGATGACGGCAACGAACTACTAATGCCCAAATCCGAACAAATCCCATCGGACTTCTTCCGCAAAGGCGACACAATCCGTGCAGTAGTAGCCAAAGTCGAAATGCGCAACAACACCCCGGTAATCATCCTGTCGCGGACATCGAGCATCTTCCTCGAACGCTTGTTTGAACAGGAAGTGCCCGAAATCTTCGACGGACTGATTACCATCAAAAAAATTGTGCGCATCCCCGGCGAACGGGCCAAAGTCGCCGTCGAATCCTACGACGACCGCATCGACCCCGTAGGAGCATGCGTAGGAGTAAAAGGCTCGCGAATACATGGAATCGTACGCGAATTACGCAACGAAAATATTGATATCATCAACTGGACAGCCAACCTGCAACTGCTGATACAACGCACCCTGAGTCCCGCCAAAATCTCGTCAATCAAAGTCCACGACGACGGCAAACGCATTGGCGTATACCTGAAGCCCGAAGAGGTGTCGATGGCCATCGGAAAAAGCGGATTGAACATCAAGCTGGCCAGCCAACTGGTGGGATACGAACTGGATGTATACCGCGAAACAGAAGAGGAAGAAGAAGACGTTCGTCTCGATGAATTTAACGACGAAATCGAACAATGGGTGATTGACGCCCTCAAAAATATCGGCTGCGACACGGCTAAAAGCGTGTTGGCGATTTCAATCCCCGAATTAGTGCAACGCGCCGATTTGGAAGAAGAAACCGTCAACGAATTAGTGCAGATACTAAAAAAGGAATTTGAAGAAGACGCGGAGCCTCAAAAAAAGGAAAATCAAAAAAAAGAAAACCAAAAAAAACCGGCAGAAAAAGGCAAATAACGGACTGCCGGCATCGCCGGCAATAACCGTTATTGCCGCTCGCAAGGAGAAAAATACAAATTCTTTTTAGCAGCAATACAAAAACGAACGGAGAAATATGGCAGAAACAATTAGAATAAGTAAAGTAGTTAAGGAACTTAACATCGGTATCACCACCTTAACAGATTACCTCAAAAAGAAAGGTTTCGAGGTAGAGGTTTCGCCCAACAGCAAAATCTCCGGAGAAGCGTATGCTCTGGCGAAAAAAGAATTTGGAAAAGAAATCAGCATTAAAGAAGAATCGAAAAAAGTAGTGCTGAAATTCAAAGAAATGGAAACTATTTCTATCGAAAACGTAAAGGAAAAACAAGTACAGGAAGCGGAAGAAGAAGAAATAATAATTAAAACCACACAAGTCGAACCGCCGCCGCAAATCAGAATAAGGACAGTGAATAAAATAGATGCGGAAGCCAAATTAAAAAAACCGCAACCTGTCGAACCCAAACCCGCCTCGACTGAACCCGCCGAACCCAAACCTGCCCCGGCTGAACCCGTAACGCCACAACCCGAAACGGTAACACCACAACCCGAAGACATCAAGCCGCTCGAACCGGTAGCCGCCACCCCGCAAGAATCAGAAACAACCCCGGAAAGCCGGTCAGAGACGCCATCCACCGAAGAGCCGGCCGTTACGACGCCACCGGAAGAACTCATCAAAGTAAAAATTACAGGAAAAATAGACCTGAGCGAGATCAATACCCGAACACGCCCTGAAAAAAAAACGTGGAAAGAACGCAAAGCTAAAGCCAAAGCACGGAAAGCCGAAGCCGCCCGACTGGCAGCCCTCTCAATACCACCCGAAACATCCGAAATACCCGAAATACCCATAACACCGCAACCCACAGCGCCCACGACAGAACCCGCCACGTCGACTATCGCCAGACCGTCGGTCGAACACATCGAAACACAAGTCGAGAAACTAACGGGACCTAAAATCATCAACGACGGGCAAAAAATTGACTTATCGGTATTCGAACCAAAGAAAAAAGAATCGTCCAGCGAACGCCGCAAAAAACGCGAACGGATAAAAAAAGGAAAAGTAGACGTAACACGCATCAGCAAAACCGAAAAAGTCAAAGACATTCGCCCGAAAAAAGGCACGAAAGAGAAATTTAAACCCATCCGGCAAGAAGTAGACGACGACGCCGTACAACGCCAAATAAAAGAAACCTACGCCCGCATGACCGAAGGCAAAGGCAAAACAAAAAGCTCGAAATACCGCCGCGACAAACGCGAAGAAGTCAGCCGTCGACAAACCGAAGAACAAGAACGCCTCGAAATGCAAAGCACGGTATTAAAACTAACCGAATTTGTTACCGCCAGCGAACTGGCTAACATAATGAACGTACCGGTAGTAAAAATCATCGAAGCCTGCATGAACCTCGGCCTGATGGTATCCATCAACCAGCGGCTCGACGCCGAAGCGCTGGTAGTCGTCGCCGAAGAATTTGGCTTTACCATCGAATTTGTATCAGCCGACTTGCAGGACGCCGTAAAAACCGAAGAAGACCAACCGGAAGACCTCCTCCCAAGACCCCCAATTGTAACAGTCATGGGACACGTAGACCACGGTAAAACCTCTCTCCTCGACTACATCCGCAAAAGCAACGTCATTGCAGGTGAAGCCGGCGGCATTACACAACATATCGGCGCTTACAACGTCGAATTACAAGACGGACAACATATCACCTTCCTCGACACCCCCGGCCACGAAGCATTCACAGCCATGCGCGCACGCGGCGCAAAAGTAACCGACCTGGCCATCATCATCATTGCCGCCGACGACGCAGTAATGCCACAAACTGTCGAAGCCATCAACCACGCAGTAGCTGCCAATGTGCCAATGATTTTTGCTATCAACAAAATTGACCGCCCCGGCGCTAACCCCGAAAAAATCAAAGAACAACTGGCCAATATGAACTACTTGGTCGAAGACTGGGGCGGAAAATACCAATGCCAGGAAATCGCCGCCAAACAAGGACTGAACATCGATAAACTACTCGAAAAAGTACTCCTCGAAGCCGATATGCTCGAACTAAAAGCCAACCCCAACAAACACGCCGTCGGAACAATCATCGAATCAACACTCGATAAAGGACGCGGCTACGTCGCCACAATCCTGGTACATAGCGGCACATTACACACCGGCGACTTGCTCCTCAGCGGCACCTACTACGGACGAGTCCGGGCAATGACCAACGAACGCGGACAAAAAGTCGCCGCCGCCGGACCATCAACACCGGTAACAGTATTAGGACTAAACGGCGCACCTACCGCCGGCGAAACATTCAATGTAATGACCGACGAAAAAGAAACCAAAGAAATCGCCAACCGCCGTGAACAACTACTACGCATGCAAGGACTGAAATCGAAAAAACACATTACCCTCGAAGAAATCGGACGGCGTATTGCCATCGGCAATTTTAAGGAATTAAACATCATCGTCAAAGGCGACGTCGACGGATCCATCGAAGCCCTTTCCGACTCGCTAATAAAATTATCGACCGAAGAAGTACTGGTCAACGTCATCCACAAAGCCGTAGGCGCAATATCCGAATCGGACGTATTACTGGCAGCCGCCTCCAACGCCATCATCATCGGCTTTCAAGTACGCCCGTCGGCCGGCGCACGTAAACTGGCTGAAAACGAAGAAATCGAAATCCGCCTCTACTCCGTCATCTACGACGCCATCAACGAAGTAAAAGACGGCATCGAAGGCATGTTAGCACCCGAACAAAAAGAAGAAATAACCGCCACCGTCGAAGTACGCGAAATCTTTAAAATATCCCGCGTAGGAACCGTGGCCGGATGCATGGTCAAAGAAGGCAAAATCACGCGCCACGCCAAAACCCGCATCATCCGCGACGGCATTGTAGTCTATAGCGGCACGCTCGGCTCGCTCAAACGCTTTAAAGAAGACGTCAAAGAAGTATCCTCCGGCTACGACTGCGGCCTAAACATCGAAAACTTCAACGACATCAAACAAGGCGACATCATCGAAGCTTACGAAATCGTAGAAATAAAACGCAAACTGTAACGCGTCCCCCCTCCCCACAAAGCAAGCCGCCGGAACAATCACCGGCAACAACGCAAACTGAAGACCTGTACTCAACAACATGATGCGCCATGCGCATAGCGTTCCCTCGTAGAGGACACCTGTCCATAGAAAAATCACCCCCCTCTCCTACCCTCCCCATATTCCACTGTTCCTAACGTCCTTACTATGCCATACCATCTCCGCTAATCATCAATTATTAACCCTGTGCCTAAAATAAAATAATAAAAATTTAATACAAGATTTTTGTAGTTTGAATAAAATAACTATCTTTGTTCCCTAAAATGCAAAGCTTGTCTATGAACACTCTATCTAATCATCCTTGGCGCTACGACGAAAACCTTTGTCTTTCGGCGATGATACCGGTTTTCAGCAACTCATGTTTTGCAATTTTTAATTTCTACCCCCCCCCCCCCCCAACTCTCTCACTCACAGTTAGATACAAGGATAATCTCTCTATATTCCTTGCTACACAAGGAATATGCGAGAAGGAAAGCCACGCAGAATTTCGTTGCTATTTCCACAGGAGAGAGTACATTTATTTATACAATAGTGTTCCCGCTTTTTATATCACAGCACTCCTATTGCCAGCTTCGTTTTCCCATATATATCACAGCAGTCTCGCCGGAACGCACAGCGAACTCTCCAAAGACGCAGGAGCATATTGCCAAATTTCCATTGCATGTGCGGAAGGCAAGTACATAAATCGGACGTTGCCGATAGCAGTGGCCGTAAAATTAAAGACTTAAGAACTCAACCCGAAATAGTAAACATTTATCTAACAAAAACATTTATTTTATGAAAAAACACGTATGGTTCTTATTTTTTATATTATTGGGCGGTAGCGCAGCCTATGCGCAGACGCCCGTTACCGGCGTGGTAACGGACGATGCGACAGGCGAGCCGATACCCTTCGTATCGGTTGTCGTAAAAGGGTCAACCCTATCGACAATCACCGGTGATGACGGCGCTTTTTCCATCATGGCGCCCGCTACCGGAGTGTTGCAGTTTTCGTTTCTTGGTTATGAAACGAAGGAAATGCCCGTCGAAGGACAAAAACGGCTTTCGGTGCGCCTGAAACCGGTGTCGACCGTGCTCGATGAAATCGTAGTTACCGGTTTCCAGCAGGTCGAACGACGGAATTTTACCGGCTCGTCGGTGAAACTGAAAGCAGAAGATATGCGAACAGAAGGAATTGTCGACGTCGGACGCATGCTCGAAGGTCGCGCAGCTGGCGTATCGGTACAGAATGTATCGGGAACATTCGGTGCAGCGCCCAAAATCCGTGTACGCGGCGCGACGTCTATCAACGGCGAAAATAAACCGCTGTGGGTGGTCGACGGGGTTATTCTCGAAGACATGGTCAATGTGTCTAACGACCAACTCTCCAGCGGCGACCCGATGACACTGCTCGGGTCGGCTGTTGCCGGATTGAATGCCAGTGATATCGAATCGTTCGACATTTTAAAAGATGCGGCGGCAACGGCGTTGTATGGCGCACGCGCAATGAACGGCGTCGTGGTCATTACTACCAAACGCGGCGCAGAAGGCAAACCGGTGATTAAGTATACGGGGAACTATTCCGTGCAACTGAAACCGACGTACGGCGAGTTCAATATTATGAACTCGGCCGACCAAATGTCGGTGCTTGCCGAGTTGGAACGCAAAGGCTGGCTCGATACCGGGATTATCAACAAGTCGAACTGGGGCGTCTATGGAAAAATGTTTAACCTGTTGTACTTCGACGAAGAAACCGGTACGTTCCCTCTCGAAAATACGGCGGAAGCCAAACGTGCATTCCTGTTGCGCTATGCTTTCGCGAATACCGACTGGTTCGATCTGCTCTTCCGCAATTCGTTTGTACAGGAACATTCGCTTAGCTTCTCCAGCGGCTCTCAAAACTCCAAAACATACGCTTCGATTGGGTTCTATAACGATAGTGGCTGGACGGTAGCCGACGACGTAAACCGTTATACGATGAACTTCCGCAACGACTACAAGGTGAATAACGTGCTGGATGTGGCGGTAGGCGCTACCGGATCGTTCCGGCAGCAGCATACGCCCGGATCGCAAAACCGCATAAGCAATGTGGTTGCAGGGCAGTATGAACGTGCATTCGATATTAATCCGTTCAGCTATGCGCTGAATACAAGCCGGGCGATGACCCTGTACGACGAAAACGGAAACCTCGAGTATTTCACCCGCAATTACGCCCCGTTTAATATCATGGACGAATTGGAGAAAAATACGATGCAGTTGCAGGTCATCGACGTGAAACTGCAAGGCGAAGCCAGTGCGAAAATCACTAAAGACCTGCGCTTCTCGGCTATCGGCGCAATCCGCTACATGAACACCATCCGGGAACACATGGTAGAAGAAGGCTCGAATATGGCCGAATCATACCGCATGGGTTACAATTCGACAATCAGGGGCAGTAACGGCAATCTATATAAAGATCCCGATAATCCGAATGAAGAACCGGCCGTCGTCATGCCTTACGGCGGGTTGTACAACCGCTTCGACAATACGATGTGGAGTTACGACGTGCGCGGCAGCTTTTATTATAATAAACAACTCGGCGAAAGCCATAAAATCAACGCCGTGGCGGGGATGCAAGTACGGTCGGCCGACCGGCAGGAGTATTCCAACAACGGATTCGGCTACCAGTACAACAGCGGCGGCATCGTCAACCTCGATTACCGGATTATTAAAAAAGAAACTGAAGCCGGTCGCACCTATTATAAGATGTCGACCACGCGCGACCGCGGCGCGGCATTCTACTTCAATGCCGACTACCTGTTTAAAGAACGGTATGCCATCGCCGTTACCGCCCGTTACGAAGGAAGCAACCAGCTGGGCGCGGCCTCGTCGGCGCGCTGGCTACCCACATGGACGGTCAGCGGAAAATGGAATATCATCAACGAACCGTTTATGGAAAACCTGCGGTTTATCAATAACCTCGATATTAAAGCCAGCTATGGATTAGTGGCCAGTATGCCGCCCAACCTCGCCAGCGCCGCCGCTACGTTCTACAGCCGCGTAACACGACGGCCGCTATCGACCGAAACGGAAGCGGCGCTTTACCTCTACTCGCTGGCCAATTCCGAATTGACGTGGGAAAAAGCCTATACGTTCAACATCGGATTCGACGTAATACTGTTCGACAACCGCGTCAGCCTGACGGCCGAATACTGGAAACGCGACAGTTACGACCTGATCAGTAGCATCAACACATCGGGCATCGGCGGCGAGAAAAGCAAAATGGCCAACTATGCCGACCTGAAAGGCAAGGGGGTCGACCTGACCCTCGGACTGACATTCATCCGAAATCAGGACTGGACGTGGCGTATGAATACCATCTTCGGCTATGCCACCAACGAAATCACCCGTTCCGAAGCCCTGCCGCGCATCTACGATCTGGTGCGACCGGAAGGCGGTAATCTGAGCGGCTATCCGGTATCGTCGTTATTCTCGGTAAAATATCTCGGACTGAACGAAACGGGCGTACCGGTATTTATCGATGAAAATAATACGATAGCCAACACTGCATACATGCAAAGTACGACGACGGACTACCTGCAATACGAAGGCCCCGTCGACCCGCCGATTACCGGAGGAATCAACAACACCTTACAGTGGAAAAATCTGGCGCTAAACGTATTTTTAAGTTATCAGTTCGGAAATAAAATCCGGCTGTATCCGGCATTCAAATCGTCGTACTCCGATATGGACGCGTTGCCGAAAGAGTTCTACGACCGCTGGGCTCTGCCGGGCGAAGAAAATGCGGCCAACATCCCGTCGATTCTCGATGCGTTCTACTACTCGAATCTCGGAAGCGCCTATCCGTACAACACCTATAATTATTCATCGGACAGGGTGGCCAGCGGCAATTTCATCCGCTTAAAAAGCCTCTCGCTAAGCTATAACCTGCCCAAAACCGTAGCCGAGAAAATAGCCGGCATCAAAGGCCTCTCGTTTACATTGACCGGAAACAACCTCTGGTTGATATACTCAGACAAGAAACTGAAAGGGCAGGATCCCGAATTTCAAATCTCCGGCGGGGTAGCCCAACCTATTCAGAAGCAAATCACATTATCACTAAATGTATCATTTTAATCCCTTTAAAAATTACATACAATGAAAAACACGATAAAACTAAACAGCATCTTCATCTCATTCCTGCTCTTCTTTTCGGGCTGTGACGCATTTTTAGATACCGTGCCCGATAACCGGACAGAATTGGATACCGACGAAAAAATCAGCCAGCTGTTGACCTCGGCATACCCGAAAGGAAATTACGCGATGGTGGCAAACGCGATGGTCGACGGCATGACCCCAGCCTCCGGCCTGTCGCCGCGCGCCGGCACAAGCTATTACCTGATTAATGAAGACTCCTATTACTGGAATACGCCCCGCTCAACGGGTACCGATTCGCCCAGCGACTTCTGGGACGCCTGCTACGAAGCTATCGCTACGGCCAACCATGCACTGGAAGCAATTGATAACCGCGGCAACCCGAAAGAACTGCGTTACCAGCGAAGCGAAGCCCTGCTATGCCGCGCCTTTGCACACTTCCTGCTGGTTAACCTCTTTGCGAAGACCTACGAACCGGGCGGCGACAACAGTTCCCCGGGTATCCCCTACGTAGACGCCCCCGAAACGATAGTACTGGCCAATTATACCCGCCAATCGGTAGCCGAAGTCTACGACCGTATAGAAACCGACATTGAGGAAGCCATGCAAAACCTGCCGACCGACGCCACATTCAAAGTACAGACCTACCACTTTACAGCCAAAGCCGCACACGTATTTGCCTCGCGCTTTTACCTCTACAAAGGAGAATACGAAAAAGTAATCGAACAGACGACGCAGGTCGTCCCCACCCCCACGCGGGCAACCAACAACAACGTAGCCATTACCGACCCGGCCAACGTATGGGCGGCAAGCAATTTTGCCGCCTATAAAAGCTGGGGAACAGTGTCGGACGAAATCAGGATGGCCTTTCGCGCCGCCGATGGCAAACACAATTTCCTACTGACAGAAACCTACTCCTCCCTCAACCGGTCATGGACATGCCAATACGTTACACCCTCGTCCTCGATGCCCTCCGGCACCAACATCACCGGCGGTTACTGGCCGTTCCGGTCAGTCTACTCGACCAGTTACCGCGATGCATACTACTTAGTCAAATTCTCGGAATACTTCTTCTACACAACAGCCTCCACAGGCCTTCCGATGATAATGTTCCCCTTCATCCGCGCCGAAGAAGCCCTCCTCAACCGCATCGAAGCGGAAATCCACCTCAACATGTTCGACGCCGCCATCAACGACCTCAACGTATACTACCGCCAACGGTCAGGAGAAACATCAACCGTCAACTCGGCCTACAACGAAACATCAATGGTACTCACACAAACAAAAATCAATGCCAAATACGCAATCTCCATCGCCGACAGCTACTTAAAAACATACAACGCCCTCGGCGCAGCCTCATGGAACGACGATAAACTCTCGCTAATGCTCACCCTGCTCGACACCCGCAAAGCAGAATACCTGCACGAAGGCTATCGCTGGTTCGACATCCTCCGCTACAAAATCCCCGTCAACCACCTCGACCGCGAAAACAACCTCCACACCCTGCTACCCGACGACCTGCGCCGCGTATGGCAAATCCCAGAAACAGCCATAGGATTCGGCCTCGAACCCAATCCACGATAAAAACAAAAAAATAAAAAATAAAAAATATGAAAAGAATACTCCTATGCATGGCCATGACAGCAATGCTACTTGCCTGCACCAAAGACGAACTAAACCCCGACTCAAAACTACTAGGGATGGGCGGCGACACATGGGAACGCACCGAATTAGACGACTGGCTATACCATGAATTCGTCGTACCATACAACATGGAAATAAAATACAAATGGGACCCCTACGAATTCGACCTAGAGAAAAACTACGTACCCGTAGACGAAACACGCGTAAAAGAACTGATGACAAGCCTCAAAAAAGTATGGATCGAACCCTACGAAAAACAAGCAGGAACATCATTCATCAAAAAAATAGCGCCAAAACGATACGTACTAGTCGGGTCGCTCCAATACAACGGCACCACCGCTACCCTCGGCTTCGCCGAAGGCGGCAACAAAATCACCATCCTCGATGTAAACAGCTTTGACCTAAAAGATCCGACAATTGTCCGGCGAATCCTGAAAACCGCCGAGCACGAATTCGTACACACCCTACACCAAACCGTATTATACCCGACAGAATGGCAAACAATCTGCCGCGAATCCTATACCGGCTCTTATAACAGCACCCCCGACTCCGAATTTGGCCCCGCCGGATTTGTCAGCAAATACGCCCGCGCCAACCCCGACGAAGACTTTGCAGAAACAATCTCCCACATCGTAATGAACGGCCGACAATGGTTCGAAAACTACATGACCTCCGTCGGCGCCGACGGCGCCGCCAAACTACGAGCCAAAGAAAACATCATCATAGCATATTTTAAAACTATCTGGAACATAGACTTCTACGAAACATACGACGGCGCCGGCGACGGACTGGTCGAAATAACACAAGAAGCCATTGCCCGACTATAACCACCCCTAACACATAAATAAAAAAACACGAATATGAAAAAAATACAATACCACCTACTCGCCGTACTCCTACTACTCAGCGCCGCATCATGCGAAAACGAAAAATACCTCTTCGGCGAAGGCCCTGACGAACGCCTAAGCGCCATCCTGACCGAATACCAAAACACCCTCTGCGAAGCTCCACACGGATGGTTCATCGCCGTCGGCACACAAGACCGCGGAACAGCAGGAGGCGCATACCGCTTCTGGGCAAAATTCTCCCCCAACAACCGGATAACAATGTACGGCGACATCAACACCACCACCGCCACCACAGAAAAAGAAAGCAGCTACCGCCTAAAAGCAATGCAACTACCCACCCTCATGTTCGACGGATACAACTACATCCACTGGCCCGCAGATCCCAGACCCGTCATCACAGGCGCAACAACTGGCGACGGACTACTTTCCGATTACGACGTAAACCTCGTCGGAGACCTACAAGGCGATGAGTTCAAAGCCACCGGACGACTACACAACTGCCCATTCATATTCACCAAAGCCACCGCCGAAGAACAACAAGCCGTCACCAACGCCTCAGGACTGACTGCCATCCAAAGCACCGTCGAAAACTTTTGGAACACACTAAAATACCCAACCATCGACATCGACGAATTCCGCCTACAACTATCCATCGGAAAACGACTCTCCGCATTCAACTATATCGACGACGACGGCAACGTACAAACCATCACCATCCCATCCTACCCAGAATTTAACCGCGACATCCGGCTAACCGAACCCTTCGAATACAAAAACATCTGGTTCGACCGCATCCACTGGAACGGCAACGGATACGAAATAACAACCAACAACCACACATACCCCGTCTACGAATTCGAAGTACCCTTCTACCCCCTCGAATTCGGCGTAGGAAAAATGTACAACACCCTCACCATCGACAAAACAGCCCTCAACACCCCCGCCGGCAACAGCATGATCGACCCATTCCTCAGCATCTACGAAGCAGCAGAAGCCGGACTACACACCTCCTCCACACGCGACCTCGACAGACTACTCATCATCTTCGAACTAAGCGACCAAGGCATAGAACAAATGCGACTACGAGTCATGTACCACTCCGGTACAACCAACTACTTAGGCGAAGGCACATTCAAACTAAACCGCGATAACGACGGATACATCTACTTCACCGACTTCGCCATCGCCTCTGGCACCGTCGGCAGCAACATGAACGGCACCAACACCGGCCCCAAAATGGCCACCAACATACTAAGCTACCTCCTACACTCAGGCCTCTCAACCGTAGGAGCCAGCGCCATCATCATCCCTCCCTCGGAAAACAAATTCCGCATCGACTGGGCCCCCAACAACACCCCGGGACTATCCGGCAACTTAGGTGGATTCTACGTCGTCAACAACCCCGCCAGCTACATTCCAGGCACACTAAGTAACTAACCCACAAACAACACCATCATGAAAAAACAACTCCTCTACCTCCTCGCAAGCGCCCTAACACTAACCACACCCATCGCCTGCGACAACGACGAACCCGTCGAACTATCCGTCGACAACCCCCTGATGGGCGTACCACGCACCGGCGGCGAACGAACATTCACCATCAACGCCAACGGAAAATGGACAACCGCCAAAACCACCTCCTGGATGACCATCGAACCCGAAACAGGCGCCGGACGACAAACCATCACCATCACCGTCAAAGAAAACCCCTACTACGACCTGCGGATTGGCCGGATATACATCACCTCCATAAACAAAACAACCACCGTAACCATCCAACAAGAAGCACGGGAACTACTACCCCCCACCGCCGCCGGCACAATCACCGGTAACAACGCCAACAACTGCGCCTCCGACGACGAAAAATACGCCGTACAACTATCCATCACATCAATCCCTGAAACAGACCGATACGAATGGATGCTCAACGGAACACCCATCCCAGGCGCTACCGGCATCTCATACCGCGCCACTGAAAGCGGCTCCTACACCGTCGCCGGTGTCAACGCCGCCGGCACCGGCACGCCAAGCCCCGTAAAAACAGTCACAATCACCGAATGCCCCCCAGACTTCGGCTACGGAAAAACCTATTCGACCCTCAAAGTCGAAAAAGCAGCCCTCAACACCACCGCCGGAAACAGCATGATCGACCCATTCCTCACTTTATACGACAACACAGCGGCGGCGCTCCTGGCAGCCGTAGGATACACAAACCGCTACCAACTACTATATTTCACAATCAAAGCCATTGCCGACAACAAAATGGAACTAACTTACACCTACTACCACATGGTTAACTTCACCACGTCGAACGTTACATTCACCTTCAAAATGAACACCGACCAAGACGGGAACACCTACTTCAGCGACATGACATCGGTATCAGGGAATGCGAGTACATATACCGTCATATTCGGCAGGGCTACCGCCAACAACCTGCTGAAATACCTCCTCTACTCGGGCACTTCAACCATTTCGCTCGCTGCCGACGGGACAGTATTAGCCACCGTACAACCTTCGGGAAACAAATTCCGCATCGACTGGGCGCCCAACAACACTCCGGGACTATCCGGACGTTTAATCGGATTCTATGTCGTCGGCAACCCCGCCAGCTACATCCCTGGCGTACCGGGCAATTGATCCCGGGACGCGAGCCATATCCATACGTATAGCCTGCCGGCACACACCGGCGGGCTACACTAATGGAGCCGGCAGGCTACACTACGCAAAAACATCCTGTAAAATAGCTACCGAGCGGATGGGCACCTGTGTGTCGAAATGATGATTGAGGAAGGTGAGCATGTTGGCGACAAAGCGGTTCCGCTGGTCGCGGCGAAGCGCAATATGCGCCAGCTGTCCGGGCGACGCCTCCAACAGTGCGGCAAACAACCGCGTTTGCTGCGTATCGAAAAACAGGTCGTGAGCTGGGCGGAAAGAAGTAAATTCGCCGGAAGGCATATCGAAATAAGGCGTCTCAAAAAAATATTTATTGCCCGGCGCATAGCCTAAATAACGCAGGAGGTGTACCAGAAAATATAAATGAAAATTGGCCGTGCCCTGCGCCAGTTCATCCAAATCAGTAACCGCCCCGGAAAGAAAATCGAACAGGGCGGCGTGAGGTTCATGCTCGCGGATGGTTTTGTAGAGCACCTCCCCGATGAACAGCGCCAGCGCATTTTTTGTAATATCAAACGGGATGCTGTATAGCGGTCGCCACAGCCTATACTCGTGCAGCCGCTGCAAGTCGCTCTTCGGATTGTGGTATACGACGGCCTCCAGCAGCGTCAGCGGCTGGAAGTGCGCCATGCCCGTTTTATTCTTCTCGGAACGTACGCCGTTGACTACATAGGTCTGCCGCCCGAATATATTAGTGTAGGCGTATACCAGTAGGCTACTTTCCCTGTATTTTTTTGCGTGCAGGACGATGGCCGTGAGTTTTTCGAGCATATCCCTTCCGGTATTAGGGTGCGGGATTGAGGATTTCCGCTTTTTGTAGAAAGGCGACTAATTGTTCGACGGCTTTGCCGCGATGCGATAACCGGTTTTTTTCTTCTACCGGCATTTCGGCAAAGGTGCAGGGATAGCCTTCGGGTCGAAATATTGGGTCATAGCCGAAGCCTTGTGTGCCGCGTTCTTCTGTGATGATTTCGCCGTCGACGCGGCCTTCAAAAACGTATTCGCGGCTGGCGGCAATCAGGACAATCACGCAGCGGAACCGGGCGGCGCGGTGAGATACGCCGTGCAGTTCTTTTAGCACCCGCCGCATGTTGGCCTGCGAGTCTTTCCCGTCGCCGGCGTAGCGGGCGGAATAGACGCCGGGCGCGCCGCCGAGCGCATCGATTTCCAGGCCGGTATCGTCGGCAAAGCAGGGCTGGGCGCATCGTTCGTAGATATGCCGCGCTTTCTGCCGCGCATTTTCTTCCAGTGTGTTACCGGTTTCGGGGATGTCGTCCGTATAGCCGGTTTGCGCCGGTGTGATGATTTCAATGGCGTCGCCCAACAGGCGTTGCACTTCGTCGACTTTATGTTGGTTGGCGGTGGCAAAGAGTATTTTCATGGGGTGAATGTGTATCCGGGTGTTCGACCGATTTTTTCATGTGGCAAAGGTACGAAGAATATTACAATGCCCGACGACGACGACGAGTTCTAATTTTTGTGTACCTTCGCATAGATTTTTTATGTATTCGTTATGATTGAGCAAATAGAAAGGTTCATTACAGGCTGGCTTGAGTCGTTGTCGTTGTCGACGGCGAATTCGTATTTTACGGCCGATGTTGTATTGCTGGCGGCGGCGCTGGCGGTGGCTTACGGTATTTTTTACGCGGTGCATGGCGTCGTTTCGTTTGTGGCGAAGAAAGTGGTGGCGCAAACCGGTTCGGCTATTCATGCGGAGTTGTGTCATCAACGGTTTTTCCGGCGGCTGGCGTATTTCCCGGCGTTGATTGTGCTGAATTTGTTTACTTCCTTGTTGTTTGTCGCGTATCCGCGAATACATCATGCGTTGGGGGTCGTCGTAGCCATTGCGTTTGTGTGGGCGGTGAGCCGCTTGCTGACCGCGTTCCTGAGGGCTGTCAGCGCGGTGTATAATAAAGCGAAATATGGTAAGAAAAGCGCGATGAGTGGTCTGGCGCAGGCCGCGCATACGGTTATTACTATCGTCGCTATTATTTTTAGTATATCCCTCCTGCTGGGTATCCATATTGGTACCCTGTTCGTGGCGTTGGGCGGCGCTTCGGCGGTATTGATGCTGGTATTCAAAGATTCTATCTTAGGGCTGGTCGGCGGGGTCCAATTGTCGATGAACCGGATGGTATTGCCCGGCGACTGGATTGAAATGCCTTCGGCCGATGCCGATGGTACGGTAACCGAAATCTCGCAAATCACGGTAAAGGTGCAAAACTGGGATAATACTATCGTAACCATCCCTACCTATAACCTGATTTCACAGCCAGTGAAGAACTGGCGCGGTATGTCGGAATCGGGGGTACGGCGTATTAAACGGTCAATTTATATTGACATGACCAGTGTGCAGTTTTGTACGGATGATATGCTGGCGCGTTACCGCAATATCCAGTACGTCGCCGACTATATCGACCAGAAACAAACCGAAATCGCCGCCTACAACGCGTCGGAACAAGTAGACGTTTCAACGGCCATCAACGGCCGCCGGCAAACCAACTTAGGGATCTTCCGCGCCTACCTGCAACGTTATCTGGAGCATCATCCGCAACTGAGCCGCGACTTTACGTTGATGGCGCGGCAACAGCAACCGACCGGTTCGGGTATTCCTATCGAGATATATGTCTTCGCCAAAACGACCGAATGGGTCAAATATGAAGCTATCCAGTCCGACATCTTCGACCATATCATCGCAGCGATTCCTTATTTCGACCTGCGTATCTTCCAATATCCTTCATGGAACGACTACCAACTCGTTATGCGTAACATGTAATACATCCGCCCCACGCCATTTAATATTTTTTTGTATCTTTGCACTTCCAAATGAAAGAAGTTGCCCGTATGGATACAACCCCATCATCCCGCGTTTTGTTTATCTGCTCCGAAATAGCGCCCTTTGTGCCCGATTCGGAAATGTCCGTCATAGGACAACTGCTTCCACAATGGATGCAGGATAACGGACGCGAAATCCGGTCATTTATGCCGCGCTTCGGTCAGGTCAATGAACGACGGAACCAACTGCACGAAGTCATCCGATTGTCAGGATTGAACTTAATTATCGACGACACCGACCACCCGCTAATTATTAAAGTAGCAACGATGCCAAACTCCCGGATGCAAGTATACTTTATTGATAACGACGATTTCTTCCAACGAAAAAATATCCTGGTCGACGACGACGGAGTACCCTTTGAAGATAACGACGAACGGTCGATCTTTTTTGTCCGCGGCGTACTCGAAACCATCAAAAAACTGCGGTGGAAGCCCAATATAGTACATTGCCAAGGATGGTTTACATTCCTGGCAACCCTGTACATGAAACGGGCATACAAGGACGACCCGATATTCTCCCGCACAAAAATCATCCTGACATTCACCGAAAACGATACCTTCGACGGCGCCTTAGGCGACCGGCTAAGAGAAAAACTTATGTCGGACGGCATCCGAGCCAAAGATATAGAAGCGCTGGAACCGGCAACCTACGAAAATCTGGTGAAAATAGCCCTCACCTTTGCCCATGGCGTCATCTTCTTCGGAAGGAAAAACCCGCGGGTCAGCGCATGGGTGAGAGCAGCCCAAAAACCAACCCTCCACTGCAAAAAACCGGCACACGATTTGAAAGCCTGCAACGATTTTTATACTCAAATTATGCGTACACGATGAAACGGAACCCCCCTCTTTTCTCCCTCCTGCTACTCGCCGCCACAGGCATCTTCAACGCCTGCGTAACAGCCGACGACTCCTTCGGCACAGGATTAGTGCCCGACGACCAAAAACCGCGCGTACATGTCTATACCATCACCGACTTGCCAGTATACACCGCCACGCTCGATTCGATACAAACCATTGCCGTCACCGCCACCGCCTGCCTGTTCGGAAGCATCAACGTCGCCCCGTTCGGTACAATGAACGCCAATGCCATCTTTAGAATGTACCCGGCGGCAGTCGACCACAGCTTCGGCGAACAACCCGTATTTACATCAGCCCTTTTAACCCTGATTATCTCCGGCCACAAAACCGCCGACGACGACCAGCAAAATATCGTCCAGAACATCCGCCTGCACCACCTGAGTAAAACCCTCTCCTACGACTCAACCTATTACAATACGTCGATCTCTATCAACGACTGTGAACCGACGCCTGTCAACCTGCCGGGCATTACATATAACGGCGGCGACACCCTCGAAATACCCCTGACCAGCGCCTTCGGCAACCACCTGTTAAACGCATCGGCTACCGACATGGACTCCCTGCTGCATTTCTACGAACGCTTTAAAGGCCTTATGTTAAGTGTAGATGCGCAGCCGGACGGAACACCCGGCGGCCGCCTGAACCAACTGGATGTATCCTATGCTATGCTGACGCTCAATTATAAAAACGACGCAGGAAACGACACCTCATTTTATTATTATGGCGACTACAGTTTAATGTTCAGCGCCTACCAGCATTCGTCATCGGTCCTGGCCAACTACGCCACCCCGCCGCCGACGCCCGCCCCTATGATTTATTTTGAATCGCTGGCCGGCGTAAAACCCGTCATCGACCTAACAACCATCAAAGACTCCATCCTTACCCTGTTACAGACGAGCCACTGGCGCCCCGACCAGTTAGTAATCAACAGCGCCGAACTGACGTTTACCGTCAAGATGGACGCCACACAGTACCTGTCGAATTTCCCGGCGACATTAACCCTCTGCTCAAGCGATACGACCGATGGCCAACTGACCTACTCGATAATCAGCGACGTCAATACTAATGAGACCTTCGGCGGCGCGCTCAACCGGTCGCTACAGTGTTACACATTCAATATTGCACAATACCTGCAACAACTCATCACAGAAGAACAGGCCGGCGGCATAACCTCGCCCGTGCAATTCTACCTATTCCCTACCACTACTGTATCCGACTCCTACGGTTATACCTATACATTATTGGATAATCTTTCCTATTCGTATGGCGAACTACTCGGCGCAGGAAGCGCCGCGCCGGTAAAACTGAATCTGGTATATACGATACTCTATTAATAATTCATCCCGTTAATCCGGCAATTTCTCCAACTCCGCCAAGATTGCTCTTTATTAATCGTCTGCTTTAGCTGACGGGGAAAAGGAGAAAAGAGTGCAACCAATGAAATCACAGCGTTCATGAGCCATTCTTTATTGTTCCATCGCCCATAGGACAACAATAGCCATAGAACAAATAGCCTCCGCCCGATGCCCCGCAGGGTATTGACGCCCCCATGAGCAATTGTGCATTAGTTACCTTACGCAGCAAACATAAAAGTTTGATGTTTCTGTTTTAGGAACATCATAACAATTTCCTACAGGAATATTCCATCCAGGACATCTAGCCCAACTACTAGTACAACCGAAGACGCTGGTATAACAAGACTTCCAGGCTGCTACAGCTCTACCCTCTGCAATTTCATTACCCG
This sequence comes from Prevotellaceae bacterium, assembly GCA_031278545.1. Taxonomy (GTDB): domain Bacteria; phylum Bacteroidota; class Bacteroidia; order Bacteroidales; family UBA932; genus JAIRKX01. The sequence goes on from JAITKF010000111.1 coordinate 20,942, forward strand.
CATCCGTCGAAGACCAGTACATTCTATAGGCCGCCCACATACTCCCCGGTAGGCCCGCCGAGTTGACATATAAACAACCCAGTTCAGCTATAGTCGGCAAGCGCCACCCTGAAGGGCAGCCGCCGCTGCTTGTCCATGCGCCCGGACCAGTGAAAGAAGCTACGACGCTGTAGTACGTCGTGGTGGTCAGCGAAGAGGGGGCGTAGGTGGAGACGGTGGCGCCGGAGATGATCTCGGTCGCCGCCGCTGAGGAGGCGCCGCTGTACCACTGGTAGCTCACCGTGCCCGTGCCGCAGCTGGCGGTGGCGGTGGCGGTCATGGCCGCCGGAGTAGCGCCCGAACAGAGGCTCTCCTCAGCTATTACAGTTACGGTTGGGTCGAGGATAACGGTCAACACCCGGCTACCTTCCGACGCCAGCGGCGTGAGGTTACACGTTTGGTCATTGACCCTGCGAGTGTAGGTATGTACACCATACGTGAGAGTAGCCGGCGGCGTATAGTTGGCGCCCGTAGCGCCGGGGATCAATCCGCCGTCTTTCCACCACGAATAAGAAAGCTGGCCGTCGCCGCCGCCATAGGGTATGATGCCGACAATAGTCGCCGGAGCGCCGCCCTCGCAGACCGTCTCGCCGGTTGATGGAATAGCGCCCGTAACCACCGAGGAATTGACCACAAAGCCAAGGCAACCGGTGGCGTCGGTAATAGAAGTGATACACGTGCCCACGCCGAACGCGTGCGAGGATTCAACAATAGTCGTTTATAATAAATGGGGCGTGCCGCGCAGGATATAGCCGCCGGACTGCAGGGTCGCGTTGGGAGGATAGTCGGAGGCATAGGCGCAGGCATTGAATTTGGTATTGGCGGGGGCGGCTAAGGTGACGGTAACGGTGGCGTTGAACGCTCCCAAAGGGTTACCGGCCAAGTAGAAGCCGCGTCCGGGCAGCGTCACAGGATACGACAGCGTGCCGGCGGTGGCCGTAGCGCCTGTAATCGAGGCCGATGTCCATGCGCCGGTCGTGCCGTCGGTGTTCACGATGCGGTAGTCGGCAAAGAGCCATACCGTATCGCGGTGGGTAGGCGGGGTAGGTGCGGTCGGCCAACCGACCTCAAAGGTCAGGGTAGGCGTAGCGCCTGTGGTGATGCGCAGGTTCGATACCTGTACGACGCCCTGTCCCCAAACAGTCGATACGGACAGCGCTAAAACGGATAGTAAAATTAGTTTCTTCATTGTATTATAATGTTATTTTTGTAACTTTAATTTTTCTTATTAAGGGTCGTCGGTTTTTTGATTAAATTTCTTGTTTAATCAAAGACCGCTGCAACTCGCTGATAACAGGAATAAATGAAGAGTACCCTTCCTCCCAAAAAACGAATAGGGGGAAGAATCGAGGGGCAAATGGGCTTGTTTAGGATGCCTTAATAGACGTGAAAACAGCGAGTTGAAGAGTGAAAATCGGGGGACG
>JAITKF010000003.1 GCA_031278545.1 Prevotellaceae bacterium
TCTACTCGAAACTAATTGATATGAAAATCGTCACGCGAAACCGACACTCTGTAATAAAAAACTGTATCAGAATAACAATCGGAACGCCGGACGAAAACAATGCGTTGCTGAAAGCGCTTAGAGAGTTATGAGAGTTAAAAAACTAAGACTTTCAATTCTCTATTTAAATAAAAAGTTCTACATTTGTGCCGGATATATTCCAACAAATAGTATGATAAAATATGGAACTGTAATAAATTAGAATCAGGATGAAGAAACTATTTTTGCTTGACGCATACTCGTTAATTTTCAGAGCGCATTATGCTTTTATACACAGACCGATAACTACTTCTAAAGGGTTCGACACCTCGGCGATATTTGGTTTTACGAAGAGTTTGCAGGAAGTTCTGAAAAAAGAACAACCATCTCATATTGCGGTAGTTTTCGACCCGCCTGGAGGTTCGTTCCGGGGCAGGTTATACACCGACTATAAAGCTACGCGGCTCGAAACGCCGGAATCGATAATTACCGCCGTCCCTGTCATCAAAGAAATTATAAAAGCCTACAATATCGCAATCGTAGAAATTGCCGATTACGAGGCCGACGACGTAATCGGGACTATTGCGAAACGCGCCGAAAAAGAAGGCTATACGGTGTTCATGGTAACTCCCGATAAAGATTACGGTCAGTTGGTTTCCGACAATATTTACATCTATAAACCGAAACGTTCGGGCAACGAGGTTGAAATACTTGGTCGCGAGGCTATTTGCGAACAATACGGTATACAGCGTCCCGAACAGGTCATCGATATTCTCGCCTTGTGGGGCGACTCTGTCGACAACGTACCCGGAGCGCCGGGAATAGGCGAAAAAACCGCCATGAAACTTATTGGCGAATACGGAAGCGTAGACGAAGTATACTGCCATCTCGACGAATTGAAAGGCAAACAAAAAGAATCGCTCGAAAATAACGAACAACAAGTGCGCCTGTCTCGCGAGTTAGTGACCATTGTAACCGACATCCCCTACGAATGGAGAGACGATGTGCTGGAATGGAAAGACGTTGACTCCGAACGACTGAGAGAACTGTTCACCGAATACGAATTTTTTTCGATGATCAGGGAATTGAGCCGTAGCTCCGTTTCGCAGGAAGTCAGAACACAGGAAGCATTCGGGCAACTCTCGCTTTTTGGCGACGATGTTGTCGGCAACGAACAGCAGGACGTACAACATATTCACAAAACATGCGAAGACGTCGAGCATACCTATAATATATTGACGACCGATGAAGACGTCGCTTCGTTGATTTCGCGTCTGGAATCGGCGACGGAATTTTGTTTCGATACTGAAACTACAGGGCTCGACCCATTCTGTTGCCGTCTTGTTGGAATGTCGTTTGCACTCAAACCTCACGAAGCATGGTATGTCCCCGCGTATCCGAATAATCCCGAAAAAACCAGAGCTTTGGTTGAGAAATTCAAGCCCGTTTTTGAAAACGGCAATATCGCAAAATCGGGTCAGAACCTTAAATTCGATATAGAGATACTGAAAAATTACGGCATAGAAGTGAACGGCGACTTGTACGATTCGATGTTGATTCATTATCTGCTGAACCCCGATGCACGCCATAATATGGATCACCTCTCGGAAGTATATCTCGACTACAGCCCTGTTCCGATAGAATCATTAATCGGGAAACGTGGCGCTAATCAGCGAACTATGGACGTCGTCCCTGTCGAAAAAATAGGCGAATACGCCGCCGAAGACGCTGATATATCTTTGCAACTCAGGCTAAAAATGTTCGGCCTCCTCGAAAAAGAAAACATGCAAAAGCTATATACCGAAATCGAAGCGCCACTTATCGGCGTGCTTGCGGATATCGAAACTGCCGGAGTTTGCGTGGACATTCTCAGCTTGAATGAATTGAATACGATATACACCAAAGAATTATACGCATTAGAGATCGAAATCCGAAATCTTGCCAACGAACCCGAATTGAATATTTCTTCGCCCAAACAACTCGGTATCGTGCTTTTCGAGAAACTGAAAATCGCAGGACATAACGCAAAAAAAACCAAAACAAAACAGTATTCTACCGACGAGGAAACACTGATGTCGTTAAGGGATAGACATCCTATTATCGACAAAATTCTCGAATACAGGGGGCTGAAACGGCTGCTGTCGGCATATATCGAATCGCTTCCATCGCTGATAAACCGCCGGACAGGAAAGATTCATACTTCGTTCAATCAGGCGGTAACTACAACGGGACGATTGAGTTCCAATAATCCCAACTTGCAAAACATCCCTATCCGCGACGCAAAAGGACGCGAAATACGGAAAGCGTTTATTCCATCCAGCGATGAACATACTCTGCTTTCGGCAGATTATTCGCAGATAGAGTTGCGGCTGATGGCGCATCTCAGTCAGGACTCGGGAATGGTCGAGGCGTTCAGACAGAACGAAGATATCCACGCTGCTACGGCGTCAAAAATCTACCACATCGAGATTTCGCAGGTGACAAAGGAACAACGTTCAAAAGCTAAAACCGCAAATTTCGGGATAATCTACGGTATATCGTCATTCGGTCTGTCGCAACGGTTGAATATATCGCGCACCGAAGCAAAACAACTGATCGACGGATATTTCGCTTCCTATCCGAAAGTAAAGGATTATATGGAAACGACGATTCGCGAAGCACAAAAAAACGGCTATGTGGAAACTGTCTTCGGTCGAAGACGATATCTACGCGACATAAATTCCGGAAATTCGATGATGCGGGGAATGGCGGAACGAAATGCTATCAATGCCCCTATTCAGGGTACTGCCGCCGATATCATTAAATTGGCAATGATAAGAATAAATAAAATATTCAAAGAGAAAAAACTGAAAACAGCGATGATTCTTCAGGTACACGACGAACTTGTGTTCGATGTCTACAAACCCGAAATCGAAGTCGTGAAACAAATAGTGGTCGACGAAATGCAAAATGCTGTGCATCTGAGCGTGCCGCTGACTGTCGAATGTGGAACAGGGACTAACTGGCTGGAAGCTCATTAGAATCGACATTAATAGTACATTTGACTACGTACCTGAGTTCTGGATAAGGAATAGCCATTTACGGCTTATATCACTGTGAATGTCCTATGGACAATTGAAAGAAGGTATGATCGGTTTACGTCGTTTGTAAGGTTATATGGAAGGCCTGTAAGCCTCGCAGTGATCTGTTGGTACTGCGAGACTTACGAGGAGGCCTTTGCATATATATGTGATTTGCTCAGTCTGTAAGCTAAAGTTTATTTCGCATCCTCCTGATTTTCGATTCTCAATTCGACCGGTCCCATAAGTCCCGATTCTAACAGTTGGGAATCTTTATTATAGTGACGAAACGAAGTAAAGGTATACCGTCCGCTTGTACGCGGTTTCCCTTCGAGCAGCCATTCTGGCCAGCGATTATGTTCCGGACCATCGTATGGCAATTGTTCGTCGCCTGTCAGACGATTAGGCCAGAGATTCACCACTTCGATTTCGAGCGCATTATCTTTTGCTTTCACAGCGTCGGAGATATCAACACGCCAAGGCGCTGTCCATGCCACGCCGAGGTTTTTACCGTTCAGGCGAACGCGCGCTATGTTCTTCACTTTCCCCAAATCGAGATACAACTTGCCGCCCTTTTCGTAATCGGGCATGTCGAACGATTGGCGGTATAACGCCGTTCCCGAATAATATTTTACGCCAGGGTCCGAATCGGTAGTCCAATCATGTAATTTGTCGAAAACCGTCGATTCGGGACCTCCCCATTTCGGATCAAACGACACCGTCCAAGGCGCTTCTAAAGTAGCCAGATGTTTCGTTGCCGGAAAATTTACTGTGTTCGACAGTTTGCGGGCTTTTTCGCGGAACACGATGAAATACCCTTCGTGTACGTCGAATTTCAGCGGGATGCTTGTCATATCTTTTTCGACCGTATATTCGGGCAATGCACAGATTTTTCCGGTAACGGGATGCCAGAGTTCGGGCTGTTTCCCCGTAACGCGGAATTTGCAGACGGCGTCTGTAACCTTGTCTGTACGGTTGGATACGAAATAGATATCCACATCCTTACAAGTGCGATGCGTGTAGCGGATTTGTCCGGGCGAAATGAAATCCGGCGGTACGGAATCCGAAAGAATCTTTGCCGTAAGGTCATATTTCGGATACAGCCGGTCGGCGTCGGTACGGAGTTCGTCGCCCCAAAATATTCTTCCTTTTCCGAACGTGCGCATAGTAAGCGTCGCCGGAGGATTGACATCGCCCCAGAGTTCGCGTGCAAGCGTCTGCACTTCGCTGTCGCAGTCCGGATAGTTCGACAGACTTGGCGACTTTTTCGGGGGAAGTCCTGTAATAGTAGCGCCTTCGTCGACAAGTTCTTTGATTTTCTTCAACAGCGCGGGCGTCATTGTTTCAAAATACGGAAGCGCCAACAGACGGTATGAAGCTCCGCCCGGAAACACTACGCAACCGTTTTCCACTTTTGCTTTATAGAGCAAGTTCGGCGGACAGGCGTCGAAATTGTATCCTTTGCGGTCGGGCATCATAGGATCATCGCCTTCGATCGCCGATTCAGGAGTACGGAACACGTGCGGCGCGCCTTCGGGCGTGAGGTAGAGAATGTCGGCAACAGTGCGTCCTTGTTGCAGCATGAATTGACTGCGCGCTACATAATCGTGGTACGCACGCGACAAATACCACCACGTCTGGTTGCGGTCCCAGTGTACTCCATACGGGCCCATCGTCATACCCGGTCGCAAGCTGTCGGGTAACGCCTGATGCGCAAAGGTGTGATACATAAAACGATTGATTCCGGAAGCCCAAGCCCATTCGCCTTCGTTTTTCATCGACGCGGGATGTTGCCGCCATGCTTCCAGATAGGCGGTGAACGATTCGGCAGGTACGACGGGCTGTCCCAGCAAATGCGCCGCCGACGCGCCTTCGCCGGCGCTGAACGACGTATTGAATCCGAAATTAAGGCTCCAAAATTCGCACATCGGGACGTCGGCGGCTACGGCGAGTTCGAGGTCGGAAGTCGGCGTCATGTCATACGGCTCGATGGACAAATCCATACCGTAACGATGGGCGTAATGTTTAACATGCCCGACATGATTTTCGACAACCAGTTCCTGCACCGTCTGCCGGAGATCCCAAAGAAAACGCTCGCTGGCTTCGCGGCTCTGTACCATCACGCCGGCATACGCGGGATAGAATGGTTGCGGGTCGTATCCACGTCGGCGCATAAATTCTTCGCGGAATCGGGGCGTCCAGTTTTGCGAGCCCATTTCCCAACTGTCGATATGTAACATCTGCAATCCTCCGCGTGGGTTTGCTTTTGTGAAGCCGACGCGGCGAAAGAGTTTTTCGGTGAAATGTTCGAGATGACGGTTCAAGGCTACAGTGTCGAGTTTGTCGGCTTCGAGTCCCAGACCCGGAATCGGCGCCGGACGGGTTGCGTTGCCGTTGTTGCGACTTCCAAAACGCATGACTGTCCATCGACCTTTCGGGACATCCCAAGTCAACGAACCGTCGGGTTGTAATTGCGTCGTCAGGTCGATGACGCGTTCTTTCGCCACTGGCTTATCGTCGGGATGGGCGGAATAAGAATCGTATGTACTCAGGTATTCCTTCACGCCGAACGAGAGCGAACTGTACGGTTTACGATAATACAATGCCCGTTCTTCGACTTCCATCATCTTGAGATAATCTCCGTCCACGACACAAGCCGTATCGAAAAGCGTTGCGCCGGCAGGAAATGCGAGTACAGCAACGTCCTGATAGAAATCGTCCCACTGTTTCAGTACTTCGAGAGCAATTCCGAAGAATGGCTCTTTCGGGGCAGGTTTTGGCAGGGTAATTGTCTGTTGTCCTGCGCCCGACACGTCCACCGACGAATAAACGAGGTGTTGCATCGACTCTTCGCCTTTCACCCATGGACCGCCGCTGCCCGTCCATCCCGGACCAATGCCCAGCGTAATCCCGATTTCGAGCCGTTCGCACTCATGCACCATGAAAGCAAACAAATTCTGCCATTCCTCGCTGAGGAAATCGACCTTTCCGCGGGGAATGCCGACATTAACTTCCAGAAACAGCACATGTCCGAGACCGGCTTCTTTCATTGCTTCCAAATCTTTAGTGACGGCTTCTTTCGAAAAGTTCCCGTCCATAAAGTACCAGTAAACTCCCGACCGGGCGCTTGCCGGCGGGTTCTTAAATCCTGCTTCCAGCAACGATATATCGCTACTGTAGCAACTCGCTATACCGCACGCCATACAGGCTGCGATAATCAAACTTGTCAAAATAGATGCTCTTTTCATTCAAATATAATTAAAAAAATTTAGTTTAAAACTGCGACAAAAGTAAGATAAAATACTTAATAATGCAGAAAATTATGGAAAATTGGCTAAATCTTTTTTTGTGGCGCTATGAAAAAAAATAGTAATTTATTTATATCTCAGGATAATTAAACAATTATTTTTGGCATGCCAAAAAGTCTTTAGGGAACTCCAAAAATGTTTTTTCGCAAGCACAGATTTTTACGCGTTCTCCATAATCGGAGGACAGAAGAATTATCTTTCATAGCGCCTCAAAAAAAGATTTAGCCGGAAAATTTTCTATTAGAAAAATGGATAAGATTCATTAATTTTGCAGCAATTTTGCAATGGCATTTCTGTATGAAAGTGTTTGTTAACGATAAGGAACTCATATTGTTTGAAGGGGCGAAAGTGAAAGACGCCGTTTTAAGTTTAGATAAAAGAATTTTACGCGAAATATCGCAGTACGATATTTTGGACAAATATGGAAATCAAACCGAAATCGACGGCGCTTTACAGGAAGGAAGTCAATTGTTTATAAAAAAAATCGGAAAATAGTTAATACAATTTATTATGTTAAAACTCAGATTTATAAAGATATTCATTCTCGCACTGTTTTTTGCGGGATGCGACAAGGATGCGGAGATAATCATCTTATGTACCAACGATATGCATGGAAACATTGACAATTTCCCAAAATTGTCGGCATATTACAAAAAGTTAAAAGCCGAAAATCCTTACACTTTTCTATTTAGCGACGGGGATTTGTTTTCGGGAAATCCTCTGGTTGACCAATATCCCGAAAAAGGTTATCCTATTGTCGATATAATGAATAAAACGGGTTACTGCCTGAGTTCCATCGGCAACCATGAATTTGATTACGGTCAGAAAGTGTTGAACAAACGAATCGAACAGGCTGAGTTTCAGTTTATATCCGCAAATATTAAATATGAAGAAAACGCGGAGCTTCGACCTGTCGAGCCTTACAAAATATTCAACTTCAACGGTCTGACAATGGCGGTGTTAGGTTTGCTTGAAGTTGGTTCGGGCGGAATCCCTTCGACGCATCCCAACAATGTGACAGGTTTGAAATTCGTCTCGCCGGTAAAAACCGTCGGCGAATATTCTTTTTTGAGAAGCAACAATGTGTTTATTCTATTGTCGCACATTGGAGTAGAACGCGATGTGAATATTGCGGAAAAATATCCCGAAGTCGATGTCATTCTTGGAGGGCATTCGCATACAAAAATCAATAGCGGAATGATTAAAAACGGGGTTTTAATAACGCAGGCTTCCGCAAAATTGGACTACGTCGGCGAAACAAGAATATCGGTGAAAAAAGGGAAAATCGTCGACAAAACCAACAAGTTAATCAATTTGAACAAAC
>JAITKF010000042.1 GCA_031278545.1 Prevotellaceae bacterium
TCGTAATCTAATAACTCCCGTGCTTGTGATAACCCTTTCGCTTTGAAGTCATCTTCAATCTTGTTGTTCTTCAGATAATATATCCATTCGTCGAGCGTGTCTTTGGCGATGTCATCAAAACGTTGGATTTCGAGTATGTAATATTCGGGGAACAGGTCGCCGGCTCTTGTCATGCCAAACTCATTTTGCTGTGCGGGAGAGAGTTGCAATTCGTCGCCGGTGTGCAGGCCGTAAAAAGAGGTAGACCCGTGATAGACGTAGTCATTGCCTTTTCCAAGGTCGAAAGAAAGTAAGTTTCTGTTCTGTATAGTAAAAAATGAATGTGGCTGTAAAGTTAGGAAAATATTCTTAATCGTCCAATCCACTACCCGAAGAGCAGTAGGAGGGGTACATTATTTTCAAGCCTCTGTTTCCGGTGACTCTTAAGTGCAAAACGCCAGCGGTGTTCCTTTAGCATCGTTTTTTATCCGACCGTATTCAAAAACCAGTTTTCCGTTGACGAATGTATGGGTTACGGTAACGTTGACTGTTACGCCGTCGTAGGGTGTCCATCCGCATTTGGAGCGGACGTCGGCGTGAGTGATGGTCTGCGGGCAGTCCGGGTCGACGAGGGTTATGTCGGCATGGTAGCCTGCGCGGAGGAATCCACGCCGGTCTATTTTAAACAACTGTGCGGGAGCATGACACATCCGTTCTACGACTGTTTCGGGAGTAAATAGCCGGCTTCGGCACAGTTCGAGCATCAAGGGTAGGGCATATTGTATCGACGGCGTTCCCGATGGGGCTGTGAGATAAGGTTGCTGTTTTTCGTTGCGCGTATGCGGTGCATGGTCGGTGGCGATGGTGGAGAGGCGCCCTTCGGCTACGGCTTTGCGCAGGGCGTCGCGGTCGGCGCGGGTTTTGACGGCGGGGTTGCATTTTACAAGATGCTGCAAGCGGTCATAGGCTTCGTCGTAGAACCAGAGGTGGGGAATGCAGGCTTCGGCCGTTATTGCGCCGCTACCGGTAAACAGCGCGGCCTCACGCGCCGTAGTGATATGCAGTACATGTAATCGTGCGCCGTATTTTGCGGCCAGCCTCATGGCGCGTTCCGTGCTTCGCAGGCAGGCCTCTTCGGAACGAATGAGCGGGTGATGGGCGGAGGTCAGGGCGTTGCCATACTGCGCCCGGAAGATAGCCATGTTGCGTTGTAATATATCCTCGTCCTCGCAATGCGCGGCAATCAGGGCAGGCGATTCGGCAAAGAGCGCCGAGAGGGCATAGTCGTCATTCAGCAGCAGGGGGCCGGTCGATGAGCCTAAAAAGAGTTTTACGGCGGCGATTCGTCGTGTATCCATTCGCCTGATTTCGGAAAGATTGTCGTGCGCGGCGCCCAGATAAAAGGAATAATTAAGGAGCGAGGCCGCGGCGGCGCGGTGGTATTTTTCTTCAACCACCTCGATTGTAGTGGCGGGCGGCGAGGTGTTGGGCATGTCAATGAAGGAGGTTACGCCACCGGCGGCGGCGGCGCCTGTTTCCGAAGCGATGTCGGCCTTATGCATGGCGCCGGGTTCACGGAAGTGAACATGCGTGTCTATCACGCCGGGTAGCACCCATTTTCCCGTCGCATCAATAATGGTGCAGCCGGCGGGGAGAAGGGGCGGCGGCGGCGCCGTCGGGTAAACGTCCTGTATCAGGCCGTCGGCAATAAAAAGGCCACCCTGTATGGATAGCCCTTCGTTGAGTATACGTGCATTATGTATGTAATAGGTGTCGTTCATCGGGACGATTATTCGGCGGCGGTCGGTTGTGGTTTGATTTTTTGGAAACGTAATTTCAGCACGCCGGTAAACGCTTCGCCGAAGATGCCGCCACTCATTTTTGATGCGCCCGCCTTCCGGTCGATGAAAATAATCGGTACTTCTACGACACGGAATCCTAATTTGCAGGCATTGTATTTCATTTCCACTTGAAATCCGTATCCTTTCATGCGGATAGCGTCGAGGCGAATGGTTTGCAGGACACACCGGCGGTAACATACGAAGCCGGCGGTGGTGTCCTGAATTTTCATGCGGGTAATGAACCGCACGTACTTCGAGGCGAAGTAGGAAATCAGCACGCGGCTGAGCGGCCAGTTGACGACGCTGATGCCGCACGAATAGCGCGATCCGACGGCGACATCGGCTCCGTCGGCGCAGGCTTTATAGAGGTGCAGCAGGTCGTCGGGGTTATGCGAGAAGTCGGCGTCCATTTCAAAGATATATTCATAGCCGTGTTGCAAGGCCCAGTGGAATCCGGCGATATAGGCTGTTCCCAGCCCTAATTTGCCATTCCGTTCGATGAGGTGTAAGGTATTGGGAAATTCGGTTTGCAGGCGTTTCACGATGTTGGCCGTACCGTCGGGCGAATGGTCTTCGATAACGAGTATGTGGAAGTCGCCGGGCAATGAAAACACTTTGCGGATCACGTTCTCGGCATTCTCCCGCTCGTTGTACATAGGAATGATAACTATTTTGTCGGGCATATTTTTACAAACTTAATTTGAGTATTTGGCGTGTAGCGGCCAAGCGGTTATTTTCAAAGATACAGAGAATATACATTCCATTCGGTAGCCGGTCGATAGTGATGCTTCCATTGGTGGTAGCAGTCGATTGCATCAATTGCTTGCTGATGTCGTATACATCAATCCGGCAGGCGGCGGGAACAGTCTGTTCGCCGTTGATGTGGCGGCGGATGTGAATGGCGTCGACGGCGGGGTTGGGGAATACCGTCCATTCGATTTCGGGGAATGCCGGTGCCGGCGTGGGTTGCGGCAGCGGGATGGCATCGTCGAGGGCTGCCGCGCCGCCAAATACTGGTCGTATCATCAACGTTCCTTCGTATATGGAGGGTTGCCAGATGTTGCCGATATTATACATCGTCGCTCCCTGTGCAGGTCGGTTCACGTCATAGCCTACATTCATATAGGTTTCGGACTGCTGAATCCAGCCGATGTAGAACGTTTGTCCCCGTTTGATTTCAATGGCTTCCGGCAGTTTGTAGGTAATAAACCGGTTCCGTTCGTTGCTGAAGGCGGGCGTTGCCACGCGCTGGTTATACAATTCGACGCCCGGTTCACCGTTGTTATCGTCCCATACGACCATCCGGAACGGTTTGACGTTGGCGCTGTCGCGGGCTAAATTAAAATAAACGCCGATAGCCCGCAGGCTGTCGGTCTCGAAGGAGGTAAAGCGGACGGCCACCTTGCCACTCGTTGATCCCATGCCGGTCAGGCCATAGCCGTTTTCGGCCGTGCCGTCGTCGTAACTATAGTAATTATAAAATGCCTGAATGTATTCGGTCGTATCATTATGCCGCAAGGCCGTGCGGAAGAGCGACGGGTCGTTATCGTTAACCAGGTAACTTTGTATTCGGAAGGCTACCGAATCGGCAGCGGGGTCGATAGCATCAAATTCATAGGGAGGAAAATCGTAGTCGCGGACAAAGGATTGTCCGTTGGAAATATTTTCAGTACCGCCCGAATGTTCTTGTGGCCATGCGTAACTTCCCCTCAGCGGCATAATGGTAAAACGACGGGTTACATTGCGCAATCCCCATCCCAAATTGCGGTAGGATAACGAAAAGTGCATCGGATTGCCGAAGAGTTGTTGCCGCGCTTCGGACGTGCGTAAATGCCGCGCAGGGATGGAGGTGTATCCGATAGTCATCGGCGGTTGGGGTTCGTTAATTGCCACATCGGGCAAGAGGGTATCGGCCAGCGAGCGGTTGCGGTTGAGATAGACAAAATCGAGGTGCCAGTGGTCGCAGTTGCTTTCGCGTCCGGGCACGGGGCTTGCGGCCATGCTTGCCATATTCACAAACCGGAATCGGAAATTGTCTATCAGGTAACGCCCGTCGTTGACAGGCAACGCGACGTAGCGGAACAGGGTATCGTGCCGTCCCCGGTATTCCCGTTGGGTGTCCGACAAATAATCGGTTTCGGTCAACGTCGAATCTCCTTCATTGACCGACGCCGTCCATACGGTCGTCCAGCGGTCGTCGTCCCAAAACTCAAGCTGCAATACATCGTTATATTCCGGCATATCGCCCCGTCCGCCGGGCTGGTAGAAGAAACTTAACACGACACTCGCCTCGCCATACAGACGGACAGGATAGGAGGCGAGTATGTCGGCCATGTCGGTCGACGACCCAATGTGCGGGTAAATATGTCCGTCGTCGCCTTGCGCGTCGAACGTTGCCACCCCGATGGTCGGCGGATTAATTCCGTAGTTCGTATTGATAAATACGCCCCGACTTTCCCAGATATTCGTATTCGGCCAGGGTATTTTCTCTGCAAAATCATCAACCAGCGGCAATGTCAGGGGAGCGCTTGGCACGCCCTGAAAACCTCGCGCAGTTGTCCGCGCCGGTTGCGGCTTCACCTGTGGATTGACATACAACCCTACCAGCATCTCTTGCGCCTGCAAACCGGTGAATGTGAAAAATAATACGATGATGAATAATGCCTGTTTCATAAACGGTGCAAAGGTACGATTTTTTTTTAATTAAAGTGTGAGGCGCGCCTACGGTTATGCACATCCCACCCCTGCGAGGCGACAGCGCCGCTCCAAATTAACGTACCTCGCTTTCTTCCGTAATGACATATGGCACGAGCGAATAGCCATCACCCTTTGTCCGAAGCAATGCAATCGTGATCCCCCGAGCAATGAACATCGCCGTGTCATGAAAAAGCGAACAGGGGGCTGTTAATTTCGATGCAGGGCGTTTTTTGCCTGTCTTTGTCCTCTTTTGGGCGTCAATCTACACCGGCGTGCGACACTTTTTCTTTTCCTGTGCGTGGGTATCTGAACTTTTTTATCTAATTCTCTATTCAAAAATATTATTTCCGACGTCGGAATTTAAATTTTAGACGAAAGAAACTAAATAATAAATGAGCGTACCTGTATTTTGAGGCAAGTGAGCGAATGAATAAAAAAGCGAAAACCAATTACGCCTGTGCAGAACAATCACAGTGTAGGGAACATCCCCGCGAGCAATAGTCAATATTCAATTCTCCATAGTAGTTGTTGTATCCACAACGAAGAGGGCTTTGTGGTTGCTGTCGTTTATGACTATGAGCGGGCGGCGGACTGCGGGCGCTTCGTTGAGAATGTCGTCAATGCTTTTGCGCAGGCTGGCGTGCAGTTGTTGGCGCATGTTGATGACGGTCGATTCGAGCGATTGTTCTTTGACCGGCGTTTTCAGGTCGGCGTATTTGCGCGACGCGAGGCCATAGTGAATCTTGTCGGGCGTGCCCCACAGGTTGAGGCCGAGTTTGATTAGCGGTATCGGCCATTTCAGGATCGAGATATGGTATTGGAACGATAGGTCGAGGTTTTGCGTGCCTCCGATAGCCGCCTGATAGCGGTCGATTGATACGACGAACGGGAAGACCATGATTTTTTCGTCTTCCAATACGAGTTCTACAGCGATACTGTCAATCATATTCCGGTTTTTATTTTTAAAATATAGTTTTTGGGCGATGGATGAGAATGTTTTCCCGTCGAGTAGTATCATGTTTTTTCCGTTGATGTAGCATGATGCGATTGTTTCTGGAATGATGACATTCGAGAGCGAATCCAGTTCCGTAACGGCTGTGATATTGCATTCTACTTCACCTTCGAGCGAGTGCAGCATAGGCGTCAGCGAGTCGAGCATGGGTATCGACCGGATGAGTTCCCGTACATGGACGCGCTGCATGTGTATGTCCATGCCCGTATAAGCGCCTTTGGTGGTCGGCGCTTTGTAGACCATCGAGAGGTCGACGTTGCCGATGTCGGATTTCACTTGCAAGTCGGGAATGCGTATCGACTGGTTGCGCATGATTATATTCCCGGTGGCTTCGTTAAGCCGGAATTGGCCGTAGGTAACGTTTCGCAGATGCGCATGAAAGGCCATGTCGATGTTTCGCGGTACGACGAACAGTCCGGGCAGGCTGTCTGCCTGGGACAGAAGTTCGGACGATTCGTCCAGTACCAATCGGGCAATGGAATCGCGGTGTGTGGCGCTTTTTCCGGCATAATCGGAGCCGGCGGCCAGTGCACGGATAATTTCATTACAATGGATCGAATCGGCGGTGATGGTCATATCGGCCGTCATTTGTCCATTGCGCAGCAGGGCGCGGCGGAGGCCTTCGATGTTGCCGTTTAAGCGGATGTCGGATGCGCCGGTTTGCAGCCGCACTTCCGTAATCGACAGTTTATCGCTGGTGAATGTAACCGATGTTTCGCTCAGTCGCGTACGAAGCGGGAAATAAGGCGTCCGCAGGCTGATATTCGTTCCGGTAAACGACCCCGATACGTCCCATTGGGCGAGGAAATCTCGCGTTTCGCCGTCCGATAGTCGGAATGCGATGACGGATGTATTCCGGTGGGCGCGTTCGAGCGAATCGCGGAACAGTCGCCGGCGTATGGAGTCCGCTATTGTTTGCCGGTCGCCCGTTTGCCGGTCGCGTGCTTCGTGTGGGTGGATTTTGACGGCCAGCGTCGTATTGTGCACCCGTCCTAGAAAGTCAGGCATTCGTCCGCGCAGGCTGTCCATCGTCAGGCGGATGCTCCATTCCGGCGTTGTAGGCTGTCCGGCCAGCGGCGACAGCCGTCCGATGGTCGTGATTTTCGATGCGTGTACGCGTATCGAGTCGGTCGTCAGCTGCATGTGCGTCAGCCGGACGTACGCGGCCATCCCTGCGATAGATACGGAATCGTCCGGCTCCGATGTGCGGAACGTCGCACGCAGGTGGCCTGCATGAAGTGTTTTATTGTGTTGCCATTGCAGTTGCAGGCTATCCATATCCACATTGGCGCGAAATAGGCTGGCTATCTCGTGTCCGCGAATGCTGTCGACCACATGGCTACCTAACCGGACTTTTGCCGACGGCGCAAATAAATGAATTCCTTCCTCCGGGTAGTCGAATAGCACCTGACGGATATCCATCTCGCCGGTGGCATTCACCTTGCCGTAGTCGGACGCCAGCAGGTCGTTGAGGTAACATCGCCCGGCCACATCTACCAGTACCGAGCCTCCCAGCGTGAACTTTTTCTCGAATGGGATGTGCTGCCAGAACCGGTCGAAATCAATGTTGCCATGTATCCGGGCGTCAATAAAAGGAGTATCGAATAGGTCGCCGAACGTGCCCGATACATCTACGTTGGCCGACGGTGTTTGCAGGTACA
Organism: Prevotellaceae bacterium; assembly: GCA_031278545.1. GTDB lineage: Bacteria > Bacteroidota > Bacteroidia > Bacteroidales > UBA932 > JAIRKX01. The sequence continues at coordinate 7,191 of JAITKF010000042.1, forward strand.
GCGTTTTGATGTTAATCGACGAGGGCGTTTTTTTCATCGGGTCGATCGTCGCCTCGCAATCAATATCCGCCTGCCGGATAAACGGCTTATCGGGATGCCGTCGCCCGGCCACCGTGCCATCCTTCAATTGCAGCGATACGGTGTACAACGGCCATTGCGCCTCCCCGAAATAACCGTCGATTTTGCCGGAAAAATCCAGCGCGCCGGAGGCCGTCAGGCGTTTTGTATCTAAGATATGAGGTGGGATAGCGGCCAGCAAATCGGATAGCGACGAAGCATGAAGCCCGAAATCGACCGCCACTTTCGTCCGCCGGCCGGCCGTATCGCGCTGCAGTGTCCCGTGGATATCAAAATCGACAATGCCGACCGACAGCGCAGTCTTGTCTATTTGAAACTGCTGGTAGTTCGTATCGCTCACCACGTGCGCCGACAACGTGAGCGGCAGCCGTGAGGAGTAGGTTTTATCTTCGTAGAGTACTGTCGCCGCCTTAACGCCCAATGTAAGTGCTACGTCGGTAGGCGAGCCTTTGACGTGCAGATGCAGGCTGTCTAACGCTACAAAAAGCGCCTGCCGACGGTTATCATAAATGATATTAGCATTGCGAATGCGAATGCTTTTGACTTCTACCTCCGTCAGCGTCGCGCCGCTCGGGTCTGTCTGCTCCAGCGTATCCGACGACGGTAGCAGGGCTTCCCAGTTAGTCTTTCCCTCTTCGTCTACATACACATATACGACTGGATCGGCTATCCGCGCCCGGTGGATGACTAACCGATTCTTCCGGTACAGCGTCAGCGGGTTGAACGACACGGTCAGGTCGCGAAACAACAGCATCGTATCCTGCGGTTGATGCGGCAGGCTGTCGGCGGCGGCAATCAGGCTTCCGTTGTACAGGCGGATGCCAAAATTCGGAAACGTGCTGTAAAACGTCAGTTCTATCGACTCGCAAGCCACCTGTGCGTGCAGGTATTCGTTCGCGTATTTCAGTACGATAGGCGTAATGCGAGCGGGAGTAAACACGACATAAAGCGCCACGCTGATACCCGCGATCATAAATACCGCTAGCGCCGCCACGCCCCAAAGCACACGACGGATAATCCTCCGTCTTCTGCGCCTCCCCTGCACCTGCCCTAAAGTATAATCTGATGACATGTTGAGTTGTTGAATTGTTGATGGGCGGCAAAGATAAGTATTTTTCAGAAATCAGGAGTTGCCCCCGCAGGCCATACCTGACTAAAAAAACGCCGCAGCAACTTTTTTTAAAACTGCTGCAGCGTCTACAACACAGAATGACGAAT
>JAITKF010000065.1 GCA_031278545.1 Prevotellaceae bacterium
GAATTTTACCACCCCGCCACCAGCCGGTGGTATCTGTTGGGCTGGCGCGGCGACACATCCAAAGGCGTCAAAACAAATGCCACATTCTTCGTTTCTTCGTCCGGAGGCGACGAAGACGAAATTGCCCTGAGCGCCTTTGAAGTGGTAGAAACCCATAACAGGCTCTATCATGCACAATTCAAGTCGGGCAATGTGTCGGGCGAATTGGTCAGGCCGGTTGCGCCATAAATCCTTTTGTTGCGACACAATAACAAGCCGCCCGCAATGTTGCGGGCGGGTGCGGGGGATTCCTTTGAATTAGTCTCTCCTTAAAGTCCTGTTATCAGCCTAATTATTAATAAAATTTTTCGGCACGACTAAATAATAATTTTATCTCCGTTTTTATCAAACCATTGATGCTCCAATAAGGCGTAGGAGTTCGTGGCTTTTATTCGCAGGCGGCAGCCGTTTTGCCATGCCCACCGACGGCGACGCGAAATAATGCCGCTATTGAGGTATACCGCCATATAGGGATGTAGTTTCAAGGTCAGGTGTTTGATTTTCTTTTCTTGTGTCAGGTAAACTAACTGGTTTTGCAGCATTTCATCGAACAGGATGGAAGGTATTATTTTCCCTGTTCCCCGGCAGGCGGGACACTGTTCGTTATTATTGATTTGCGTAGCCGGCCGTACACGCTGACGGGTCATCTGCATCAACCCGAATTTCGATAATGGCAAGACATTATGCCTTGCGCGATCGTTCTCCATCAATGTGCGCATGTGGGTAAACAGTTTATTGCGGTTCTCCTGTTTATCCATATCAATAAAATCAACGACGATGATGCCGCCGATGTCGCGTAAACGCAACTGCCGCGCCACTTCGGTTGCCGCTACCATATTGACTTCTATCGCTTGCTCTTCCTGTGTTTTAACGCCGCGCGTACGGCCGCTGTTGACATCTATTACATGTAGCGCCTCGGTCTGCTCCATAATCATATATGCGCCATTCCGCAACGATACGTATTTCCCAAACGAACCGCGAATTTGTTTCGATATATTAAAGCGCTCGAATATAGGGTCTTTACCGGTATAAAGTTTCACGATTTTTGCCTGTTCCGGCGCAATCGAACCGACGTATTCCTTTATCTCTTCATACAGCGAGGTGTCGTTTACATATATATTATTATAGGTAACGTTCAGCATATCGCGCAAAATAGCTGAGGTTCGGTTAATTTCGCTTACCAGTAACTGCGGAGGACGCGAGGAGCGGATTTTGTCGGCGCACGATTCCCAGCGTTTAATTAATGCATTGAGTTCCGGCGCCAGCGTAGCGGTCTTTTTTCCTTCGGCCACCGTGCGTACAATCACGCCAAAACCTTGCGGGATAATACTGCGCACCAAGCGCTCCATTCGTTTACGTTCTTCACGTTGTTCAATTTTTTGGGAGATGGATACTTTATCGGAAAACGGGAGCAGCACCAAATTACGGCCGGCAATTGAAATTTCGGCCGTCAGGCGTGGGCCTTTGGTCGAGATAGATTCTTTGACAATCTGTACTAAAATCGCTTGTCCTTGCGTAAGTACATCGGTAATTTTACCCCCTTTCGGCAGGATTTGGTCTCCGGATTTCGGCGCGGTTACAACCGGACGCTGATTCTGCTGCGCCTTTTTTACGTAACTGTTCAACAAATTAAAATGAAACCCCAAATCGAAGTAATGCAGGAATGCATCTTTCTCGTTACCTACGTCAATAAATGCGGCATTCAAGGCAGGCAAAATCCGTTTTACCTTACCCAAATATATATCGCCCACTGAGTAATTACTGGATACATTTTCTTTTGTGAGCTCAACTAACCGTCTGTCCTCCAGTAATGCTATAGCTATTTCCGACGTCGTAACGTCTATAATCAGCTCTCTTTCCATTCAATAATAAATGCACAAATTTTATGCGCAATAGACATATTATAACAAAAACCAACCCGAGAGAAACGAATTCTTCGGGTTGTTTTTGGTAACCACACATATACGTCTTATACGTTATCTTTTCTTTTTATGGCGATTTTTACGAAGACGTTTTTTGCGCTTATGCGTAGACATTTTATGTCTTTTTCTTTTTTTTCCGCTCGGCATAAATCTGTGTGTTCATTTAATTATTTTACCTTTACATTCGTTTTCACCCGATTGCTAAACACTTTCGCCGGTTTGAACGCCGGGATGTTATGTTCGGGGATCACCAATGTAGTGTTTTTGGAAATATTACGCGCGGTTTTCTTCGCACGCTTTTTTACAATAAAACTTCCGAAGCCGCGCAAGTATACATTCTTGTTGCTCGACAACGAATTTTTTACTACTTCCATAAACGTTTCTACTGTTTTTTGAACGTTTACCTTTTCAATACCAGTACTTTTAGCAATTTCATTTACAATGTCTGCTTTTGTCATAATTTTTTTAATTTTAATTAGTTTATACTAAGCTCTAATAAATTTAGCTGCAAAAGTACAATATTTTTTTGAATTACAAAAATAAATTGCTTCATATCGAAATTTTTTTTTTCCCGACTGTTTTTTCGTGTTCCCATTTCAGGGTATCTTCGGATATACTCCTATTTTATAATAGTGTCATTTTCGAAAGTTCAGAAATCGAATGAATGACAAATGTAATAAATTAAATATACAAATGTAATAAATAATATGGATGATTTATACGTATTACAAATGTAATGTAGTATGTTTCGTAAAGTTTATATGACATTTGTAAATTCGTTTGAATTTTATAAATAATATACTTATATCCAGTTATTTTAGTATTTTATTTATTGTTCTGTTTTTAGTATTTTGAGCGAAGTTAGCATTCCTGTATGTAATGTATTGATAAAATTTCATTTTTATAATCGTTAACCGTTATAAACCTGTACTTTCAATAGGCCTATATAAAGAATGAATAGATTGTAACAGGTTATTTCATTAAATAAAATAGAAGTCTTCTTATTCAGTGTAATAATCATACATTGTACGAAATGGATGTGCGCATAACGTTACAAATGTAAATAAAGAGCGTATTACAAATGTAAATAAATTTATGCTTACATTTGTATCTTTAAAAATTTACAAATATGACAGAGCGATTAACCCAATTTTTAACGGCAGAACAACTCTCGCCGACCCGTTTTGCCGACCTGATAGGCGTACAACCTTCCGGTGTATCGCATATTTTGTCGGGACGCAATAAACCCGGATATGATTTCATGGAAAAATTTATTAAACGATTTCCGGCAGTCAATATTGAGTGGTTTATTACCGGCAAAGGGAAAATGTATAAGGAGCGAGTCATGCCGGATTTGTTTAATATACCAATAGCGACGCCGCCGGTAGAGGCGCCAACTCCTATTCTCAATACGGAGGAAAAACCGGTAGAGGCGCCAATTCCTCTCCCACCCTATCCGACTGAAGCCGCCACACAGCTCTCAGGAAGGATTATGGAAAAAGATGTGGAAAAGGTAATTATCTTTTATACGGATAATACGTTTAGCGCGTACTCCCCGAATAAAAGGAAAGAATAACGGGAAACAATGCCCACATAATAAGGAATCAATTTTGCGATTTGCATCGACGTGAGCCGTGTGCATTCTTTACGCCTTATGCTTCACTCTTTACACTCTTTAAATACAATTCTTTCATCTGTTCCTCGTCGATTTTCGAGGGAGCATCAAGCATGACGTCACGGCCGGTATTGTTCTTTGGAAATGCTATATAGTCGCGGATGGTTTCCTGTCCGCCGAACAAGGCACACCAACGGTCGAACCCAAAAGCAATGCCCCCGTGCGGCGGTGCGCCGTACCGAAATGCATTGATAATAAAACCGAATTTATAATTCGCTTCCTCCTCGCTAAATCCAAGTACTTCAAACATTCGCCGCTGTACGCCCGAATCATGGATGCGGATAGAGCCGCCGCCGATCTCAACGCCGTTCAGCACAAAGTCATAGGCATTGGCATTCACTTGTGTTATATCGTGGCGGTTCGCGGAGTAAAATTTTGGTAGATCTTCCGGTTTAGGCGAAGTAAACGGATGGTGCATCGCGTAAAAACGCTGTGTTTCGTCGTCCCATTCTAACAGCGGAAAGTCGTATACCCACAGCGGCGCATAAACATTGTTCGGGCGCAGTCCTAAGCGGTTGCCCATTTCGATACGTAGTGAGCCTATCATTTCCAGCGTTTTCTTTTTATCGCCCGACAGTAGTAAAATCAAATCGCCTTGTGTCGCGCGGCATTTGGCGGCTATGACAGACAACTCGTCGGTCGTATAGAATTTGTCGATGCTTGATTTTATTCCATCAGCTGTCCAACGGATATACACCAGTCCTTTAGCGCCGATTTGCGGGCGTTTGACCCATTCGGTCAGTTCGTCGAGTTGCTTGCGCGTATAGTCGGCGCAGCCTTTTATGCAAATGCCGCCAATGTATTCGGCGCTATCGAAGAGGATGAAATTTTTTCCTTTCACGGCGTCGGTGAGGTCATTGATACGCATGTCGAAACGAATGTCGGGCTTGTCAGAGCCGTAGTTATTCATCGCGTCGGCGTAGCTTATGCGCGGAAAGTCCGCCACCCATTCAATCCCCAACACCGACTTGAATAGATGCCGGGCGAGTCCTTCGAATGTTTGCAGTATGTCTTCGCGTTCTACGAAGGCCATTTCGCAGTCGATTTGCGTAAATTCCGGCTGCCTGTCGGCGCGTAAATCTTCGTCGCGGAAGCAGCGTACGATTTGAAAATAGCGGTCGTATCCCGCCACCATCAACAATTGTTTAAATGTTTGCGGGCTTTGCGGTAAGGCGTAAAATTCGCCGGGGTTCATCCGCGACGGCACTACAAAATCACGCGCGCCTTCGGGTGTCGATTTGATTAAAAACGGCGTTTCTATTTCTAAAAACCGTTGGCTATCTAAATATTTACGTACTTCTTGCGCCATCCGGTGGCGTAAATGAATAGCTTTTTGCAACGGGTTACGACGTAAGTCGAGGTAACGGTATCTGGCGCGCAGTTCTTCGCCGCCATCGCTTTCATCTTCGATGGTGAACGGCGGCGTGTTGGCCACATTCAAAACGGTAATGCCGGTTACCCCTATTTCGATGTCGCCGGTTGTGATTTTCGGGTTTTTGTTGCTGCGTTCGAGTACTGTGCCGGTAGTTTGCAGGACAAATTCACGCCCCAGCATCGCTGCCGTCTCCTTCACACCGGAGGGTGAATCGTCGTTGACGGTCAATTGCGTAATACCATAGCGGTCGCGCAGGTCGATAAATGTCATGCCGCCGAGGTTGCGGATACGTTGTACCCATCCGGCCAGCGTTACTGGTTGTCCTTTGTGTTGCAGGCGCAATTCACCGCAGGTATGTGTTCTATACATAGTGTGTACGCTTTAAAGTTGCAGATTATACTTATTTTTTAAAGTTGCAAAGATAGTAAATTGTAAAGAAACAATCGGTCTCACGCGACGTACATCACTTAAAAAACATTTTGCACTGTACATTAAAATAACTACATTTGTTGTGTTTTTCAATCTTATTATGTACACACAACTTCGTCCGGTTTTGTTTTGGATAGCGCCGGAAACGGCGCATCGCTTAACGATTGAATTGTTGCATCTTTTGCGCTATATTCCGCTATCGAAATGGATCATGCGGAGAAATCTCTCGTATGATGACCCTTCGTTGGCGTGCGAGGTATTTGGTTTAAAATTTAAAAACCCTATCGGGCTGGCGGCCGGCTTTGATAAAAATGCCGAAGTGCTCAATGAGTTGAGTTGTATGGGCTTTGGCTTTATTGAAATCGGGTCGGTAACACCTCTGGCGCAGACGGGAAATCCGAAACCACGTGTGTTCCGCTTACCTAAAGATAAGGTTATTATCAATCACATGGGTATTAATAATGCAGGCGCGGCGGCGGTGGCGAAGAATCTTAAACGGCACAGCCGGCGGCGGGTAATTGTGGGTGGTAATATCAGTAAAAATTCCACTACGTCCAATGCCGCCGCTGCTGCCGACTACGAGCGTGCGTTTGTGAAACTGTACGATTCCGTCGATTATTTTGTCATTAACGTCAGTTGTCCGAATGTCGAGAACCTGCGTGGATTACAGGATAGCGAACAGTTGCGCGGCATCGTGGAAACCATTACCGAGCAGCGCAAATACCACGATACGTATAAGCCGGTGTTGCTAAAACTCTCGCCCGACTTATCGGCAGTGCAAATTGAAGAGGTGCTGTCGCTGGTTTTCGAATACGGAATAGACGGTTTGGTCGTAGCCAATACAACGACCAAACGTGAAGGATTACGAACATCGCCCGCCATCCTGTCGCGCATTTCGAGCGGAGGCTTAAGTGGTGCACCGTTATTGTCAAATACGATTGATATGGTGCATTATATCGCAACACTCACCAAACGCCAACTACCCATCATTGCCAGCGGCGGCGTAATGAATGAGGACGACGCCCTGCAACTGCTGAATGCCGGCGCATCGCTGGTGCAAATATATACCGGATTTATTTACAATGGCCCGGGCTTCGTAAAGCGGATACTGAAACGGATACTGAAAAGTGGATAACATAATAAGGTGTATTTTGGTTGAGGATTATGAGAATGCCTTTAACTCTTTTAACTTCTTAACTAAATGAAAGTATCAATTATCACTACTAAATGAAAGCATCAATTATTACTGTTGGGGATGAGATTTTGATAGGGCAAATAGTGGACAGCAATTCCGCTTACATAGCCGAACAATTGAATTCAATTGGCGTACGGATTGTTGAAATGCAATCGGTAGGCGACGAGCGGAAAGCTATTATGGATGCGCTGGAACAGGCCAGTAATCGTGCTGATATTCTGTGCATTACTGGCGGTCTTGGCCCTACTAACGATGATATAACGAAAGAGGCGCTAGCCGAATATACGCATGCAACAGGTTGGCGCATTGATGAGCCGTCGCTGGAGATTATCCGGCAGATTACCGGACAGCGCGGCCTGCCGATGAATAAACAAAACCGCGATCAAGCGCTCGTACCCGCTAATTGCAAAACGCTGCTCAATCAAATAGGCACGGCTCCCGGCATGTGGTTCGATTACCGGTGCAAAATTATTATATCACTACCCGGCGTACCGTTCGAAATGCAGGCCATGATGAAAGACGTTGTGCAGAGACTGCAAACATCGCTCCACTTACCACCTATTTTCCATCGGACAATTACAACCTTTGGCATGCCCGAATCGCTGCTGGCCGAAAAAATTGCAGACTGGGAACACGCATTGCCGTCGTGCATCCGACTGGCCTATTTGCCTAATCCGTTGACAGGTGTACGTCTGCGATTGTCTGTATACAACCCCGACACAACCACTGAGGTGCTCGTAGCAAAGGCCATATCCGATTTGCACGCGATACTTGGAAACGTTATTTACGGAGAAGGCGATGATACGCTGGTTTCTATCGTCGGACAGCTGTTGCGGCAACGCAATGCCTCAGTAGCCGTAGCCGAATCGTGTACCGGCGGCAGAATAGCTTCGTTGCTGACATCGGTAGCCGGAAGTTCGGACTACTTCAAAGGCGGCGTAGTGGCCTACGACAATGCAGTGAAAACCGATATCCTACAAGTATACGCCTCCGATATTCTTGTACATGGCGCTGTCAGCCTGCCAGTGGCGGAACAAATGGCGGAAGGTGTCAGGCGTCTGTTGAAAACCGATTATGCCGTGGCTACTTCGGGCGTGGCCGGACCCTGCGGCGGCTCCGCACAGAAACCTGTCGGAACAGTATGCATCGCCATTGCAACACCGCAAGCTATAACATCGCAGCGCTGGCAATTTACCAACGACCGGCTACGCAACATCGACCGTTCGGCCGCTACGGCGTTAAATATGCTACGTCTGTCTATAAAATAAAACATTTCAGGCAAGCCTGAAATGCTTATTTCAACAAGAACCCTTTTAGACGTCCGGCCGGTGTTCTGTTCGTTTTACCGGCAAACGCGTCCGGCCATCCTGCTTTACTTCGGAGAGGCTACCTCAAGCCGGAACGCGCTCAAAAAGCCATATATATCTTCCGGAAAATCAAGGGCATTCTCATTGAACGCCCCAACGATATACCGGCCCTGCCAAACCATCGGAATATTTCCATTATAGCGATCTTCGACCAGAATATTGCCCGGAGTAAAATTGTCAGGCTGGCCGGTAAATTGGAAATAGTCTCGGAGTATTTGCCGGGCGGCGTCGGGCGCTTTACCGTCTATCACAAACGCCTGAAAAGAGATACCGTACCGGGTATAATGCGCCGCATATACCGGTTTTAAGAACGCATGCCCGATATAATTTTGCGAAATATAGGCTTGAGTATACCTCATCAAACCCTCTTCGGGAAATACCTTGAATAATGGCGGGTAGCTTGCGCCTGCATCAATAGCATCCGCCAGCCCGGTGGCTATCTCCTTAAAAGCGCGGGTAACCGACTCGCCCTCACTGCTGGCCGACATTTTGACATACAGGCTGCCTGCAAAGAAAAATAAACCATACTCATCTCCCTGCGCCTCCCCGCCAATACCCGGATAAAAGGTCATATCCGGCGAGCGTTCAGATGCGTACATGCCGAATGCATCTTCCGGCGTAGCATGGCGGTAAGCCTGAATTGTAATATATTCATTGTGCTGCGTATAGACCATGCTGGTCATTTCCTCAAAGTTGTTTTCAAAAAACAGCGGCGCCGCGCCGTTGATACGTTCATATAAGTTATCGCGAGTAAATACTTCAATATCAGGTGAAATCGTCCACCCATCAACAGCCGGCAGCGCCGAGTATAATTCCCGGGGCGTTTGAGCCGGCGCCGTCCCTGCTATGCAAAGCAGAACCAGCAACAATAAAGAGTAACGGAAAATGTATTTCATTTATGTCAAATAATAAGAGGGCACATTTACTATCGGCGTTATGGCGGCTATTTTTTCCGCAACCTTAAAGCCCGATGGGCAATTCACCGTACATGCCATACAGCCGGTGCATTCGTTACCGGTTACCGCCAGTTCCAGCAACGTTTCTTTCGACAGGGAAGGGTGCTTATAGCCGAAATTGTACATATAGGCGCGCATCATTGCCGGAATAGGTAAATGCCGCGTGCATTGGCTTACACAATTCCCGCAATGCTGGCAATAGAGCATTTCCTTGTTTTGCAGGCTTGCCAAATACTCGACGTCCGACGGGCTTATTTGAGGCGAATGGGCGGCTTGCAGGCAGTTGTCCAGCAAATCAAAGCTGGTAAATCCCGGGATGGCTGTCGTAATATCCGGATTCTGCCATACCCAACGCAGGCACGCTGCGCCGTTTACTCTTTTGTGGCCTTCGGCGTCTTCCGTTCCGCCGACCATCGTTTTCATCGCCACAAAGCCCATCCCGGCCTCTACGCCCCGACGGATAGCGGCATTCAGTTCGGGAAGAATATTCAGTTTGAAATTATAACTGATAAGGCAGACATCGAAGACGCCGGAAGATATGGCCGCGTCGATTTGCGCCGGTTTGTGGGCATGCGTCGAAAAGCCGATGTGCAGGGTTTTGCCTGCATCTTTAAACTTTTTAAGCATCGTCAGCAAACGGGGATTCGTTAGTGTTTCGACATCGTCGGCCGCATGGAAATAGAAAATATCTACATAGTCCATCTTCAGGCGGCGAAGGCTGGTATTGAATAGCGCTTCATAATCCTGTTCAAAATCGTCCGAACGGGGGTTAGCCTTCCCTTTGGTGGCCAAGGTAAACGTACTGCGGTCTTTGTCTTTAAAGAAAGCGCCCAGCATCTCCTCGTTTTTCCCGTTTTGATACCCGTGCGCCGTATCGAAATGGGTAAGACCGGCGTTGTACGCAGCCCGGACGACCGCCGGATTGTCGGCACGCATTACGCCCATGCTTAAAATCGGTATCTTCATCCCCGTACGACCCAATATACGGGTTGCGATGGGTTGGTTTGCGTTCCTTTCGGCCGTCCGGCTTTTTACCGCCGCCATAGCCGTCTGTGGCGCTACTACCGCACCTGCTCCCGCCAGTGCGGAAAAACTTAAAAATTTACGTCGATTCATACGCTTTTTATTTTAATTGGTTACTTTGCGCGCAAAGGTAATCATTTTAATTGAATGTTGAATATTGGGATATTGAATGGAATATTGCGCGGCGAAGGTTCAAGTATCGAATGCAATGGAATTATTCAAGTATAGCGGGCGTGAGGGCATTTTATGTATTTAGAAATACTGAAACGAATTTCGGAGGTTTTCAAGTCAATAGGAGAACTCTCCAGAATAACTAAAAACTTCAAAAGATAAATTGAAACAATTAAATATTTAAATTAAAAGGATTATGTCAATAGAAAAAAGCGACGACGTGGAATAATCCGGCGGCAGCCGGCGACCGAATCGGTGCCTCTAAACTTTTTTGTACCTTTGTCATCTCATTATAAAACAAAAAAAAGAATAGATGAAAAAGAGAGTTTTAATAGCTACTGGAGGCGGCGATTGTCCCGGATTGAACGCCGTAATTCGGGGATTTGTCAAACGGGCGCATCAGGAGCGCGAGTGGGAAGTGTTGGGAAGTATTCAATCGTTCAACGGTCTGCTGGAAGAGCCGACAAATATTCGGGTGTTGGATCCTAAAAGCGTGTCGGGTATTCATGTGCGCGGGGGTACGATTATCGGGACTACAAATAAGGGAGGTCCTTTTGCGTGGCCTGTCCGCAATGTTGACGGTACGTGGGAAGCCGTCGATCGCTCTGATGAAATGATTCGTAAATGCCGCTTGATGGGGATTGACGCCGTGGTGAATATCGGCGGCGACGGTTCGCAACGTATTTCTCAAAAATTATTCGAAAAAGGCCTGCCTGTCATCGGTGTTCCGAAGACTATTGACAACGATTTGGAGGCTACCGACTATACTTTCGGTTTCCATACGGCTGTGCAGATAGCTACCGATGCGCTCGATAAATTGGTTACGACCGCCGAGAGCCATAATCGTATCCTGATTATGGAAGTGATGGGGCGCGATGCCGGTTGGATTGCCCTCAATGCTTCGATTGCCGGCGGCGCCGAAGTGTGCCTGATTCCCGAAATTCCATACAGCATCAAATCTATTATGAATTGTCTGGAAGAGCGTTTCCAGCGTGGCAAGTACTTTGCGGTGATTGTTATTTCCGAAGGGGCGAAACCGGTTGATGGCGCGGCGTCGGGCTTTGCCGGCAATGAAGTGGGGTATGAGAACTTCCGGCTTTTCGGCGCGGCGGCCCGTTTGTCGGCTGAATTGAAATCGGCCGGTCTGGAGTTGGATATTCGAGAAACTGTTTTAGGGCACGTCCAGCGCGGTGGCACACCGGTCGCTTACGACCGGATACTGGCCGCCCAATTCGGGGTTAAAGCCTTTGAAATGGTGCGCAACGGAGAATGGGGACACATGGTCGCATACCGGCATCCTCACATGGTGGCTGTTCCGTTGAGCGAAGCTATCAATCGAATGAAATTCGTGGACGGGGATTGTAATTTAATCCGTACTGCCCGCGGCATCAATATTTGCTTGGGCGATTGAAGTGCTCTCCGTTGTCGAGATATTTTATTCATTGCAGGGCGAGGGGCGGTTTACCGGTGTGCCGGCGGTTTTTATCCGATTGGCTGGTTGTGTAAACGCCTGTCCTTGGTGCGATTCGAAAGAATCGTGGCCGGTCGATAAATACCCGTTAATGTCGGTTGATACGATTGCGACGGAAGCCTCTTTGTTTCCGGCGCGGATGGCGGTTGTAACCGGTGGCGAACCGTTGCTGCATCCGTTGGATGCGTTGTGTGATGCGCTGAAGCGGCATCATTTCCGTCTTCATTTGGAGACGTCGGGTACTGCCGTATTGTCCGGCGCATGGGACTGGGTCTGTCTTTCGCCGAAGCGTCATCGCCCGCCGCTTCCTGCCATTTATTCACAAGCCGACGGACTGAAAGTAGTGATAGAAAAGGCCGCCGATTTCACATGGGCCGAAACCGTCGCCGCGCAAGTGTCGCCGGATTGCCTGCTGTTTATGCAACCGGAATGGAGTCGTCGGCAAACAGTCCTCCCGCTCTTGATAGAGTACATTAAGCAGTACCCGCAGTGGCAGCTATCGCTGCAGACACACAAATGGCTGGGGATTTGTTGATTTATGGATGGATTATTTTCTCTGCGTTATTTTCACAACAGCGGGCTGCACAGGCGTGCCAGCGCTTCTTTGCTTTTCGAGAGCCAACTGCGCTTGTTCCACCAACGGAGACGTACCAGACGGCTGAAGCCGATGTCTTCGATAAATTGGGTTTCCAGTTTTTGCGTAATTTGTTCGTCGTAAATCAGGGAAATAATTTCAAAGTTGTGCTCAAAGCTGCGGATGTCCATGTTAGCCGAGCCGACTGCGGCAAAGTTGCCGTCAATGGTCATCAGTTTCGAGTGGATAAAACCTTTTTGGAAAAGATAAATCTTTACGTCGGCTTCGAGCAACTCGGTCAGGTAGGAAAGCGTACTGAAGTAGACCATTTTCGAGTCGGAATGGGCTGGTATAATCAGCCGCACGTCTACGCCGCTTAATGAGGCGACTTTGACGGCCGAGAGGATGCTTTCGTTGGGCGTAAAATAAGGCGTGGCAATATAAATATGGTCTTTTGCCTGCGCGATAGCTGAAAAATAAGTTTGCATTATGCTCGCCCAGTCGCTGTCGGGACCCGACGAGGCGATTTGCATCGGGCAAATGTCCGCGACCTTGTGTGTCGGGTAGTAGCGGAGGCGCTGCCCGAGTTGTTTTTTCGATACAAAATACCAGTCGAGCAGGAAAATGGTTTGCAGGGAATGTACGGCTTCGCCTTCAATGCGCATGTGCGTATCGCGCCATGTGCCGAATTTTCCGCCGGTCAGGTAGCGGTCGGCAATGTTGATACCGCCTAAGAAGCCGACGCGCCCGTCAACGACCAATATTTTCCGGTGGTTGCGGTAATTGACTTTGGTGCTTAGCCACAGGATGCGCACTTCGGCAAACGGGTATATTTCGACGCCGCTGTCTTTCAGCGTCTGAATATACTTTTTCGGCAGGCTCCAACTGCCTACATCGTCATAAATGACACGCACTTCTACGCCTTCGCGCGCTTTGCGTATCAGCAGGTTCTTAAATTCATTGCCTATCGTATCGTCTTCGATGATGTAGGACTCGAGGTGAATGCTGTCCGTCGCCTGCGCGATGGCCGCTTTCATAGCCGCAAATGTCGCCTTGCCGGTCGTATAGATGTCGACTTTATTGTTATCGGTATAGATGGCCTTGCTGTTGTTGAGCAGTAGCGTGATGATTCGTTTGTAGCGTGACACCGAGTCGGTCGTATCTTCGTAAGCCTTGCGGAAGAGGGCTACCTGCCGCTTGCTCAACTGGTCGATGACGACCAAATCGTGTATTTCTTTCCGGTTAAAGATTTTTTCTTTCCGGTAATTGCGCCCTAAGAAAAGGTAGAGAATCATGCCGGCAAACGGCACAGCAATCAATACGACACACCACGAAATGGTTTTGATGGGGTCTAATTTCTTGCCTACCATAAAAAAAATAATCACCACAGCGGCGATGAAATTACATACCGTCAGCAATTCGTACCAATAGGTTTGTATCGTTTGCCAAAGTGTCATTGATAGAGAAAATCTGAAAACAAAAATACAAAATTAATTGTGAATCGTAAATGTCGGGTGGCTGATAAAATTTATACCTTTGCAGGCATCGAAAATAGAAAGTAAGAAATAATGAAATTGATTTTTACAACGTATACAGATACGCCGACGCCGGTGTTTTATCTTAAGCCCGATACGGCGTTGTTGCGAAACCATTCTCCGTTTTTTTATCCTGATTTTACGGACGACGTACGTGCCGAGCTTGCGCTCGTGCTTCGTATATGCCGGTTAGGCCGTAGCATCAACGTTGCGTTTGCCACCCGCTATTTCGATGCCGTCGGTATCGGCTTGTCGCTGACGGCCTGCGATATCCTCGCACAGTGTGTCCGGCAGGGATTACCGCAGGATTGTGCCCGCGCATTCGACTTTGCTGCTCCCATCGGCACGGAATTTATGTCCATAGCGGAGATAGGCGACATTGGACAGTGCCGGTTCGGGTTGTCGCTAAACGGGGAATTCCTCCACGCCGACGCTCCCCGCTTCCGTTATTCCGTCGGCGCGACGATTGCACACGTCTCGCAGTTCCTCACCCTGCGCACGGGCGATTACCTCTTCCTTAATACCTCCCTCGTTACTGGCACCCTGCATGTCGGCGACGAACTCCGGGCATCGCTCAACGGAGCGGAACAGCTGAAGATGCGGATTCATTAAATGATCAACAATGCACAAAAAAAACGTACTTTTGTGCTCTCAGAACGAAATGTAGATGCTTTTTGCTGATGTTATATTGCCGTTGCCGCTGCCGAAACTGCTGACGTATGCCGTGCCCGATGAATGGGCGGGGAGGATGACAGCGGGAATACGTGTGGAAGTTACGGTAGGGAAAAAAAACTATACGGGGCTGACGCGGCGGGTACACGACCATGTGCCGGAAGGCTATGCGGTAAAACCGATAGTGGCGCTGCTCGACGAGCGTCCGACGGTCAACGAAAAGCAGCTGCAATATTGGGAACAACTGGCCGACTATTACCTGTGCAGCGTCGGCGAGGTGATGAAGGCCGCCTTGCCGACAGGATTGCGCACGTCGTTTACGCCACTGGTCGAGACCCGTGTGCGCCTGCATCCCTCTATTACGTCCGAAGCGCAGTTACACGACCGTCTGGATACGTTGAAGCGCGCGGTGAATCAGGAGGCATTGCTTGTCCGTTACCTTTCACTGGCCGACGGGATTCGCTTCGACCGTCCGCACGAGGCGCCAAAAAAATGGCTGGCGCGCGACGCTTCGGAAACGGCAGCGCTGGCGGCTTGCATTAAAAGGAACATCTTTGAACAGGTTACCTGCGAAGTGGGGCGGCTCGATTTGTCGGCGACAGCCACTCGGGAACTGCCGGCGCTGTCGGACGCGCAGCAGCAGGCGCACAACGAAATCGCCGCGCTGTTCGACGCCCGAAAAGTGGCGTTGTTGCACGGCGTTACGGCATCGGGGAAAACGGAGATTTATATTCATCTGATAGCCGAGCAGCTGCGACGGGGACGGCAGGCGCTCTATCTCCTGCCCGAAATAGCGCTGACGACTCAGATCATCGAGCGCCTGCAAAGTGTCTTCGGCGCGGCGGTAGGCGTATATCATTCCAAATATAACGACAACGAGCGGGCGGAAATCTACCGTGCCGTGCCATCGCTCTACCGTGTGATTTTGGGTGTGCGTTCAGCGTTGTTCCTGCCCTTCGATAATCTGGGACTCATTTTGGTGGACGAGGAGCACGAAACGACCTACAAGCAGTTTGACCCCGCCCCGCGTTACCATGCCCGCGACGCCGCCACCATGCTTGCGCAACAGCATGACGCCGCCGTGCTGCTCGGCACGGCCACCCCGTCGATAGAGAGCTTTTACAATGCCTGCACCGGCAAATACGGACTGGTCACGCTGACGGAACGCTACCACCGTGCGCCATTGCCGAAAACGGAAGTGGTCGACATGCTGCATGCCCGCAAAAAACAACGGACAGACGGCGTCTTCTCGCAACATCTGCTGGAAGCGATAAGCGGTGCGCTGATACGCGGTGAACAGGTCATTCTCTTCCAGAACCGGCGCGGGTACTCGCCCTACGTACAATGCGCCGACTGCGGCCATATCCCGCATTGCCGGCAGTGCAGCGTAAGCCTGACATGCCACCGGCAGGGACAGGCGCTGGTGTGCCACTATTGCGGCGCATCGCAGCCGTTAGCCGCCGCATGCCCCGAATGCCACAGCCCGCAGATGCAGACCAAAGGCTTCGGCACGGAAAAAGCCGAAGACATGCTGCAAATACATTTCCCGCAGGCGCGGATAACCCGGCTCGACCTCGACGCCGCCCGCACCAAACAAGCCTATACCCGCATCCTTGGCGACTTTGCACAACGGCGGATAGACATACTCGTCGGCACGCAAATGCTTACCAAAGGGCTGGATTTCGACAATGTCACTCTGGTAGGCATCCTCGACGCCGATACACTGCTCAATTTCCCCGATTTCCGGGCGCACGAGCGCAGCTTCCAACTAATGACCCAGGTGAGCGGTCGCGCCGGACGCCAGCAGCAACAAGGCCGGGTGATTATCCAAACGGCGCAATCGGGCAGCCGGATTATCCAACTCGTGCGACGGAACGACTACCGGGCGCTATTTGAATCGCAGTTAATCGAACGCCGCGAATTTCATTTCCCCCCGTACTCGCGCCTTATCAGCATCACATTAAAACATCCGTCGAACGATGTACTCAAACAAGCCGCCCGACAGCTCCGGACACTACTCATTCCCGCCATGGGCGCGCGCCTCACAGGGCCGTTCCAACCCTCCGTACAATATATTCAGGGACGTCATTTGCTTTGTTTCTGGCTGCGTCTGGAACGCAACGCCAAAGCCGCCGGCTTAAAAAAACACTTAGCCGAGCAAATCCGAGCTGTGGGCAAGCAAAAAGGCCTTTCAGGTGTGGAAATAACAATAGACGTCGATCCAGCCTAAACAAACAAGCCTTCACAAATTATTGCCCTTATCCCCCGCGTTAGCGGCAGGTGGACAGTTCCCCCTAAGGGCAATGCATTTTAATTTTACGTAGTTTGATAAGAGGGAATATTTGCTCCAAAGGGTTAACGCCCCTACAATCGTAAGCTAAAGCATACAGTTAATAGAGTATAGTCCCTGCGGAACTTCATCCCTCAAAAAATTTCCTCTTTAGCGCTGTCCGTGTCCGCCGCCCTGTTCGGCACACAGCACAGCAACTCTACCCCCAAAGGTTGGACAGTATGGTAAGCACAACGAACATGAGCAATGCCCATAAAAAATAGCGCGAAGCAAGCAACTCGGGCGCCCTACAAACTTACAGCATGTGGGAGTATCAAAAGTATTTTTAACATTATTTTGTTCGGACACCTATCTGAGATTGATTTCAAATATTCAATTCTCAAGGACGAATAAACGACTTTTGAGACAGCCTCATAAACTGGAAAAAATGGCAGGCTATCAAATCAAAAATAAGACAGGATGGCAGGATTTAGCTCCGGTCGCGTTCGTTTTTTTGAGGGGAGCCCGACGGTGACGGCCTGCGTAGCTCGCCCCTACTGGCGTAGGTGCCCGTAGGGCGGGGGTGGACGAACAACTAATTCCGAAAAAGAATGGAAAAAATCTTGAAAGCATGATAAAGATAACGTCAATCTGTGAATTTGCAATCAAAACGCCTGAAAGCTGCTTGGAACAAAGATTCCCTTATCAAACGGCTCAAAATTTAAATGCGTCGACCCTGCATTCCCCCTATGCGGGTACGCTTCAAATTTAATCACTATCTTTGCAGGAAATCGTATCTTTGAATCATTAAAAATAAATTACCATGGAAAAAGAAATAGTCATCGTATCGGCCGCGCGTACGGCCATCGGAAGTTTTAACGGGAAATTGAGCGGCTTCTCGGCCGTTGATTTGGGCGTTATTGCGGCGAAGGAAGCCATCCGCAGGGCCGGCGTAGCGGCGTCGGAAGTAAACGAAACCGTTGCAGGTAACGTATTGTCGGCCGGGCTGGGACAAAATGTAGTCCGACAGATAGCCCTTCATGCCGGCGTACCGGCGAGCAGTCCGGCGACCGCTATCAACATACTGTGCGGTTCGGGGCTGCGAGCTGTATCGCTGGCGGCGCAGATGATACAGACCGGACAGTCGGACGTCGTACTTGCCGGCGGCGTCGAAAGCATGACCAACGCCCCGTATATCCTCCCGCTAGCCCGCAACGGCTACCGTATGGGACACGGACAGATTATCGACACGATGATTATCGACGGCCTCACTGACGCATTCAGCGGAATACACATGGGACTGACCGCCGAAAATATCGCCGAACAATGGCACATCAGCCGCGCCGAGCAGGACGAATTTGCCTGCCGAAGCCAGCAAAAATGTGAAGCAGCACAAAAAGCCGGCCGCTTTACCGCCGAAATCGTACCGGTAGCCATACCCCAACGCAAAGGCGACGCCGTCATTTTCGATGCCGACGAATTTCCCAAACAAGGCGTAACCATCGAGCAATTAGCCAAACTCAAACCCGCCTTTAAAAAAGACGGCACGGTTACAGCAGGCAACGCATCGGGCATCAACGACGGCGCCGCCATGCTCCTCCTGATGTCGAAAACCAAAGCCGACACACTCGGGATAAAACCGCTGGCGCGCATCAAAGCCCACGCCACAATCGGCCTCGACCCGCAAATCATGGGTTACGGACCAGTCTACGCCACACAAAAAGCCCTCCGGCAAGCAGGAATGACCATCGCAGACGTCGAACTGGTAGAAGCAAACGAAGCCTTTGCCGCGCAATCGGTCGCCGTAGTACACGACCTAAAACTCAACCCGGAAATCGTCAATGTCAACGGAGGCGCCATTGCCTTGGGGCATCCCATCGGCGCATCCGGCGCACGCATCCTCACCACACTGATTTACGAAATGAAACGCCGGCAAGCCGCCACCGGACTCGCCACCCTCTGCATCGGCGGCGGACAAGGAGCGGCCCTGATAATTGAAAATTTATAACCACTTAAAACAATCACTCCTTTTTTAAAAGAACATCACATGCAAAGATTAGCCAACAAAATCGCCATCATCACCGGCGCCGCCGATGGTATCGGTAAAGCTACCGCCATCCGCTTTGCCGCCGAAGGAGCCGTAGTCATTCTGTGGGACTTGAACAAAGAAAAAGGCGAAGCCACGGCAGCCGAAATTACGACCGCCGGCAGAGAAGCCCTGTTCATGAAAGTCAACACAGCAATCTATGCCGAGGTAGAAGCTGCCACGAAACAGGTCGTAGCACGTTATGGTAAAGTAGAAATCCTGATAAACAACGCCGGCATCACGCGCGACGCCACCATTAAGAAAATGACCCCCGAATGCTGGCAACAAGTCATTGACGTAAACCTTACCGGCGTATTCAACTGCGCTAAATGCGCCGCCGAAGCGATGATAGAAAACGGATGGGGACGAATCGTGAATGCCTCCTCGGTAGTAGCGCTATACGGCAATTTTGGACAAACCAACTACGTAGCCGCCAAAGCCGGATTAATCGGCATGACCAAAACACTGGCCAAAGAACTCGGACGCAAAGGCATTACAGTAAATGCCGTCGCCCCCGGATTCATCGCCACCGAGATGGTAAAAAAAATGCCTCCCGAAGTCTTGAAAACGATGGAAGACAAAGTACCGGTCAAACGCCTCGGCCGGCCCGAAGAAGTCGCCGCCCTCTATGCTTTCCTCGCCGGCGAGGAAGCCGCCTACATCAACGGCGCGACGCTAAGCATCGACGGGGGAATCACGATTTAACAGGAAACGGCATAAGATACCTGCCTAACGGGCAACCTTACGCCTGCATCCCCGCAGACAATTCGATTCCTACGTGGAAGCCGCTACCAACGAATAATCCAGTTGTTTCTGCTCCAGATTGGCGCGTTTAACCTTAATGCGCACCGCATCGCCTAATTGATAACGGCGACCGGTATGCCGACCGACGAGTTGATATAATTTTTCATCGAACACATAATAATCGTCGCGAAGACTGCGGGTCGAGACCATACCCTCGATATGATGCTCGTCAATTTCGACGTACAACCCCCATTCGGTTACGCCCGACACCGTACCGGCAAACTCCTGCCCCTCCTTGTCGAGCATAAATTCCACCATCTTATATTTAATACTGGCGCGTTCGGCTTCGGTCGCCGCCTGTTCCCGCGACGAGCAATATTTACAAAGATATTCATAATCGTCCCGATTGGCCGGTGCGCCGTCGGACAGGTAATGCGCCAGCAGGCGATGCACCAACATGTCGGGATACCGGCGGATAGGCGAAGTAAAATGCGTATAATACTCAAACGCCAGTCCGAAGTGCCCGACATTATCCGTCGTATACTGCGCACGCGCCATTGAGCGTAAAGCCATCCCCTCGATAACAGTTCCTTCGGGCGTATCCTTCACCTTCTCCAACAACTTATTAAGTTCCACGGCGGCTTCGAGCGACGATTTGGTTTGTCGGAGCGAATAGCCGAAATGATGAATAAAATCGCGGAAGACCTTCAACTTTTCGGGCGTCGGCTCGTCGTGGATACGATATACAAAGGTCGGACGCGGACGGCGATGTCCGATGAACTCCGCCACACTGCGATTGGCCAGCAACATAAATTCCTCGATAAGAAAATTAGAGTCCTTCGGCTCTTTAAAATACACACGCAACGGCTTCCCATTTTCATCCACTTCCACCTTCGGCTCGGGACGCTCAAAAAGAATAGAACCATGCTCGAAACGCCCTTTCCTCATCGCCTGCGCCAATTTATGTAACGTGCCCAATTCGTCTGCCAACGGCCCCGCGCCTCGCTCGATAATCTCCTGTGCCTCGTCGTAATCGAAACGTCGGTTGGAACGAATGATAGTTCTGCCAAACCACGTATTGACAACCTGCGCCGCCCCGTCCATCTCGAACACCGCCGAAAAGCACAGCTTATCCTCATCAGGGCGCAGCGAACACAAGTTATTTGACAACTTCTCCGGCAACATCGAAACCGTGCGGTCGACCAGATAGACGGATGTGGCGCGTGCCGCCGCCTCCTTTTCGAGCAATGTACCCGGACGGACATAATGCGTTACGTCGGCAATATGCACGCCGACCTCGTAATGCCCGTTTGCAAGGGGACGGAACGACAGCGCATCGTCATAATCCTTCGCATCGGCAGGGTCGATAGTAAAAGTAACCGTTCCGCGAAAGTCGCGGCGTTCGGCCACATCGTTCGCCGAAATAGCTGTCGGTATTTCGTCTGCCTCGCGCTCAATCTCTGCCGAAAAACGATAAGGCAGGTTAAACTCCGCGAGAATAGCATGCATTTCCGTATCATTCTCACCCGGAACGCCCATCACATCGACAATCCGACCGAGCGGCTCATGATGTTTCGCATCCCACTCAAGCGCCAGCGCCGCCACCTTTTGTCCATTCTCTGCGCCATGCAGCTCGTGCGGCTGGATTCTAATATCATACGGCATATTCCGGTTCTCGGTAATCACATACGCACGCTGTTGTATCCTTTGCAAAATCCCGATATACGGACGCTTCGAGCGCTCGACGATAGCCGCCACCGCGCCCTCCAGCCGTCTATTCTTCCGCGCCCGGTTGAGTGTATAACGGACACGTACCGTATCGCCGTGTAATGCGCCGTGCATGGCGCGCTGCGGGATAAACACATCCTCCTCTTCGCCTTCGACTCTGATAAACCCGTAACCTTGCCCGGCCATCATCAACGTCCCTGTAACCTCTTCATCGGTATTTTTAACCGGCGCGCCGGCGCGCGGACGAAATTTCGCGCCTTGCATCTCCAGCGCCTTTTCATCCACCATCTTCTGTAACATTGCGTGCGCCGACGCTCGCTCGCTCGGCGCAACATTCAATTCATGCACCAGTTGTCGCAACGCAAATGCCTTTGCTTGTTTCGCCACCCATCGACGGATAGCGGTCGCCAACTCTTCCGGCGTTTCTTTTTTCTTTTTCTTTTTACTCATATTTATTTTTGAAGCTGCAAAGATACGGTTTTTTGTGGAGTTACAGAAGAAACCCGCCCGCCCCTTTGTGGTATCATAAAAAATAAAAAAAATTATACCCGGAAGCCGCTTGCATTTACTACTTGAATCTACGCGCGCTCTTTTCCTCCTTTTTCCCTCGCATCATTCAATATAAATTACTACCTTTGTGCCCTCCAAATTAAAAACAGCATGAGTGCATCCAACCGAGAATTATTTACTCTAAAATCTTCCGAAGCCATCCATAAGATGGTTGATATTGAACATATTATCGCTTCCAAGAATCCGAAACTCTTGAAGTGGACACCCCGTTTTGTTATCAACTACATCAAACGTTTTATCCACGAGGACGAAGTAAACTATGTCCTGCATACTTACGGACACTTGCACGGGTTGGAATTTAACGACGCCATTATCAAGGAACATTGGCATTCGTGGTATCAGCCCCACGGGCTGGAGCGCATCCCGACCGACCGCCGTTATATTTTTGCCTCCAACCACCCGTTGGGCGCTTTCGACGGGCTGATACTGATGAGCGCCATCGGAAAACGCTTTCCCGAACTGCGTTTTATTGTGAACGACCTGCTGTTATATCTGAAACCCTTCGACCCACTGTTCATCCCCATCAATAAGCATGGCCGCCAGTCGGCCGACTACGCCCGACGAATTGACGCCACATATGCGTCGGATAGGCTGCAGGTACTGTATTTTCCGGCCGGCCTCTGCTCGCGACGCTACAACGGCCAAATTTCCGACCCGCCGTGGCAACCGGCGTTTATCCGCAAAGCCATACAATATAAACGCGACATCATACCGGTATTTTTCGAAGGGCGCAATTCAAACCGCTTCTACCGCATAGAAAGTATTCGCAAACGTTTGGGAATAAAATTGAACATCGGAATGTTTTACCTCCCCGATGAATTTTTCAGACAAAAAAACCGTACCTTTAATTTATATTTCGGCGACCCTATCCCCTACTCTACCTTCGACAGCAGCCGCACCCCCGCCCAATGGACGCAATGTGTCAGGGAAACGGTATACGGACTGAAAAAAGGATTTTAAATTGAAATATATATGAATCTTAGAATTTAAAAAATAAAAATGAAACAACATGGAATCTGTAATCCAACCTGTACCGCGAGAAATTCTGAAAGCAGAATTAACCAACGAAAAATTTGTTCGTTACACGAATAATGGAGGCAATAAACTATACGTAGTTACGGCCCACGATTCGCCGAATGTCATGCAGGAAATAGGTCGCTTACGCGAAATTTCGTTCCGGGCGGCCGGCGGCGGAACAGGCCTACGCGTCGATATCGACGAGTTCGACGTCAGCCACACGCATCCTTACAAACAACTGATAGTGTGGGACTCGAAAGCAAAAGAAATACTGGGCGGCTATCGTTATATCCACGGAGCGCTGGCCGAAATAAAAGATTTGGCGACATCCGAATTATTTTCATTCTCAGAAGCATTTATTAATAAATACCTGCCGCGCACCATCGAATTGGGCCGCTCGTTTGTGCAACCGAATTACCAAAGTACCCGCCTGCGCAGCAAAGGACTCTATGCCCTCGACAACCTCTGGGACGGTTTGGGCGCACTGGTATTGCGCTACCCCGAAGTCAATTACTTTTTCGGCAAAGTTACCATGTATCTTTCCTACAATCAGGAAGCGCGCAATATGCTACTTTATTTCCTGCACAAGCATTTTGAAGATAAAGACAAATTGGTACGACCCTACAAATCACTAAACATCAATATCAATGAATCGCAAATGAAAGCGCTCTTTACCGGTAGCAACTATAAAGAAGACTACCGCATTCTCTCGAAAGAAGTGCGCGGCTTAGGCGAAAATATTCCTCCGTTAATTAATTCCTACATGAACCTCTCGCCCTCGATGCGCGTCTTCGGCACAGCCATCAACGAAGGATTCGGCAGTGTAGAAGAAACAGGTATCCTAATTAAAATCAGTGATATCTATGCCGAAAAAATCGAACGGTACACCGCCCCCTTACGCCGGATGGCACAGCGATTAAAAGTTCGATGGTGGACGCAGAGATAATAATGAAGAAAAAGAACAATTCCTGATTCTTAATTAAAATGACATTCCTCTCTGACGTTACCTCTGATTTATATGCCCGATACAAGGAAAATATCTCGGAATTGTATCTTATCTTCCCCAATAAGCGGGCGCATTTGTTTTTTTCAAACAATTTGGCGCGCGTTATTGATAAACCATTGTGGCAGCCAACGTATAAAAGCATCGAAGAATTAATCGGGGATGTTTCGCCGTGGCAGGTAACCGATAATTATACGCTGCTGATAGAATTATACACTATCTATTGCACCAAACACAAAACAGGCGAACCTTTCGACCATTTTTACTACTGGGGCGAAGCATTACTTCGGGATTTCGACCAAATAGACAAATATCTTGTCGATGCGTCCGTCCTTTTTACAAACCTGCGTGAAGGCAAGGCGTTGGAGGGCGATTTTTCCTTTCTTACGCCGGAACAGATTGCGTATATCCGTCAATTTTGGCAGCATTTCTCAGCCACCGACGAAACAACTTTGCAGCGCGATTTTGAGGCCTTGTGGAGCGTGCTTTATCCCATTTACCAATGCTTCCGCGAAACATTAACCGGTAGGCAAATAGCTTACGAGGGAATGATTTACCGCCATGTAGCTGAAGCCATTACCACAGGCGAGGCCAATGATTGGTTCCCGTATCACTATGTATTTATTGGATTTAACAACTTGAACGAATGCGAAAAAATACTTTTCCGTTTCTTGCAAACGCAGCAAAAAGCTGATTTTTACTGGGATTACGATGCCTACTATCTGAACGACACACAACAGGAAGCTGGATTATTTTTGCGCGAGAATGTAAAAAATTTTCCATCTCCGCTATTCGACCCCACGTTGTCGCCGTTCTCCGAAGAAAAGAAAATCACGATTATAGCGACTCCGTCCAATATAGCGCAAGCCAAAGCCGTCCCGCAATTGCTCGACGAGTTAGCGGCAACCCCCGATGAGCGGACGGCGGTTGTGCTGGCCGATAAACTATTACTCATACCGGTACTGCATGCACTCCCGGCAGTTAGTCAACAAATTAATATTTCAATGGGCTACCCGTTGCGGCAAACAGGCATCTACTCGCTCGTCGACCTTTTGCTTTCGCTTTTCAGCAGCCAAAACTACTACTACAAGGATATTTTGGCTTTATTGGCTCATTCATATATTAAACGCTTGGAAAACAAAAATATTAATCAAATAAATAACAAATTAGTTTTTTACAATAACATTTATGTTTCAAATTTATTTTTCTCAGATTCACAGCTACTTCACGACTTATTAAAGCCGGTCGCTCATTATCGCGAAATAGCCGACCGACTTCTGTTTTTGATGGACAACATAAGCGAGAATACCGCCTTAACAAACGACGAACCCTTCCTTCGTGGATACATACAACACATCGTGCGATTGCTAAATAAACTGACTGACGCCTTGCAAAAAAGCCAGTTAGATATCTCCATAAATTTATACATTAAATTATTACGCACGATATTACAGCAGGAAAGCATCCCATTTACCGGCGAACCGCTGGCCGGCATTCAAGTTTTGGGACTGTTTGAAACTATTGCCATTGATTTTGATAATGTCGTGATTCTGTCGGCTAACGAAGGTATCTTACCGCATACGACACACCATATATCATTCATTCCCTATAATTTACGCTACGGGTTCGGCCTTCCTGCACCGGAACAGCAGGAAGCGGCACTGGCCTATTATTTCTATCGGTTATTGCAACGCGCAAAAAAAATTACATTAGTTTACAGTACGAAAAGTGATGATATACGTACCGGCGAAGTCAGCCGCTATCTCTGGCAATTGAAACTGGAAAGCGGCCACCCGATTATTGAAAAAACGCTTGCCTTCGACATCGAAATTCCCGACAACGAACCGATTGTTATCGAAAAAACAGACACGATGATGCATACATTGTCCTCCTATTACGACGATACCCGGAGCAACGACGCGGAAAGGCGCAAGGGAGCATTATCGCCCAGTGCAATCAACACCTATTTATCTTGTTCCCTGCAGTTTTATTTCCGTTATATAGCGCATATCAAAGAGCCGGACGAAGTGTCGGAACAGGTAGATACGCGACTGTTCGGTACGTTGTTGCATAAATCTATGGAGTTGATATACGAACCCTTGTTAGGAAATGAGATAACCGAAGCACAGCTAAACTGTTGGTATAACGACGTGGAATTTATACAAAAGACCGTGCAACAGGCCGTAGCGGTAGCATTTTATAAAAGCGATTCGCTGCCGCCCGATTTTTGGGAAAACGGCGATTTAATGATAGCTTACGATATTATTTGCCAATACATCCGACAATTGTTAGCGATAGACAAAAAGCAAGCGCCATTCGTTCCCGAAGGGCTCGAATGGAAAGTGAACCAAACGTTTTCGTTTACGGCTAACAGCTGTCCCTACCACGTTTGTATCGGCGGCGTTATCGACCGGCTACATAAAAAAGGCGATAACTGGTATATTGTGGATTATAAAACTGGAAAGACTGACAATGAGTTTGAAAGCATCGCCGACCTCTTTGGCGGTAACCCTACCAAACGACACGACGGCATTTTGCAGACATTATTGTATTCGCTCATGCTTCAAAATGATAAAAAACAAAAAGTAACCCCCCTACTCTATTTTCTCCGCGAAAGTTACAGCGATACGGTCGATGTAGCTATTCATAATAAAAGCACAAAGGAAAAGGTATTGGATATAGCCGTTTATGCGGAAGAATTACAAGCCTTTCTCCTGAATAAACTAAGCGAGCTGTTCGACCTCTCTAACCCCTTCACACAGACAAAAGATACGGATACTTGTAAGTATTGCCCATACGCCCCTATTTGCGGAAAACGAATAAATTAAACGCCGGTTTAATCTATAAAATCAGGTGTAAACTCCTTACTTTTTAACAATGTAACACATTATTTTCACCATTTCAACCGGCTATAAATTAACCTATTTTTTCATTATCAACAAAGCATTAACCGCCATTATTAACCATATGTTGAAAAGTTTATCTTACAGATGTTTTTTTAATAGCGAAAAAGAGTTTATCTTTGCCTTTGTTGAAAGATAAAGAAAAATTAGGAGTCCGATACCTAAATCAAAAAACGGGGCGTAACCGAAAAGCCATACGAGTAGGAATAAACTAAAAAACTATTTTTTTATGATCAACAATTACACAAATGTTCTGAAGAAGTACACAAAATTTTCCGGCCGCGCACGCCGGAGAGAGTACTGGTTATTTTTTTTGGCCAACTTTTTAATAGGTTTAGGCGTGGGGATATTAATCCTTATTTTATCTGCATTGGGGGCAGCGGGACTGGCCGTTGTTTTGTATGGGCTTAGTGTCTTGTACTCATTAGCTATAATACTGCCGAACTTAGCGCTTACTGTAAGAAGATTGCACGACACAGGAAGAAACTGGCCATGGATCTTTATTAATTTTGTTCCTGTGGTAGGCGGTATCTGGTTTTTTGTGCTGACAGTACTCGCAGGCGACGTGGGCGATAATAAATACGGTCCTGATCCGAAAAAATAACCTGAAGCAATTTTATATTGTAAGAGAACCTGATGTAAGTTATAAACATCAGGTTTTTTTATGCATATTTGACAAAAGAAAATTTGGATAATTTAAATTAATCATTTAATTTTGCAATTCATTTATCAAAAAACTACAAGTGATATGAAAAAAGTACTATTCTCAATGTTATTGTTTGCGCCGGCAGTATTAGCGGCGCAACCTGTCCTGACCTATCAGACACACGGGTTGAGGGCCGGCGAAAGCCATGGAATGCAAAAAGTGGAATACCTGTCGCCGGGCAATGCCGAAGCAAAACAGGTGTGGGATTTCCGCAGTGTGTCGCCAATAGATCCACAACGTATAGAAACAATCGACAACGGGGAAGCAGGGAAGCTGAAAGTAACATCGGCCGACGGCAGTAAGTTTACCTATACTTGCAATGAGTACGCGAACGTATATGAAGGCTACGTCAGTACGGGACGTACGATCGAATTTGAAAAGCCGATTACTAAAATTAAATACCCGTTTGGTTATGGGAGCCGGTTGGCCGGCGACTTTAACGGGCATTGCTATTATGGCGCCAACTTGTCCCATGCGGGAACGATTGCAGGTAGCTTTTCATCCGAAGCCGACGCTTACGGCGTGTTGCGGTTGCCGAACGACGTAACGCTCCATAATGTACTCCGTGTGAAAACGCGCGAAAGCTATGTGGAGTCGCTTTGTAGCCACGTGCATATCGAAACGGTGAAATACCTCTGGTATGCGCCGGAATACCGTTATCCGGTACTTGTTACGTGGGAAATTTCTTATTCGTACGAGAACGGGGAAACTAAGACCGTTACCGAATCGTTCTACACCACCGAAAAGCTGGTGAGCAACACGGCCACGCCGGTGATTGCCGATACACCCAAACCCGCGCAGGAAGATCCGGTAGATATCAAATACACCGTCTACCCAAATCCCTACAATTCGTATTTCCATTTGACTTATACACTGGAAAAAGAAACGATGGTGAATATTGCGCTGTACACGGCGTCGGGACAATTTGTAACCTTCCTGGTTAAAAATCAAAAACAAAACGGCGTGCAGCACGTTACCTATAATCCGATTTCGGCTGACTTTGCAGGGATGTATGTGGTACGACTACTATTTGATGACAAAGTCTATACGAAGACTCTTATTAAGGATTGATTGGGTTCTTTGTTTTTCATAATATTTGTATTTAAAAGTTTGTCAGGAATGCCGGTTAGACCGGCATTTTTGCATAAAGAATTATGGATTTCCCTGTTTGGCAATACGCAATGGTATTAATCAGCGGCATCCTATGCGGCATTATCAACACGCTGGCCGGCGGCGGCTCGCTGATTACTTTGCCGGTGCTGATGATAGTCATGCCCGATAATGAAGCGAATGTAACCAACCGCTTAGGGTTCCTTTTTCAAAGTATTGTCGCTTCGTGGCAGTTTAAGAAAAAGAAAGCGTTCGAGTGGTCGTGGGGTTTGCGTCCGGCCATACCGTTGGTTATCGGTACTATCGTCGGTGCGCTGATGGCAGTACATGTCGAGGTAGGGATTATCCGGCAGGCGACAGGCGTATTGCTGGCGCTGATGCTGCCGGTAGTGTTCTTACAACCCGAAAAATGGTTAAAAAACAAAGTAACCGCCATGCCGCGGATGAAATGGTGGATGTATATTGTATATTTATTGCTGGGTGTCTATGCCGGATTCCTGCAGGCCGGTATCGGTTATTTTTTGCTGATTCTGCTAATCCTTGGGACAGGTTATGATTTACTTACGGCTAATGCTATTAAAGTGTTCGTCGTGCTGTTTACGACGGTAGCGGCGCTACTTATTTTCGTGCTGTTTGCCGATAAAGTCAAACTTCATTACGACATAGGACTTTTACAGGCCGCAGGACAGGCTTTTGGAGCTTACCTTGGCGTTAAATTCGCCGTGAGCTGGAAACCGCAAGTCATCCGCTGGCTGCTGATGTCGCTGCTCGGTGCATTTGCCGTAAAGCTGCTATTTATTTAATTTATAACTAATTATTATTATGCGTCGTCATTTACTTCTTTCGCTATTGAGCGCCGTACTGCTCGCTTTTCCTTGGTATACGCCGTTTTCGGGTATCTTGCTATGGGTGGCTTTTGTGCCGCTGTTAGTGCTGGAACACGATTTTGCACTACGGCGTGCACGCGGCTGCTGGAAATATTATGCGTTGACGTTCATCGTATGGAATGCTATTGATACGTATTGGATTTCACATGCTACAATGGCCGGCGCAGTGGGTGCAATCGCCGGTAATGCGTTGCAGATGTTTCTGGTGTTTGCTTTGTTTCGCCGGGTAAAGCAGAAGACTAATAATACGGTTGGCCATGCTTTCTTAGTGGCGCTGTGGCTGGCATGGGAGTATTTTTATTTCGATGCCGAAATTTCGTGGCCGTGGCTGACACTGGGTAATGGCCTTGCTAAAGACATTCATCTGGTGCAATGGTACGAATATACGGGCGTTCTCGGCGGGTCGCTGTGGGTGTGGTTGGTTAATTTGACGCTGTTTCATATTATTATCGCGCACCGCATGGCCTCCAAAAAACACCGGGCGTTGACGCTGACCCTCGCTGGATTGCTGGTGATGATACCTATCGTTGCGTCGCTTATCCGGTTTTATACGTATAGGGAGGTCGTGAATCCCTGCCGTGTGGCACTTCTGCAACCAAATATTGATCCTTATCATGAGAAATTTAGCGGGATGAGCGGCGGGGAGCAATTGGAGATTCTGCTTTCGCTGGCCGAAACGACTACCGATTCGTTGACCGACTATGTGATTGCGCCAGAAACGGCTATCGACGGAGTTATGGAGAATACTATCGGACAAAATGGGGCGGTGCAGGCTATCGAACGTTTTGTGGCGCGCTATCCGTCGGTGAATTTTATTACCGGTATGACGAGCGTTTATTTTTATTTGCCGGACGAGCCGCGCCCGGTTACCGCCCGCGAGGCCAACGGCAGCGCATACGATGTGTTCAACGCGTCAATGCAAATTAACTGCACCGGCAACATTCCCGTTTATCATAAATCGAAGTTGGTGATATTGGTTGAGAAAACGCCTTATCCACAGTTTTTTTCGTTCTTGAAGTCGCTTTCGCTCGACTTAGGCGGCTATGTAGGCAATTACGGCACGCAGGAAGAACGTGAGGCGTTTTCGTCGGCCGATGGGCGTTTCCGTATCGGCACGGCGATTTGCTACGAGTCGGTGTATGGCCGCTATTATACGGAGTATATCCGCAAGGGCGCTAATGTGATGAGTATTATTACCAACGACGGCTGGTGGGACAATACACCCGGCTATCGGCAGCATCTGAGCTATGCGTCGCTACGTGCAATCGAAACGCGGCGAAGTATCGCCCGTAGCGCCAATACGGGGATTTCGGCTATCATCAATCAGCGCGGCGAAATCGACACTGCTACCGGATGGTGGGAACGTACGACATTGTCCGGTACACTCAATGCCAATGACTATCTTACATTCTATGTCCGCCACGGCGATTTTATCGGTCGTGTCGCGTGCTTCGTCGCGCTACTGATTGGGCTATATGCTGTGGCCGTGGGCCGTGGCCAGCATGTAATTTAATGTAAGTGTACGCGGGAGGCTATGTGGGCGAGCGCCGGCGTTTGCCGGACGCCATTGTCGTTTTTATGTGCAGAAGCAAGGGGTTCATCGCTCATAGTTAAAACAGTTCATAGTTAAAACAGTTCATCGCTAAAACAGTTCATCGTTAAAATTGTGATTACTTTGCTACGCAGCGAATGCTGAATCCATAGGCGCGGTCATTTTGTACGGAGTGCATGTTTACATTGTTGATTATCATTACATAAAAGGACGTATTGTACGTACGGTTAGACGTAACGCTCCAATAGTATCCCCTTACGCTGGTCCCTGCAATCCCGCCACTATTGGAGTATCGGTACCCTGCGACAGGGAGGAACATGAGAGGCTCGGGAGCGGAGTTGTCGTGAAGAGATTTATTAGCAAAGACGGTGAAAACAGAGTTCAAATCGGTTAATCCCTCATAAATGCCACCGCTGCCTATGGCTGTATTCCATACTTCTGCCTTGTACACAGCATAGCCGGTAGGAAAATAGTCATACCAATCGCGTTATATGGAGCGCACTTTTGTTCATCGTAAAGGCAGGCTACAGGCACCCATGTTAAGCCATGATCGTCAGCAGTGCCAAGTAAAAATATAGGTGTAGAGAGGCCGTCGATATAACCAGGAACGCAGTCGTAATAGCCAGTCCGTTCCCATTCGTCCTGTGTGGGGACGCGGTAGCCTTCGGGACAAGGGTCGTTGGAGGGAATTACCTGATTAGTGCTCTGGTAATAACCGTTAACCGTCGACACGGTTGCCACCACTATGATCCTCATAGTAAACGCCACCGTTGTTTATATTTCCAAAGTTATAGTTAATTTTCTCGCCGTTTCCCAAAAGGTCGCTTTTTTGCTTGGCATAACTACCGCGCCAGTCAAATGGAGCATTGTCTGGATAAATATGCATTCCGGCGACGCTGTTTGTGCCGTCGTAAGTGAGTACTTGTCCGGTAGCAGAGTCATAAGTGGCGTGGGCAAAAGCGGTGTGGGCAAATTTTACAGCATGAATTGAGTCGCCGTCGTAACGACGGTAAGTACCGTCGACACTGACGGGATAGGATGTGGCGTTACTTGTTTTGTTCCATTCGCACCCCCACTGGAAGAGGCCGCCGTAGACACGGGTGTCGCATTGCATTTGTCGAAAGGATGGGTGGCCAGATATTCTAATTGTTTTTTCGGGGTATTCAGCGTTGAGTCGGCACCGAGGTTGTAGGGGATAAAGCTGACAGTGGGAATCGTCATACCGGCACATTCGGGAATGGGCATCGCATTGCACTCATCGCCGGTCTTTACGGCTACCGACACTGTTACTTCGGCGCTTTCGCAACTTGCCGCCGAGCGGACTTTGACCGAGTAGGTCGTGTTGGCGGTAACGGTAACGTCGTGGCTGTAATAAACGTAGCATCAGGCGGCGTTGCGAACAACGAGCGAATAAGTGGTAGTCGTTGTCGGGGCTATGTTGGTGTCGGAGGCCGTCGTCCACGACCCTCCTCCGTCGTAGCTGTACGATGTAGCACCGATGGCCGTGACGCTATCGCCGACGCATAGGGTATTGGTCGAGGCGGCGAAGCCTGTGATGGCGGGCTTTTCAGGAACGATCTATCCCCGGGCAGCCGGTGAAAGTCGGTCAGGTTGTTGATGCAGCCGGTATAGGTACGCACGCCGTCGCCCGGCGTATCGCCGTTGACGACAAACGGCGGTGTGCCGTGCAGGTCGTAGACGCCGGCGCCGATGGTGGCATTGGGCGGATAGTCGGTGGCATATATGCATCCGTTGAATTTTGTACCCCCAAGGTCGGGACTCAATGTAACGGCGACGGTCGCGCGGAATGGGACGGCGCCATGCCCGTTAAGAAAGAAGCCACGAGCATTAGTAATTCCGGGAGGGTCGACGATATTGCTGCTGCCGGTGGTAATCGTGACGGCGGCATCGGTAATCGCAGCCGGTCGCAATCTGCCGACAACGTTATTGTTTATCGGCGCATAGTCGACAAATATCCATGCCGTATCAAGGTGACGCTCGGCAGAGTTGAGCTGCGTTGTCCAAAAGGCTTCAAAAGTAACGGTGAGCGACATGGCAGTGTAGTGGGTAGCGATGTTTTGGATTTCGACTACCCTGCCCTGTCCGAAAACAAAGCCTCCCATCCTCTAAAGAAGGAGAGAGAAGAGAGGTTATTAAATTTTTTTCATTGTTGTTGAGTTGTTATCTGAACGGTAATTGATATTGTTTTTATGATTTCCACTGCCGTGTTTAAAGGCAGAGACGCGGGGTTTGTAATTCGTATTGTTTCATTTTTATTTAAAAGTAATGCAAAGGCAAAAATAAATATGGAATTATAAAAGTGGCGGTTCATCCCTCCGCAGGCACGTTTCACGTCAATACTCAATTGTCACCAGAAACAGTCCTTTTGCGGGGACGGAGTTGCCGGCAGCGCATCGGTTTTTTTGTTCGATGATGCAGCGCATGTCATCGCGGGTGATTTTACCGCGTCCGACGTCTATCAGCGTGCCGACGATGGCGCGTACCATGTTGCGGAGAAAACGGTCGGCCGAAATGGTAAATACGAGTCCGTTGTCGGTCGTCGTCCAGAGGGCTTGCGTAATGCGGCAGCAGTTGGTTTTGGTCTGCGCGTGCAGTTTGGCAAAGCTTGTGAAGTCGGTGTAATCGAAGAGCGTTTGCGCGGCTTCGTTCATAGCCTGCCAGTCGAGAGGAAAAGGGATGTAGGCTGAAAATTCGGTATTGAAGGGGTTTTTGCGGACGTGTATGTAATATTCATAGGTGCGGCTACGGGCGTCGAAGCGGGCATGGGCGTCGGCGGCTACCGGATGGATGTCGGCAATGCAGATATCGTCGGGCAGGATGCAGTTTAGTTTATATACGAGGTTCGTCGCGGTCGACAGGCAGGCATAGCGGTCGCTGTCGAAGTGTGCGGTAAAGCGCGTGGCATGAACGCCGGTGTCAGTGCGTCCGGCACCGGTAGTCCGAATTGTCTCGTTCAACAGCGCCGACAGGGCACGGTTCAATTCGCCCTGTACCGTATGCGCGTTGGCCTGCACCTGCCAGCCGTGATAGTTCGTGCCTTTGTAGGATAAATGTATAAAGTAACGCATTGTTGATTGAATATTGTATCATATCTCTTTCTACCCTTCTCCTGCGAGGCGAAGCGTCATTTCATCGTTTCATCCGTTTTATTGTTTTGGAATAGCACCTTTTTCATTGCCGGTATATCGGGCATGACGCCGGTGAAATAGAAGAAGGCCGGTACCGCCTGCCATAGCAGCCACGACAGTCCGCTGATGTAGCGTGCGTGTCTTTCGGCGGAAAGCTGTTGCAGAGGATTATGTTCGTAGTCGGCGTCGAGTACGACGTGCGATTCGTTTAGGGGCAGGGTTCTCAGGATGTCGGCCGTACGTGGCAGGGTGTTTACAATCAAATCCGCTTGGGCGACGTGCGTGGGCGTTTCCTGCAAGGGTATGTAGTTGACTTTATACCGTTGCGCCACTTGTTTCATGCCGGTTATTGTACGGTTTGCTAAAAATATGCGGGCGCCACCCTGTTTTAAGGCGTATACCGCCGACAGTCCCGCTCCGCCAGCGCCTAATACGATTGCCCGTTTGCCGCGTACCGATACGCCATTCTGAATAAAAGCGTCCGTGATGCCGATGATGTCGGTGTTACGGGCAAGTAGTTTATCGCCATGGCGAACGATAACGTTAGCCGTGCCTGTATATTCGATCTCTTCACTAAACAGGTCGACGTATAGCAATACTTTCTGTTTAAAGGGTGCGGTTACGTTCATGCCCTGTAATGGAATGGAGTGAAAGGACGCCATTGCTTTTCCAATGCTTGTGGTTGTTAGCAACTCGTAGGAGTATCGTCGGCTGTTGTGATAGGCTGCTGCAAATAGTCTCGGGCTTTTGCTGTGTAGAATGTTTAATCCGGTTAATGCAAATTTTATCATTGTTGTTTGTTTATTTGTGAAGCGTTTGTTTTACGTATTACGCATCACGTTTTTTAGGCTTGCTACGGTGAACTGGCCATCGGCGGTAGGGGGGCCGTCGTTGGGCGCGGCGTACATGAACGGAGCGCCAGTCAGTCCGGAGAAGACGCGCGATGATTGACTGTTGAGGCCTGTGCAGAAGCTTATCAGATTCGGCTCTATCTCGTAGAGACTCCACAGTTGCATGTGGTCGTAAGGCCGCAGGCCATGTGTTACGATTTTCAGGATGTCCGGCCGGTATGCCTGCATCTTCCGCACGATACGTTTCAATGCTCTGAGGCCCGGCGTGCGAGTGGAATCGTGATACGAGAGGATCACTTTGCAATTGTGCATTTGGGCTTCCTGCATGAGGCGGCTCAGGTAGGGCGCATCCAGTTCGATGTCAACATAAGCGGCGCCGGCGTGTATGGCGGTGCGCAGATGTTCCTCGCGCAATGCGTCGGAGGCATCGCCCGGACGAAAGGTAGCGATAAGCGGCACGGTTGCCGAGCGGAACAGGTTTTTCGTTTGCTCGGCGGTCAGGTTCATCGTGTCCAGGCGGATTTCAGCCATGTCGCCCTGTTTCGCGGCCTCCAAGCAATCCTTATATTTATAGTTTGCCAGCGACACACAGATGGGCAAAGTATAAAGCGTGGTGAGCGACTGGTACGGCACATGGTGTGGAACGTATGACATGAAACGGAATGGATAAAACAGGAAACGGACTATGCAACGCGCGAGGTTCAATGCGTAACGCTTAAGTAGCAAAGGGTCATTCATAATTTGTAACTCATCCTTCATACATCGTATAGCTCATACTTCATAATGTCGACGTCCGTTTCGACGGCTTTACCGATTTCCGACAAGGCGATGTAGTGGAGGAGCACGCCGCTTTTTTTCTTATCGTGCAAGATGGCATTGTGCAGGTCGGCGGTGGGGATGGCGCAGGTGGTCGGCAGGTGAAAGTATTGCAGGAGCGCGGTGATGCGCTCGCAGTCGCCGGCAGCGAGCCATCCTTGCCGGAGCGAAAACCGGGCGACACAGGCCAGCCCGATGCTGACCGCCTCGCCATGCAGGATATCGTCGGCTGTGCGTTCGATGGCGTGTCCTACGGTATGTCCCAAATTGAGTTTACGGCGTTCGCCTTTTTCTTTTTCGTCGCGTTCGACAATGGCGATTTTCAGGCTGACGGCGCGGCGGATGATTTCGTTGAGCACGTCGTCGCGGCGGATGGCGATGGCGTGGGCATGTTGTTCGATGAAGGTAAACAGCTCGGCGTCGGCGGCCAGGGCAATTTTGATGACTTCGGCCAGACCGGCGCAATACAGGCGGTCGTTTAGTGTAGCGAGAGCGTCGGTGCAGCAGAGCACAAATTCGGGTTGCGTAAATGTACCTAACATATTTTTATAGCCTTGTACATTGACGCCGTTCTTCCCGCCTAACGCCGCATCTACTTGTGCCAGCAAGGTGGTCGGCACAAAGCCGAAGGGGATGCCGCGCATGTAGGTAGATGCCAAGAAGCCGGTTACGTCGCACACCAGTCCGCCGCCGACGCCCATGAGAAATGTATCGCGGTCGGCGCCCGATTCGAGCAGGCCAACCGTCAGCTGCTCGATGGTATCGAGGGTCTTTAGCGACTCCCCGGCGACCATCGTGCTGTAGGGAACGCCCTCGAAGTAGCGCCCGAACCAGCCTTCCACTTGCTTATCGACAATGGCGATGACAGTGCCGGGCGACGGGATGTACTCCGCCAGTTCGTCGGCAATAAGCCCGGTAACTATCGGGACTGTTTTTCCTTCCGTTACATTTAATGATATAATTGTTTTCATTATTCTGCGTTGTATTTCGTCCCGCGGGCTTCACGCGTGCTCGATTCTTATGCGTGCATCTACTGCTATTATTCTCTTCGTGTCGCCCAGTAAGGGATTCAGGTCTATTTCGGCGATTTCGGGGGCGGTTTCGCAGAGGGCGGAGACGCGTGTTACGATTTCGGCAAGGAGTGCGATGTGGATGGGTTTTTTTCCGCGCAGGCCTTGCAGGATTTTGTATCCGCGCAGCCGGCGTATCATGTCTTCCGCTTCGTCGAGGAAGATGGGGGACAGGCCGGCGCTTACGTCATGCAGGGCTTCGACGAAGATGCCGCCCATGCCGCAGAGGATTGTATGGCCAAAGGGTGTTTCGCGTTTGGCTCCGATAAATAGTTGCAGCCCGTTTAACATCGGTTGTAGCAACACAGCGGTAGCGCCGGGGATGCGTATCATCCGGTTAAATTCGTTGCGGACGACGATTTTGCTGAAGATATCCAGCGTTACGCCGCCTACGTCGGATTTATGAACGGGGCCTACGACTTTCATTGCTATGGGGAATTTCAGGCGGTCGATGGCTTTTACTGCTTCGTCCGGCGACGTTACGATGATTTCGTCGACGCGCGGGATGCCTGCCGCGTCGAGCAATATCATGGTCTTTTCGGGGGAGAGGTAGCCGTTGCCGGCGTGTTCGATGATGGTACGGATGGCATGGCGGTCGATAAATTCTTCTTGTTTATTCCCTTTGGTGTCTTCGCACTGGTATCCTTTTGTGTTGATGACTTTGGCCAGTGCGTGGGCGAAGATGACTTCGTCGGGGAAGCATACATGGCCTTTGTTGATAAAGGCGGTGATTTCTTCGCGTGAATTAATGACTGTCGGCATGATGGCGTATATCGGTTTAGCGGAAAGGCGCGTGTGTTTGTCGATGACGTCGTAGACGTCGAACACGCGTGCCAGGCCGGGGTTGCCGAAGATGACGGCTGTGGCGTCGATGTTCTTAAAATCATTGCGGCAGGCGTCGAGGATGGCATCTAACTGTTCGGCGGTGCCGGTGGCCAGGAAGTCTATCGGGTTGGTGACCGATGAGCCCGGATGGAGTTTTGCGAGTAGTTCCTGCGCTTTGTTGTCCTCGATGGGCGGTACGTTGATGCCATCATAGGATAACATGTCGGTCATCATTACGGCCGGACCGCCGGCGTGTGTTATGATGGCTATGTTTTTGCCTGTCGGCAGGGGGTGCATCAGTACGCTGGCGACGTTTATTAATTCCGTCCGACTGTAGCAACGGATGATTCCCGCTTTGCGGAATAATGCTTTGACTGCCATGTCGGGGCTGGCCATTGCACCTGTGTGCGATGAGGCGGCACGGCTGCCTGCTTCGCTGCTGCCGGCTTTTATTGCCGCAATCCGGGCTCCTTTGCGGAGAAGCGACGAGGCGTGTTTTAAGAGTTTTTTTGGGTTACCGATGTGTTCGATGTAGAGCATTTTTACGCGGGCGCTTTTGCCTTCGCGGTAGGTGAGGTCAAGATATTCCAAGACGTCTTCTACGCCTGTTTGTGCGCTATTGCCGACCGAGTAGACGCTTGAGAAGCGTAGGCCGTTCTGTATGGCCGCGTCGAGGATAAAGACCGCCGTTGCGCCCGAGCCTGTAATAAAATCCACGCCATCGGGTGATAGCGTGGGGACGGGCGTGGTGAAGAT
Organism: Prevotellaceae bacterium; assembly: GCA_031278545.1. Lineage (GTDB taxonomy): Bacteria > Bacteroidota > Bacteroidia > Bacteroidales > UBA932 > JAIRKX01. The sequence continues at coordinate 38,447 of JAITKF010000065.1, forward strand.
ACCGGCGTAGTGCGTCGTGAGCATGCCGATGCAGTTTGGGCCTATCAGGCATGCGCCGGCGTCGTTAGCCGCCTGTACGAGTTGCTCTTCTAAGGCTGCGCCGGACGCGCCGATTTCGTGGAATCCGGCTGAGAGTACGATGAATGCTTTGGTTGCTTTCCGCTTTGCCAGCACGGTTATCGCTGCCGGACAGACGACCGCCGGAATGGCCAGTATCGCCAGATCGACCGGCGGCAATGCGTCGACCGTCCGGAACGTCTGCACTCCCTGTACCCGGTTGGATTTTGAATTGACCACATATAAGTCGCCTTTGAAACCATGATCCAGTAGGTTTTTCAGTACCTTACCGCCGGGCTTTTGTATATCTTTTGAGCCTCCTACTACGACTATACTCGCGGGCGTCAATAGTTCTTGTGTTATCATATTATTGAATTTTGTGCAAAGATAAGGATTTTTGCTGATTTATCAATAACCTTCGGGAAGTCGTAAGGGGCAGGGTGCACTTGTACGAGAAGGCAGGGCGAGATGCAAGGGGCGGGGTGATTACATGGAATGGTGGTGCCGTGTTAATATGTACAAGCGTGTTATATATCATGTGTAAATAGTATATTATAAATGAAAAGTATTATTTTATGATTTATGATGATGTCTTTAATTGTTTAAATACTCATCAAAATATTGGGACGGCGTGTCGCTGCGAGCGACGACTCGTCCCAATGTTGGGACGGCGTGTCGCTGTGAGCGACGACTCGTCCCAATGTTGGGACGGCATGTCGCTGTGAGCAACGGCTCGTCCCAATGTTGTGACGGTGTTATAAGATATTCAATAGCTCATCATAATGTTGTGATGAGTTTTTTACTATTTTAATATTCTATACTAATAATCAGGAATGTATGTTATAATAGTGAAATAAATGTATGCCGGTATGTAATTCTTCATTGCGGCGGGAAAGGTTCTATCTTTTTATGTCCAATGGCCATATGCCTGTTGCCTCCTTCCCCTTGCAAGCAGGTTTTACATGGAATCAACAAAAAACAGTATCTTTGTGCATCGTTTTTAATGAACCGTATTAAAATTTAACGAATCAATAAATAAACAGGATGAAAAAAATCTTTTTAATTATCGAACGTGAGTTTACTACACGTGTAAAGAAAAAATCATTTATCATTACGACCATTCTTGTTCCTGTGCTGATGGCCGCTTTGATGGTCGTGCCTTTCCTGATGCAGTCGTTTTTGAAGGATACGGAGAAGAAGACTATTGCCGTCCTTGACTGCTCCGGGCTGGCGGCAGGGGCGTTGATGAATACCGATGAATTGACGTTTGTTTTTTTCCCCGATGCCTCGCTCGATTCCCTGAAACAGGTTTTCCGGTCGCAGTCGTGGTATGCTATTGTGGACATCGGCGCGATGGACGACGAGCGTAATGTGCCGATAGGCCTGTACTCGTTTAAGCAAACCAACCTCGATGTGCAGAAGTATGTCGAGGCAAGTATGGAGAAGGCCGTCGAGCGTTATAAATTGGAGGGGTATAATATTCCCGGTCTTGATGCTATTATGGATTCGATTAGGACGCAACTTAGCCTCAAAACTTATTTGTGGGACGATGATGGTAAGGAAAAGGCCAGTTTCACCTTCCTTTATATGGGGGTTTCTTATCTTTTCAGTTTTTTGATATATATATTTATCGTGATGTTCGGCAGCATGGTCATCCGTGGAGTGATAGAAGAGAAGGCGAGCCGGATAGTCGAAGTGATAGTTTCCTCAGTAAAACCGTTCCAGTTGATGATGGGTAAGATCCTCGGCGTTGCCTCCGTCGGGCTGCTTCAGTTTATTATATGGGTCGTGCTGACCTTTGTTATTTACGTAGTCGTGCTGCAGACGTTGCTCGATCCGTCGGGCGCCGCGCCGGCGGCCGGGATGTCAGCCGGGGGGTCGCCGCTGCCGCTGTCTGCAACGACGGATATTCGCGCGATGCTTGAGAGTATAGATTTCGTGTCGATCATCGGGGCGTTTATTCTATATTTCCTTTTCGGGTATTTGCTTTATGCATCGCTGTATGCCGCCATCGGGTCGGCGGTCGAGAACGAAGCCGATACGCAGCAGCTTGTCCTCCCTGTAACGATTCCGTTGTGCATAGGCTTGTTTATTATGCTGCATACGTTTCAGTACCCGAACAGCGCCCTGTCGTTCTGGTGTTCGATTATTCCCTTCACGTCGCCGATGGTGATGATGGCGCGCATCCCCTTCGGCGTTCCGTTATGGGAAGTCGCCCTGTCGCTGTCGTTGCTGCTGGTTACGTTTGTCGGTATGGCATGGATAGCCGGTAAAATCTACCGCGTCGGTATTCTGATGTATGGCAAGAAAGCAAGTTTTATGCAAATATGGCAATGGCTGGTGCGTAAAGGGTAAAGCGTGGACGTTACCTGTGCAAGATAATCATCCGAAATGAATCATCAATATGAAAAAACTTTTACAGTATCTTTTATTTTTATCGCTGACGGCGGTGTTATTATATTTTGCATTCAGGGGGGTGTCGTGGCATGATATGCTGGATGGCGTCAAGGAGGCGAATGCGTGGTGGATAGGTGCGTCGATGGTCATTGGGTATGCGGCGTTCCTTATCAGGGCGCGCCGGTGGCAGTTTATTATTCATCCGCTGGGCTATCGTCCGTCGTTTAAACACACTTATGATGCGGTGATGTTGACTTATCTGGCCAACTTTGCGATGCCCCGTATGGGCGAGGTCGTGCGATGCGGCGCCCTGCGGAAGAGCGATAAAATCCCCTTCGAGTCGCTGCTCGGCACGGTGGTTATGGAGCGGGCGTTTGATCTCATTTGTTTGCTGGTGATTTCCGTCAGCGTTCTCTTCCTGCGTTTCGATACTTTTCGCGCTTTCTGGACGAATGTGCAGGCGGAACAGGGCGCGCCCGACGTTGCTACGCCTGCCGGTGAATATCGGCTATATATATATGTAGGCGCCGGATTGCTTGTGGCGATGGCGGGGCTGTTTTGTGTCTTCCGCCGCAGGATCCGCCAGTGGTCGTTGATAAGTAAGGTCAAAGGATTGTGGCGGGGTTTGCTCGACGGCCTGAAGGCGGGATTCCGTCTGCAACGCCGGGGTGCGTTTTTTATGTATACTATCCTGTTGTGGGTGGCCTACTGGTTGCAGGCTTACACGGTGATGCTGGCGATGCCCGAGACGTTACACCTCAGCGCCGTCGATGCGCTGTTTTTGATGGTTGTCGGCGGGTTGGGCTGGGTTGCGCCTGTCAACGCCGGCATTGGCGCTTATCATTTCCTTATCAAATGCGCGCTGTTGATTTACGGCATTGATAATGGCGTTGTCTTTGCGACTATCTCGCACGAAACCCAATCGCTGATGATGATTGTTTTCGGACTCTTTTCGTGGGTGGCGGTGGTCGTCGGTCGTCGGCCGACGACCGTTGAAAAAGCCCCTACATCTTCGTTCAATTAATTCTTCCTACTTTTTCGACGCCTCGCACTTGTCGCAGGTGATGGATAAGCATGTCGAGTTGTTTATTGTCTTTGACCATGACTTGTACTTGTCCGCTGAATGCGCCGTTGCCGTTGTCGGCAAGGTTAATTGACCGGAGGAGGCAGTGGAGTTTGGTGATGGTTTCGGTGATGGTGGTGACGAGGCCTGTTTCGGCGTCGCCGGTGATGCGCAGCTTAACGGGGAAGTTGGTGGCCAGCGTTGCCTCGCGCCATTTTGCACGGAGAATGCGGTAGGGGTATTTTTCGAGTAGCCGCGCGGCATTGGGGCAAGAGTGGCGGTGGATTTTAATGCCGTCGGATACGGATACAAAACCAAAGACGTCGTCGCCGTAAATGGGATTGCAGCATTTAGCCAGTTTGTAGTCGGCGCTGCGTAGTTTTTCGTCAATGATCAGGTAGTCGCTCGGAGCCGTCGGCTGTGACTGCCGGTCGTCGGCAGTAGTGGTAGTAGCGACGGTAGCGGCAGTAGCCATCGGGTCGTGGGCGGTGATGAGTTCTTTGACCTGTGCGATGTCGATCTTTTCGCCGGCTAATCCGGCGTAGAGGTCGGAGATGGTTTTCAGTTTAAAATGTTTCAGCAGCTTGTTCAACGCTTCGTCGGAGGGCGTGATTTTCCAGTTTTTTAGTCGTCGTTCGAGCAGTTCTCGGCCTTCCTGTACTCGTTTGGTTTCTTCTTCGCGCAAGCGTTGTTTGATTTTTGCGCGGGCTTTGGAGGTAACGACGTGATTCAGCCAGTCGGCGGCCGGTTGCTGGTTTTTGGCGGTGGCGATTTCGACCATGTCGCCGGTATGTAATACTTCTTTGATGGAGGTCATCCGTCCATTGATTTTGGCGCTGACGGTGTGCAGGCCGACGTTGGTGTGCAAGTCGAAGGCAAAGTCGAGCGCGGTAGCGCCTGCCGGCAAACGGCGGAGATCGCCGGCAGGCGTGAAGACGATGATCTCATTGAGCGTAATGTTCGTCAATTGCTGTACGTCGGCTTCGCTGGGCGATTCGAGCAGTCGCCGTACATGGTCGAGCCATGTTTGCATGTTTCCTAAATCTTGAATGCCCTTGTATCTCCAATGCGCCGCCACGCCGCGCTCGGCGGCGGCGTCCATGGCGACGGTGCGGATTTGTACTTCGAGGGCATGTCCTTCGCGGGTTTTGACGGTGGTGTGCAAGGAGCGGTATCCGCTGCTTTTGGGTTTGCTAATCCAGTTGCGCAGGCGGCTGATGTCGGTGTCGTAGCATTTTTCAACTAAGGAGTAGACCTTCCAGCAGGCAGCTTCTTCGGCTTCGCGGTGCGGCGGTGTGTCGAGGATGATGCGGATGGCAAAGACGTCATAGACTTTTTCGAAATCTATTTTCTGCACCTGCATTTTTTTCCAGATGGAATAGACGGATTTCGTCCGGCTCTTTATTTCATACCGCAGTTGTTCCTGCTGCAGCGCCTGCTCGATGGGACGGATGATTTCCTGCAAAAACTTTTCGCGCTCGCCCGACGTGCTTTTGAGTTTGTTTGTGATATGACGCCATGCTTCGGGTTCGGTGAATTTCAGGGCCAGGTCTTCCATTTCCGATTTGATGTTGTAAAGTCCTAACTGATGTGCTAGCGGCGCGTAGAGCAATAAGGTTTCGGTCGCTTTTTTATGTTGTTTTGATTTGGGGAAGAAATCAAGCGAGCGCATCACTTCAAGACGGTCGATGAGTTTGATGATCGCTACGCGCGGGTCGGTAGAGTAAGAGACGATGAGTTTGCGGAAATTGTCGGCCTGCAAGCTCGTTTGCTTGATGTCGATAGCTGCAATCCGGTTGAGTCCGGCGACGATGTCGGCGATTTCGTCGCCGTAGGTTTTGCGTATGCCTGCGTCGCGGTTCTTTTGCAGCAGGGCAATTTCTTTTGGCGTTTTGTCGTTCCATCTTTTTTCTTCCTGCCACGTGGCTTCGTGCAGCAGCACGGCTATGGCCGGCGCGGCCATCAGCCCCATATCTTCGACCGTCATACGCGCGACCGTCAGGGCATGATAGAGCAGCGGGTCGCCGTTTTCGCGCCGAGCATCGGTCATAACCGTCGCTGCTTCGCGGCAGGCGCGGTCAATCAACGCACGCTCTTCGTTCGTAAAATGTGTGCAGGCTTCTAATAGCCATTGTTCGTTTCGTATTGTCATTTTGTTGAGGCGTTTTATGTATTATGCTTTACGCGGTTTAGCGCCCGGTGGTAGCGCTCGGCATTTTGGTTGTGTTGTGCAAGAGTGATGGCAAATACATGGTAGCCGCTAAAGTCGTCGCGGGCGCAAAAGTAGAGGTAGTTGTGGCGTTCGTATTGCAGGACGGCGTCGATGGCGGCGATAGAGGGGATGCATATAGGTCCCGGCGGCAGGCCGGTATGTTTGTAGGTGTTGTAGGGCGATTCGATGTTTTTATGCCGGTCAAGTACCCGCTTAATAGTAAAATCGCGGCAGGCGTATTTCAGCGTAGGGTCGGCTTGCAGGGGCATGCCCCGTTGCAGGCGATTGATGTAGACGCCTGCGATGCACGCCATTTCATCGGTTTTGTTGGTTTCCTCATTGACGATAGCGGCCAGTGTCGCTACCTCGTCGCGAGTCAGTCCGACGGTGGTGGCCTGACGGGTGCGGGTGTTGTTCCAGAATGCCTGCGACTCCCGGTGCAAGCGCTGCAATAGTTGTTCAGCAGAAATTGTCCAATAGACCTCGTAGGTATTGGGGATAATCATCGCGGGGACGGTGGCCGGCGTGTAGCCGAGGCCGGCGAGCAGGTGCGTGTCGGCGAGTGCGTGCCGGAGGGTGGCGGAGTCGGCCTCAATCGTGCGCGAAAGTATGGCTGCCAGTCGTCCGTTGTCGCGGATATGCCCTGCGACAACGATATTGACAGCATCTTGTGCGCCGGTTTTTAGTTTACGTATAAGTTGCTTATTGCTCATGCCGGCGACGAGTTTGTAGCGTCCTGGGCGCACTTTCTGCGTATAGTTTTCGTCCTGCGCAGCACGGATAAAGGTATTTTCATCGAGTAGCGCACGGGACGTCCGCAGACTGTCAAGCACATGGTTGAATCCGGCGCCGGCGGGGACAAGTAATACCACGTCGAACGCTACGTTGCGGGCATGAAAAGTGGTATATATCCTGATAATTCCTTCGGCAATATAACCAACGCACAGTAGGGATACCAGCAAGATTATCCATAATAAATAACGTTTAACTTTGTAACTCATTGGATGTCCGTTTAACATTTTTTGCAAAGGTAAGTAAAAATAATTTTGTACTTTTGTTTTTATCATTTTATTACATTTAGTATGACAACAATCCACACCACTTACGCCGGCCGGTTGCGTACCGAAATCCGGCACGCCGCGTCGGGGCAAACTATTATGACCGACGCGCCGACTGACAACCACGGTCAAGGCACGTTCATCTCGCCGACCGATATTTTTACGGCGTCTTACGCCAGTTGTATTTTCACGATTATGGGGATGGCTGCCGAAACGCACGGTTTCTCCATTGACGGCATGAGCGCCGAAACGACGAAAGAGATGGCCGATAGTCCGCGCCGTGTGGCGAAGGTCAGTATCGTCATCACTATGCCGCCCCGTAACTATTCCAAACGCGAACGACGCATCATCGAGGCCGTACCTCATAATTGCCCCGTCGGACATAGTCTACATCCGGATATTGAAAAAGAGATTACGTTTAAATGGTGATGCGTGCGTAAGGCGTTATTCGGCTTCCGGCAGCCGCACCCAGCATCCAAAATCGAACACGATATCTGTCAATTATGCGTAAAATAGCTTTCATCACCGGCGCTACGTCGGGCATTGGCGACGCCGTCGCACAGCGGCTGGCTGCCGAGTATTTTGATTTAATTATTACCGGTCGTCGCGGCGATCGTCTGACTGCACTGGCGGAGCGACTGACTGCTGAATGCGGCGTGGATATCCTGCCGTTATGCTTCGACGTGCGCAATCCGCAGCAGGTCGAAGCATATATCGGCGACTTGCCTGAACGCTGGCAGGCTGTTGATGTGCTGGTGAATAATGCCGGATTAGCTGTCGGACTTAAACTCGTACACGAAGGTCTGCTCGAAGACTGGGAACGGATGATCAACACAAATCTCAAAGGGCTGCTTTATGTAACGCGCCTCGTAGCGTCCTACATGATTGCCCGCCAGCGGGGACACATTATTAATATCGGCTCGATTGCCGGCCGCGAGGTGTACGCCGGTGGGAATGTCTATTGTGCTACAAAGTACGCCGTCGACGCTCTCACGAAGGGCTTGCGGATGGAACTGCTGCCGTATGGTATCAAGGTGTCGCAGGTCGCGCCGGGGGCGGTGGAGACGGATTTTTCACTCGTGCGATTCAAGGGCGACCGTCGCCGCGCCGATAATGTATACAAAGGCTTTGAGCCGTTGCGCGCCGTTGATATTGCCGACGTCATCGCGTACATGGTTAGTTGTCCGCCGCACGTCAATATAGCGGATGTACTGGTATTACCGGCGGCTCAGGCGTCGGCATCGCTATTTGAGAGAAGGGATGAGTGAGGTTTTACAGCACGCAGCATATGCCGTTTTCCTGCCGCGCCGGGCAGTCGTTGGAGTTCAAATCCGGCTTGCCGCAAGGCTGTTTTGACGGCGCCTTTGGCGGAATAAGTAACCAGCGCTCCGCCGTCGGAGAGACTGTTGTATAGTTTACGGAAGATAGTTGCTGTCCACAGTTCTGGTTGGACGCTTGGGGCGAAGGCGTCGAAGTATATCCCGTCGAATAGTCCGTCGGGCTCATAGGCGCACAAGTCGACGCGGCGTTTACAGAGCGAGAAATGCGGCGAGAGCCGTTGTTCCTGCTCCCATGCGAGATTGTGCAGGTGCATAAATCGGCAGCTGTCGGGCAGGCGCAATGTCTCGGCATAATTCAAAGATGTGACGATTTCCAGCGGAAGCGGGTACTTTTCAATGGCTTCGTAGTATATGTCCGTGCGGCTGTGTTCCGCTTCGAGCATTGTGAGCAATGCATTCAATCCTGTCCCGAAGCCTGCTTCGAGTATTCGTCGCGACGTGTGCGGCGCGTCTTTACAGATGTAGCGTAATCCCGCCTCAATATATACGTGCAGCGATTCCTGCACCGCTCCGTTTACCGAATGGTAATGTTCGTTCAATGCCGGCAGGTAGAGAGTATACGAGCCATCGGCGGTGGAGACTATCCGGCAGCGGGGATGGCCGTCGGCGGCGGGTGTCTGTGAAGCATTCCACGGGGAGTTATTCATTATTCATTCCGGTTACTTCGCCTATCAATGTGGCCGACGTGCATGTTGTTATTTTTACGGGGACATAATCTCCCGCTTTAAATTTAGCTTTGGGAAATACAGTGACTTTATTGTGCGACGTCCGTCCAAAGAGGAAGGCGTCCGAGCGTTTGGAGTTTCCTTCGGCTAATACGATAAATATTTTGCCGACATCACGGCGGTTGCTTTCGAGCGACAGTTGGTTTTGGAGGGCGATAATTTCATTGAGGCGGCGGGTTTTGATTTCCGTCGGCACGTCGTCGGGATAATGGCGGGCGGCTTTGGTACCGGGGCGTTCGGAATAGCGGAACATAAATGCGGCGTCGTATTCTGCCTCGCGCATTAGCGAGAGGGTTTGTGCGTGGTCATCGTCGGTTTCGCTGCAGAAGCCGGCGATGATATCGGTTGTAATGGCGCATTCGGGGATGATTTCGCGGATTTTGGCGAGGCGTTCCATGTAGTGTTCCCGCGAGTATCCGCGGCGCATTTTTTCCAATATCCGGCTACTGCCCGACTGTACTGGCAGGTGGATATGATTGCAGATATTCGGGTACATGGCGATGGTGTAGAGCACGTCGTTGTGCATGTCCTTCGGGTGTGATGTAGAGAAGCGCACGCGTAGCGACGGGTCTTCGAGGGCGACTCGTTCGAGCAGTCGTGCAAAGGTGATTGTTTTACTTTCGGCAGCGGCGGGTTCGCAGTAGGAGTTGACGTTTTGACCTAAGAGGGTTACTTCGCGGTAGCCATTTTGCAAGAGTGTGCGCACCTCGCGGAGGATGGTTTCGGAGGGGCGGCTGCGTTCGGCGCCGCGCGTGTAGGGGACTACGCAGTATGCGCATACGTTGTTGCATCCGCGCATGATTGATACGAAAGCCGTAACGCCGTTTTTGTCTGTTCGCACGGGCGAGATGTCGGCGTATGTTTCTTCGCGCGAGAGGAGGGTATTGACGCCTTGTTGCCCGCTTTCGGCGTTATGCACTAATTGGGGGAGTGTGCGGTAGGCGTCGGGGCCTGCGACGAGGTCGACCGTACCGTTTTCGAGCAGTTGTTCTTTGAGTCGTTCGGCCATGCAGCCCAGCACGCCTACGATGAGTCCGGGCATGCGTTGTTTTTGCAGGCGGAAGAGGTCGAGTCGTCCTCGGACACGCTGTTCGGCGTTGTCGCGCACCGAGCAGGTGTTGATAAGGACGACGTCGGCGTCGGCCATGTGGTCGGTTATCGTAAATCCTGCCTGCTGCATAATGGCGGCGACCACTTCGCTATCGCTGACGTTCATTTGGCAGCCGTAAGTTTCGATATAAAGGCGCCGGGAACGATTGGGGGTTACGGGGGAGTTAAAGCGCGTATAGTCAATTTCTTTTTTCATTTAGTGTGTAAATAATAGTGTCCCGATTCGGATCATTGTACTGCCTTCCTCGATGGCGATTGTGTAGTCGCCGGACATTCCCATTGAGCGTTCGCAGAAGGCGGGGTTGTCGAGGAATGCCGTTTGTTTCATTTCTGCGAACAGTTGGCGCAGGGTACGAAATTCCGCCCGTATTTGCGCCGTATTGTCCGTAAGCGTGGCCATACCCATCAGGCCGGCGATTTGGAGGTGTGGCAGGGTGGTAAAGAAGCCTTCGGCGGACAGTTGGCGCAGGTGGTCGGGCATGAAGCCAAATTTCGTCGGTTCTTGCGCGATGCGCACTTGCAGGAGGCAACGTTGTACACATTGGCGACGTTGCGCTTCGTCGTTCAGTGTACGCAGGAGGGCGGGGCTGTCGCCCGAATGGATGGTATGCGCCAGTCCGCAGACGAGTTTCACTTTATTTGATTGCAGGTGACCGATGAAATGCCATTCGATATCGGCGGGCAGTTGTGCCGCTTTTTCGCGCAACGCTTGCGGACGGCTTTCGCCGAACGCCCGCTGTCCGGCCGCGTATGCTTCGCGAATGGCTGCGAGAGGCTGTGTTTTCGACACGGCGATCAGCGTCACATTCGCCGGCGAGGTTGTCTGCCTGATATCCTTCAACCGTTCTCTGATAGTCATGATTTGCGTACCGGTTATTCGACGTCTTGCGGCCCGGCGTTGTCGATAATGACCCGTTCGCGGTCGCGTTGTGCGGACAAGCTGTTGACAGGGCAGGTGATGATAAACGCCAGCGGGTAGTCGGCTTTGATGGACTCCAGAAAACGCATGGCCTCCGAGCGCGTCCGGAAATCGCCGACGGCTACGCGGAAATATAAGTCCTCGAAGCTATAGTATACCGCCACCTCCGGATGCGCCGCGGCGAAGGCCATCGCGATGGTCGACGACTGTTGGCGCGCATGCTGCCCGTTATCGAAGAACAGCCGGACGCGGTAGCCTTTTGTTTTCCGGAATTGACGTTGCTCGATACCGGTGCGCATGGCGTCTTCAATCGATCGTTCTTGCAGGATAGTAATCGCCGCACCGGCACGCAACGTTGCAAATATCGACGTGTCGACCGCTTGTGCCGATGCGGTATTCGCCGCGGCGAAGCACCATAATAAAAATATATTGTATTTCATATTCTCACTACATAATTTGATTATTCGACGGCGGCTCATAGCCCGTCGTCCACCAATTGCTTCAACGTCCGGTTTTGCACCTGCAACGTCCGGTTCCAGCAGCCCGCCTTAACCCGCAGGCTTCCGTTGAGCAGCAGGCGATCCAGCTCCGCCTCAATCGTACGGACATTGACGCTGCCGATGAGCGCCAGCCAGTCGGTGATCTGCAACTCAAGCGGGACGGACAACACCGCCACCGTCTGCGCCGGCGCCGACGCCTCCTCCCTCAAACGCAGGCGGGCAAACACCACGCTGTCGGCCGACACGTCAAAATCCGCCGCCCGGAGGCGAATCGCCTGCCGCGTCGGGTTCGTTATCTTCAGCGACGCACTGATGTAGATTTTCGACGTACCGACCATCCTCAGACTGTCAATCTGGAAATCGTCAAAGTGAACCTCCCTGAAATCTGTCGTACAACCGGCAGCGGCGGCCGCCACCCACGACAGGAAAAAACCGATGCGAATCATTCTTTTCATATCCTCTTCTTTATAACAGGAAACAAAAGTACGAAAATAATTTTGAACAACCTCCGGCATGTTACCGGAATGCCGCATGCGTTTCCCGACATCCACCGTGCCACGCCGGCGCGCACGCCACATCGCCGGACGAGGCGGTCCCCAGCGCCGCATTCCCGCAGGGAAACAGCGGCCAATACCCCTCTCAACCCCCGAAATGAAAATAAGTAAAAAAATAGTATTTCTTTAAAAAAACTACTATCTTTGTCGTACTTTTTAAAACAGACACCCGCGATGCAAACGAAACAAACGAACGATGGCCAGCAAAACGCCCCCGGAATCTTGAAAAAGATTTCGTCAGTCAACGGACATCTGCCCCATTTTTGGGAAAACGTTTCGTCAGCCAACGAACAACCGTCCCACAGCACGATATGCATATTATTTACATCAAGTATTCTTTTATTAATTCGTTCAAAGTTTATCAGCCGGTCTTCTTCTTTTATCCCACCGGTAACTCGCAAAAAAAATATACACAAACCATCCCCCCCTGTCATGAATAAAAAAAACCGCTACACCACCCGCATTCCCCGTCACGCTTTCTACATTATCCTTTACGCCTCCTCGCTAATGTTACTCAACTGCGCACAACAACCAGCCCTCACCTACCCCGACACCGCAACAGTCGACCACATTGATACCTACTTCGGCATCGACGTGCCCGACCCCTACCGCTGGCTCGAAGACGACCGCTCGGAAGCCACCGCCGCATGGATACAAGCCGAAAACAATATCACATTCGACTACCTCGCACGCATCCCCTTTCGCGAATCCATTCGCAAAGCCCTGACGGAAATATGGAACTACCCGAAACAAAGCCTGCCGGCAAAACACGGTACAAAATACTTCCAAACTAAAAACGACGGCCTGCAAAACCAATCCGTACTCTATATCATTGACAGCCTCACAGGCCCGCCACGCGTATTCCTCGACCCTAACACCCTCTCGGACGAAGGAACAACCCGACTGGGTAACATCAGCGTATCGAACAACCACCGCTACGTAGCCTACACCCTCTCGACCGCCGGCTCAGACTGGCGGGAAATACATGTGAAAGACATTGAGGGGCACGACCTGTCCGACGTTATCCGGTGGGTAAAATTCACCGGCGTCTCATGGCACGGCGACGGCTTCTACTATAGCGGCTACGATGCACCCAAAGGCAGCGCGCTCTCAGAACAAAACCAATTCAACAAAATATACTACCACCGCCTGGGCACTCCACAATCCGACGACAAAATCATCTACAGCGATACCAAAAACCCGCTACGCTACAACACCGTCTTCACAACCGACGACGAACGGTTTCTCATCCTCAGCATATCGGCCGGAACCGACGGCAACACCCTCGCCATACGTCCCGCAAATACTCCGAAAGCCGCCTTCATCCCAATCACGCCGGCACGATTCGACTACGAGTTTAACGTGATCGACAACTTCGACGACGCCATTTACATCCACACCAACCACAACGCTCCACGCTACAAACTGATGAAAGTAACCCTCCGCGCCGGACAACCGGTATGGGAAACCGTCATCCCCGAAAACGCCGACGTACTGGAATGGGTACGTATCGCCGGCAATAAAATCATTGCCGGATACCTGCACAACGCCTATTCGCAACTATTCATCCTCGACAAAGACGGACAAGCAAAAACCGAACTGGCGCTCCCCGGCATCGGCAGCATCGGCGGACTGACCGGCACGAAAAACAATAACGAAGTATTCTACTCATTCTCGTCGTACGCCACGCCCCCGACCACCTTCCGCATTGCCGACATCCGCACGCCAACACCCGAACTATACCATGAAACACAACTGAACATCAAACCGAGTAAATATATAACAGAACAGGCATGGTTTGAAAGCAAAGACGGCACACAAGTCCCAATGTTTATCGTCTACAAGGACGGCATACGGCGTAACGGAAAAAATCCGACGCTACTGTACGGCTACGGCGGATTCAACCAGAGCCTGACACCCGGATTCAGCATCTCCAACATGTTATTTCTGGAAAACGGCGGAATATATGCTGTAGCGAACCTCCGCGGCGGTGGAGAATTCGGCAGCGAATGGCACAAGGCCGGCACACGACTGCAAAAACAAAATGTATTCGACGATTTTATCGCTGCCGCCGAATATCTGATTCGAGAAAAATATACCTCATCCAACCGGCTGGCCATCCGCGGCGGCTCGAACGGCGGACTGCTCGTAGGCGCGTGCATGACGCAACGCCCCGAACTGTTTAAAGTAGCCTTACCGGCGGTAGGCGTCATGGACATGCTACGCTTCCACAAATTTACCGTCGGCTGGGGATGGGTCGACGACTACGGCTCGATCGAAGAAAGCGAAGAACAGTTTACCTGCCTGCTGGGCTACTCACCACTGCACAACATCCGCGCGGGCGTATGCTATCCGGCCACGCTGATCACCACTGCCGACCACGACGACCGCGTCGTACCCGCACACTCATTCAAGTTTGCCGCCACCCTGCAAGCCGCGCAGACCTGCCTCAACCCGACATTAATCCGCATCCAAACCATGTCGGGACATGGCGCCTCCTCTACCAGCAAAGCCATCGAAGAATATACGGATATGTGGGCCTTTACATTCTATAACTTGGGAATAACATTCGAGGGGCCAAAGCAGTAAAAAAAGAAGTTAGCAAAACATATCGATTTTGTGCATCATAATGAAGACGTCTCCCGATGAGCAGTTACACTCATCGGGGGATGCTGATTTTATAAACTGCCTGCGCCGGATGTTGACCATTCCCAATTCAAAAAAAAATACTACCTTTGCATCCCCGAACTGTTAGCTCAGTTGGTTTAGAGCGCTGCCTTGACAGGGCAGAGGTCGCCGGTTCGACCCCGGCACAGTTCACTAACCCCCTACCCTTTTATGCACTCCCCCATTCTCACTGCGATACGCGAAGCGCTCAACGCCCACGCCGATGCCCATACCGCCGCATCTATCCAACGTTTATTTAAAGAAGAAGTGAAAACCTGCGGCATTCCGACGCCTGTTGTCCGTAATATCGCCCGTGCGCATTTCCGGATGATACGTGATACGCCTAAAGCCGATATTTTTGCGCTGTGCGAAGTCCTATGGCAATCGGGATACATGGAAGAAATTACAGTCGCGTGTGACTGGTGCTATGCGGTGCGCCGTCAGTTTACGACGGACGACCATCATATATTTGCACAGTGGATAGACCGCTATGTAGACAATTGGGCGGCGTGCGATACGTTATGTACGACGTCGGTCGGGACGCTGATAGAAATGTATACCGACACAGCGCAGGAACTATACCGCTGGACGCAATCAGACAACCGCTGGATGAAGCGGGCGGCGGCCGTCGCACTCATCACACCCGCCCGCAAAGGTCTCTTGCTCAATATAGTCTTTGACATTGTCGACCGGCTGCTAACCGACCCCGACGATATGGTACAGAAAGGCTATGGCTGGCTGCTAAAAGTCGCCGGCCAAAGGCATGAACAGGAAGTCGCCCGCTATGTACTCTCCCACAAAGCCCGCATGCCACGCACCGCCTACCGGTATGCCATTGAAAAATGGCCGCCGGCACTACGGACGGAAGCAATGAAAAAATAAATTTACCTTTCTCTTTGCAGCTCTAACGGTCGCGACAGGTATTCCGAAAAATCCTTAATAATCGGTTTATAATCGGGATTGGTGAACAGCGGCGACGAAATCAGGTAATCGGCCGTCGAACGGTTGCAGGCAGTAGGCACATTGTAGAGGCTTGAGATGCGTAACAGCGCCTTCACGTCTACATCGTGCGGCTGCGGCTGCATGGGATCCCAAAGAAAAATTATCAAGTCTATTTTCCTTTCGGCTATCAACGCACCGAGCTGCTGGTCGCCGCCGAGCGGGCCGGATTTCAGCAAGGTGATATGCAGATGGTCGGCATCTTGTCCCGCCTTATCGTGCAGGGTTTTTTCGATAAGCCGTCCGGTAGTGCCAGTGCACACCAGATGATATTTGCGTAGTACGTCGTGGTTGAACGCAGCCCACTCCATCAGGTCGCGTTTACGGTTGTCGTGCGCTACAAGCGCGATTGTTTTTTTCATTTTTTTATTGTGTCAAAATGTTTTTTTACAAATTTACACTAAAAAATTAGACTACTCCACTTTTTTTTTGCAACTTTGCCAGCACATTTTAAATTTTTATATCATCCACTATGAACGATGTATTGATAGCGATTAACGATCTCAAAAAGATTTATCAGGTAGGGACGCAGGAAGTGCGGGCGCTGAACGGTGTTTCGCTGACGATTTCAAAAAATGAATATGTAGCAATTATGGGGCCGTCGGGCTCAGGCAAATCGACGCTGATGAATATTCTGGGATGTCTCGACACGCCGACGTCTGGTAACTACATCCTCAATGGTACAGACGTAAGTCATATGGATGACGACGCGCTAGCCGAAATCCGTAACAAGGAAATCGGCTTCGTATTTCAATCATTCAACCTGCTGCCGCGCTATTCGGCCTTACACAATGTGGGATTACCACTGATTTATGCCGGTGTGCCGAAGACCGAACGCGAAGAACGTTCGCTGATGGCGTTGCGTAGCGTCGATTTGGAGAACCGCATGGATCATAAACCTAATGAACTTTCTGGCGGCCAGCGGCAGCGGGTAGCTGTAGCACGCGCATTGGTGAATAACCCCTCCATCATCCTTGCCGACGAGCCTACCGGCAATCTTGACAGCCGTACCTCCGTTGATATTATGAATGTCTTTGAAGAAATCCACCGCCGCGGCAACACGATTATCGTCGTTACGCACGAAGAAGATATCGCCCGCCATGCCCGTCGCATCATCCGCCTCCGCGACGGACTTATCGAAAGCGACGGAGATAATTAAAAATTAGGAATTGCCTGCAGGGGCGCCAACAAATCAACAATAATGAAAGTCTACACCAAAAAAGGGGATGCCGGCGAGACGTCGCTCGTTGGCGGTACGCGGACAGCGAAGAACGCTCCGCGGGTCGAAGCATACGGTACGGTCGACGAACTGATTTCGTGGATAGGTCTGCTACGCTGCGACGTCGTCGCCGAACCGTACACTCCTCTGCTGCGCCGCATTCAGGAATGCCTGATGACCTGCGCCGCTCTCTTAGCCGCCGACGAACAGGCGCACAAAAAACTCCCTGCTATCACGTCTGCCGACATCACGGCATTGGAAACCGCCATCGACGGCATGCAAGGCCGCCTTGTGCCACTACGCGCATTCGTTCTTCCTGCCGCGCCGCGGGTGGCTGCCGTATGCCACATAGCGCGTACCATCTGCCGCCGCGCCGAACGTTGCGCCGTCGGCGTAGCCCGACAGGCATCCCTCGACGATAACGTGTTGCGCTACCTGAATCGTCTTTCCGATTATCTCTTTACCCTCGCGCGCCAACTTACTGCCGATAGCAGGATGGACGATGATTATTGGAATTCCTAATTTTTAATTCTGCTCGTCAGCGGGTATTTCAGGCCGCGGTATTTGCCCATGCGTGCCGATATTTTTCCTACGATGATGGGGGTTTCTATCAGTAGGGGGATATGATTTGCGTCGTCGGATATCCAAATATGGATTTCGTTTTGGCCGTCGAAGACCTGTCCGGCGACCGGTTTGGCGGCAATCTTAAGGCAGTTGAACGTTCCTAACCCGCTTATTTTTTTGGTCTCTTTGCCGAGGTAACGGTAATAGATGTTGTAAACCGCTTCGTCGACCGCAAAGGATATAGGAATAATTTGGTCTTTGACGATGTGCTCGAAATCGAGATTGCGGGAGTTATAGAATAGACTGATGAAATCGAAGGTGCATGACCGGCCTTGCAGGACAGTATCTTTTTGCGGATTGGTTTTGCGCTGTACCGATGCCCGGATGATATAACGACTGTCGTCGAAGATGAAGGTGTTCTTCATCAAGTATCCGCCCTCGTTGATGCTGCGGTGGAAATAGATGGGGCGCAGGTTGCGGCTGAAGAAACGCGCTTCGTAGACGTCGCGCACCATGAAGAAGTTGTCGTAAAACTTATAGGTTTTGGCATAGGCGCGGGCGTAGAAGTAGGTGGTATCGTGAAAGCATTCCTGCGAAAGCGACAGAGTCGCCTCACCTACGTCGGTGTTGATGAGCCCCCATTTGTAGTTAGCTACGATGGTCAGTTGTTCGCCGTCGGCAAATGCCAGTTCATCAGGCCGCAGGTCGCGTACAGGCATGCAGGTTGTGTCGTTTTGCGCTGTCGCTATGCAGGACAGCAGCAGGAAGTAAAAAAGGAGTAGTTGTTTCATTTTCGTTGGTATGTTTAGTTGTTTAGCGCTCGGCTTCAGCTGATGTCTTTGTAGTTTTTCGTTTTGTTTTTCAGTTGATTGAGGCGTGTTCGGAGGAGGATATTTTGGGTATCGGTCAGGGTGGGGTCGTTGGCGAGGATATCGTCGGCAATTTGACGGACGTATTCGAGTAATTGGCCGTCGCGCCCTAAATCGGCAATGCGCAGATCGAACGCTTGCCCGCTTTGCAATGTGCCTTCGAGGTCCCCTGGCCCACGGAGGGTCAGGTCGGCGTCGGCAATTTCAAAGCCGTTATTTGTGGCTACCATCAGTTCCATTCGCTTGCGCGCTTCGATACTTAGCTTGTAGCCGGTCATCAGGATACAGTACGATTGTTCTGCGCCGCGCCCTACACGTCCGCGAAGCTGGTGCAGTTGCGAGAGTCCGAACCGTTCGGCGCTCTCGATGACCATCACCGTCGCATTCGGCACGTTGACGCCGACCTCAATGACCGACGTGGCAACCATAATATGCGCCTGTCCGCGGATGAACCGTTGCATGTAGAACTGCTTGTCATCGGACGACATTTTCCCGTGTACAATGGCCGTGTCAAAGGTGGGGGGTGGGAATGCGTCGGATATGATTTCATATCCTTCTTCCAGATTTTTGTAATCCATTTTTTCGGACTCTTTAATTAAAGGGTATACAACGTATATTTGCCGTCCGGCTTGAATTTGCTTATGCATGAATTCGAATACGCGCAGACGCTGGTTGTCGTTGAAGTGCAGGGTTCGTATCGGTTGGCGTCCGGGCGGCAGTTCGTCGATGACCGATACGTCAAGGTCGCCGTAGACGGTCATTGCCAGTGTGCGGGGGATGGGTGTGGCGGTCATCACGAGGACGTGTGGCGGCTGTTCGCTTTTGCTCCATAGGCGTGCGCGCTGCTCGACGCCGAAGCGGTGCTGTTCATCTATCACTGCAAAGCCGAGTTGTCGGAATTGCACTGTGTCTTCAATCAGGGCGTGCGTGCCGATGAGTATGTGCAACGAGCCGTCTATCAGTTGTTCCTGCAACACTCGCCGGTCTTTCTTTTTCGTCGATCCGGTGAGAAGCCCGACACGGATGCCGCTATCGCGAATAAATTCCTGTATGCTGTCGAAGTGCTGCTGCGCGAGGATTTCTGTTGGCGCCATGATGCAGGACTGGTATCCGTTGTCGGCGGTAATCAACATGCACAGCAGAGCGACGAGCGTTTTGCCGCTGCCTACGTCGCCTTGCAGCAGACGGTTCATTTGTTTGCCGCTGCCCATGTCACGCCGGATTTCTTTAATGACGCGCTTTTGCGCATCGGTCAAGCCGAATGGCAGACGGTTGTAACAAGCGCTGAAATAATCACCTATTCTGGGAAAAATAAATCCACGGGCAACGCTTTTCCTTTCGTTGCGTTGGCGGAGCAGGTTTAGCTGAATATAGAACAGCTCCTCGAATTTCAGGCGGTATTGTGCTTGCTGCAGTCGTTCGGCGTTCTGCGGGAAATGAATATTGGATAAGGCTTCATACAGCGGCATCAGGCGGTATTGTTGGAGGAGGCAGGTGGGCAACGTTTCTTCAATCTGCCCTTGAATGACGTTAAGCGCGTTGGCCTGCAAACGGAGGAAGGCGCGTTGCCCCAGCCCGTTATTTTGCAGGATTTCAGAGCTCCGGTAAACGCCCTGCATGGCCGATTGCAGCAGATTCCTGTCGGCGTTCGGCTCGTCTACTTCGGGATGCACAAGATTCAATTTATGATTAAATACTGTTGGTTTACCGAAGACAATATATTCGACGCCGGTTTTCAGGCGTTCCTGAATCCATTTTAATCCTTGGAAAAAGACAAGTTCGATAAGTCCGGTATCGTCGGCAAAGTGTGCGATATAGCGTTTTTGTCGTTTTCCGTAGGTGATTTCCTGAAAGCGGACGATTTTTCCGCGTAGTTGAATGTACGGTAAATCGGCATTCACTTCGTTGATTTTGTAAAAGCGGGTGCGGTCGATGTAACGGAATGGGATGGTGTAGAGCAGATCTTCGTATGTGGTAATACCTAATTCTTTATATAGGATTTCGGCGCGGCGGCTGCCTACGCCCGGGAGGAATTTAATGTCGTTTCGTAGTCGTTCGTTCATTGTAATGTCGTAACGGGTTGTGGCGTGTGGGGGACGTCACCCCAGCGCATTTGTACGTAGTCGAGCAGGGCGTGGAGGTCGGCGAGGTCGTTGGAGGTGAGTAGTCGCAGCCGCGTTTCTTTAAAGTTGTCGAGTGATTTAAAATAGTGGCTCAGGTGCCGGCGAAATTCGAGGATACCCACCCGCTCGCCTTTGTGTTCGATAGATTTTTGCAGGTGCAGTTTAGCCAGTGCGACCTTTTCGGGCACGGGCATGTCGGGCAGGATGTTGCCCGTAGTCAGGTAATACGTTATTTCTCGGAAGAGCCACGGGCGACCGATGGCGGCACGGCCGATCATGACGCCGTCGACGCCATAGCGGTCGAAGGCGGTTAGAGCGTCTTGCGGCGTTTTAATGTCGCCGTTGCCGATGACCGGAATGTGCATGCGCGGGTTGTTTTTTACAGCGCCGATAAGTGTCCAGTCGGCATCGCCCTTATACATTTGGGCGCGCGTGCGTCCGTGGATGGTGATGGCGGCAATACCCACGTCTTGTAGCCGCTCGGCCAATTCGACGATGATTTTCGAATCGTCGTCCCATCCCAAACGTGTTTTGACAGTTACGGGCATCGGCACGGCGCGTACAATGAGGCGCGTCATTTCGATCATTTTCTCCGGTTCGCGCATCATGCCCGACCCTGCGCCGCGATTGGCGATTTTTTTCATCGGGCATCCGAAATTGATGTCTATGACGTCGGGATGCGCTTCCGCCGCCCGCCGCGCCGACTCAACCATGGCGTCTATCAGATGACCGTATAGCTGAATGCCGACAGGTCGTTCGCTGTCGTAGATAGCCAACTTTTGCCGCGTCTTCTCCACGTCGCGTACCAGCCCGTCGGACGACACAAATTCCGTGTACATCATCGCCGCTCCATACATTTTGCAAACGTACCGGAACGACGGGTCGGTGATTTCATCCATTGGTGCCAGCAATAACGGACGCACGCCTAAATCTATTTTGGAGATTACCATAATGCAAAGATACGTTTTTTATTCATTGTTGAGGGGGATGAAAATAGAGGAAATGGCGATAGTCCTCTGTGGCTCTCAGTGTCGCTGTGGCTCTCAGTGTCGTTTGGGAAGGTTTTGGGAAAGTTTGAGGTAATGTTACACAGAAGAAGTACAGAGAGCCACAGGATAGAATTATAAATTACTTTAATTACAGCCCGGACAATGGACGCTTCACGCCTTACGCCTCACGATTTTTTCGTACCTTTGCCGCCTCTAAGTAAAAAATATGGGACTACATTTGAATATACAGGAAATTTTGACGGCGTTCATGGTGCTTTTTGCAGTGATTGATGTAACAGGTTCGATTCCGGTGTTTATAAATTTATCCGGTTCGGGGAAAAGTATTCATGCCGGACGCGCTACCGCCCTTTCGTTAGCGGTCATCGTATTGTTTCTCTTTGCGGGCGAGGGGTTGTTGCGGTTATTCGGCACTGACGTGGCGTCATTTGCTGTCGCCGGCTCGCTGATTCTGTTTACACTGGCGGTTGAGATGACGCTCGACGTCGAAATCTTTCGTAATACTGCGCCAGCAGGCTACACTACGTTGATTCCTGTCGTATTCCCGCTGGTTGCCGGCCCCGGCACATTGACTACGACCCTCTCATTGCGGTCGGAATGTTATCCGGCCAATATTATTATTGCTATCGTCCTCAATATGGCCATTCTTTATTTTGTGCTGCGCAAAACACATGTCGTAGAAAAAATAATTGGTAAAGGCGGTATCTATGTCCTGCGGAAATTCTTTGGAATTATTTTAATTGCCATGTCTGTACGGCTGTTTGCGGCGAATATTAGCGTGCTGATACAGGGCGCAGGGTAGCAGGCTACCTTCGGGGAGGGCGTGAAACGCAAAATGGTAGGCAACTCTATTCATTAATCATGTTCGCCTGCGTTATCCTCAAAAAGCGGGGATGCATGTTCGCCGTCAGGATGGAACAATTCCCTTTGACTTTTGTCGGGTAATATACCTGTCATCGTTTTATTCTTCAGGGTCGACGCATTTAAATTTTGGATAGGTAGATAAGGGAATCTTTGCGCCATGCTGCTTTCAGGCAGAACCCTTTGCGTAGCGTGGCCTGCGTAGCTCTCCCCCGCTGGCCGGAGCGCCCGTAGGGCGGGGGTGGAATAGTTCACAGTTCATAGTTCAAAAAAATTTACCTCTTTTTTTAACTTTTTTTGGCTGATTTTAAAAAAAGTCATACCTTTGCCGCCGATACCGTTTTTTTTGATTAAATTTCTTGTTT
>JAITKF010000066.1 GCA_031278545.1 Prevotellaceae bacterium
GCAAAAGCCAATTTCGGCAACTATTCCGCTACCGAAAGAATGAAAGCAAGTTTTGCCGATTTTGAAGAACGGTTCGGCGGGAAAGTTTTTGTCGTTTTCAGCCTTGATGGGGAAATCGCTAATAAAGAGGTAATCAGGGATATTGACGAAGAGATAAAACGATTGAAGTAATTCTCCCTTGACCCTTCCAGCAAAGCATCTTTGAGTCGCAAGAAAAACAACCTCTGCACCTGATTATCTTTCACCCCCTCTTATACTCTTGCTCGGTAAGATATTTCTGAACGTATAAATCCAATCAGGCATCAGATTATCTTCCACTCCCTCTTATACTCTTTCGGCGACGCCACCACTATCCTTTTAATACAGGACATCTTCTTTCGATAACGGGGGAAGAATACGGCCTGCATACCTATCTTCTTCCTCCATTGACTCGCCTACTCGGTCTGTTACTCGATAAATCTGTGAGAGGTTGACTTTAATATGTGTGAATTTTTCCAGTATCTCATCACTTTTTGAATAGCTCTCCAAATGTCCTGCATACGTTATAAGCTCATGCATTAATGGACTGATGGAAAACATATTAACTAAATCTTACATATAAGGATATGATTTGTTAAGATTTATTTCTCCGAATTTGGTAAGCGTTTTTTTTCGTCGGTCTTTTGTTGAAGACTTCTCGTTCAATGAGCTTTCCAAATACAAGCGCCCTAAATCCTGCTATATTTGATCGAATGTTTTTTCGTAATCATAAAAATTATCCTTTGCTTTTAGTGCTTCTAACTCTTCATAACGACTGGCTGCTATCTCCAAATATTCTGCTTTTGTCATATCTTTCTGATGTTTATTAATATTTTTTTGCAAAGGTAATACTTTTGCGACAATTTGAAATGTACCCCTGCAAATTGACATATTTTGGTATTCTATAAATTATTTATACCTTTGTGGTGTTCTACTATTTATTCAAACTTAACATTATTCTATGAACAAAACACTCACATTTAACCTGTCCACGATTGCTTCGACGGCAAGCAAATTCAACGACGAAGCGTTCGACAAGAGCGTGCAGGCGTTTGAGGATAAGCAGCCCAAGAAATCGCTGGAAACGCTGCTCGATTATCTCAACGGCGAATTTCGCCTAAAGTATGGCAATGCCGATGGCACGGAGCTGACGATTCCCCACGGGTCGATCATCGTGAACCTGCGCATCGAAGGCGACACGCTGTCCATTACCGCGCCGTTCCTTTCATTGCCCGAAAAGAATCGCGTGCCGTTGCTGCGACAAGTGGCGGGACTTAATTTCACGGCGCTTGATTTGGCGGCCATTGTCCTGCGGGGGAATCATTTGGCCTTCGAGTTCCGCTGCCCGCTGGCACTGGTCGAACCCCACAAAATGTATTACCTCCTGCGCGAAATCTGCTCGACGGGCGATAAGTACGACGACGAATTTGTTACGAAATTCGGCGCACAACGTGTGTATGAACCCCGCGTTACACCTTACGATGCACGGTTGGTCGACGCCATTTACGACGTCATTCAACTCAGCTGCCGCGAAGCGCTCGACGCCTTGAAGGGCTTTGAAAACGCCCGTCAATACGGCTATGCGTGGAATGTCCTTAACACGACATTGATGAAGATACTGTACTACGCTCATCCGCAGGGACAGCTACTCAACGACCTGAATAAAGCAGTATGGAATATGGATCGCGAAGACATCCCGCTGCCCGAAATCGTCGCGCAGGGACAGCAGGCGGTCGAACGGGTGCAGAAACTGTCGAAAGAAGCGCTGGCCGAAGACCTGTATTTTGTCGAAACCTTTGTGCCCGACAAACGCCGATCGAACCTGAAAAATATTCAGGATAATTTTGAATCGTCGTTCGAAAATGTCAGCAAGGCCTTTGAAAACGACGACTGGCTATATTGCTGCATGGTCATCATCTACCAATTCTACAAACTATATTTCTATAATAATGTACAGGACGACGTAAATGCCGTCATTGTGGGCGCGTTGAATCAAAGCTCGGCAAAACCGATGGAAGAAGCCGCCCCCATACTGTATAAAGCCATGAAAAATATTATGAACGGCGACCTCACTCCGCCCGCCGAAAACCCGCTGGAAAATACCGATATGTCGGATTATATGAAGATGGTGCACCAAAGCATGCAAAACGTGAATGTATCCGAACTGGCCAAGCAAATGAAAAACCTGATGTCGTCCTTCTTTGGCGGAGGGAAAAAATAACCCCACGTAAAATAAATTAAAAATATCTCATATCATGGAACAGAGAAATATATACAATGCCGTTTATAAAGTAAATCATGCCGGCGGCTCCGGCAGTTGCTTTTACCTGAAAAAGCACAACCTGTTTGTAACGAACTACCATGTAGTCGAAGGCTTCAAAAAGCTCTCCATTAAAGATAACAACAAAAACCCGTTCCTCGCCGACGTCGTGCTGGTCAACCCGAAACACGATATAGCCCTACTCGTAGCGGAGGGCGACTTCTCGTCCCTGCCCGAGATAGCCCTCGCCGATTTAGCCGGGGTCGGCATCGGGCAAAAGATCAACGTTGCGGGCTACCCGTTCGGGATGCCGTTTACCGTTACCGAAGGCACCGTCTCGTCGCCAAAACAGTTAATGAACAACAACTATTACATCCAGACCGATGCAGCCGTCAACCCCGGCAACAGCGGCGGCCCGATGTTCAACGAAAAAGACGAGCTGATTGCCATTACCGTCAGCAAGTTCAACAACGCCGACAACACCGGCTTCGGCATCCCCGTCTCCGCCCTGAAGGAAATACTGGCGAACCTCGACGGTCTTGATCGCTCGACGTTCAACGTGCAATGCCACGGCTGCGACGAAATGATTAACACCGACGAAGAATACTGCCCCTCGTGCGGCGAAAAGATGATTGAAAATATTTTCCGCGAACGCGGGCTGACCGAGTTGGCTACATTCTGCGAAGAAGCTATTCGCGACCTCGGCATCGACCCCGTCCTCGCCCGCGTCGGCCATGAAAGCTGGGTCTTTCACCAGGGCAGTTCCGAAATACGCATATTTGTATACGACCGCGCCTATTTATTCTGCACCTCGCCCATCAATGTCCTGCCGAAGAAAGACCTCGAACCGGTGCTCTCCTACCTTGTCGGCGCCGACTTGAAGCCCTACCAATTAGGCATTGACGGCAACCAGATTTACCTCTCGTACCGTCTTCACATCTCTGATATTTCCTCCGACTACCGCGACGAAATCAAGCAAAACATCTCCCATCTCGCCCTCAAAGCCGACGAGCAGGATAATTTCTTAGCGGAGACCTACGGCTGCGAATTTTCGGAATACGCAAAACTGAATTAGGAATTGTGACAAACGGGTAGCCGTTTCAGATAACAAGTTGACTGTTGCACAGTCTATAAAAAATCAAACACCCTCATCGCTATCGCTGCACACGCTTCCGCGTCGGCTAGTGCGTGGTGATGGTTGTGTAAGTCAACACCGCAAAATGCCGCCACAGTATGCAACTGGTGGTTGGGCAGCGTTTTTCCGAACGCACGACGCGAAGCGAGACAAGTACAATGAAATGTATAACCGGGATAAGCCATCTGATAAACGCGATGCACGGCTCGTAAACAGCCTTCGTCGAAAGAACTGTTGTGTGCCACCAGCGGCAGGCCGGCAATCTTCGGCGCGATTGCTTCCCAAACTTGCGGGAACGCCGGTTCATCTCCGGTATCGGCAGCTGTCAAACCATGTACCCGCGTATTCCAAGACGAATACCATTCCGGTTCGGGACGAATGAGTCGGTAAATTCTGTCCGTTACTTTCCCGTGGCGGACAATTACTACGCCGGCGCTGCAAACGCTGGATGAATGACGGTTCGCTGTTTCAAAATCAATGGCTGCAAAATCGGTCATACTCATTGCGCGTTGAGAATTACGCTTCAGGTTTTACGTCGCTCCTTTCTGATTCCTCAATCCATGCGACAATACTTTCGTCGGTCGGGAGGACGCGCGGGTCGATGGAGCGCACCCATTGGCCTGTTTCGTCGATAAGGAATTTGTGGAAATTCCAGCGAACTTCGGCATCTTCCCTGCCATTCTCCGCTTTGGATGTAAGCCATTTGTAGAGTGGCGCGAGGGTGTCGCCCTGCACGGAAATTTTAGCCATCATCGGGAATGTTACGCCGTAGTTGGCGGTACAAAAGGCTTTGATTTCGGCATTGCTGCCCGGTTCCTGTGCGCCGAAATTGTTGGCGGGAAAACCAATAATTACAAAATTATGATCCTTGTAACGGTCGTACAAGGCTTGCAGCGCTTCATATTGCGGCGTCAGCCCGCAGCGCGAGGCGACGTTGACCACCAGTACTTTTTTGCCTTTTAACTGCGACAGGGGAAAGTCGTCGCCGTCAATCGTTTTAACCGTGAAACTGTAAAAGCCCGTTTCCAGCACGTTGCAAGCCATCAACGCAGCAGCTAATGAAAGAAGAATGTATTTTTTCATGATATGAGGTACTTTTAATTTTACGCAAGGTAGGCATTTTTTTTAAGCCATACTAATTTTGATGATACAAATTTATACGAACTTCCTTACGAATTATACGGAGGGTGATTGATGTGGTTTTACGATTCTGGTCTCTGCGTAAGTCTACCTAATCCGCACACAATTTTTTGGGCGATGTTACACGGAAAAGCACCGGAGACTGCCGGTTCATCCATTCATCTGTTTTTATTTATTTCTCTATTTTCATCCCCCGCAGGCGCCTCACTCTCCACCCCATTACCCATACGCTTTTTCCAGCACGCAAAATCCCAATAGTGTTACTTGCGGCGTGATGTAATATTCTTTAGCCGGTTCGGGTTTGGTTAAATCGGTGCTGAGGTATTTTTTGTTACTATCAGGGAACACGGTGGCAACCACCGACCGGCTGCCGTATTGGTCTTGCAGTTTGATAGCGCCGATGAAATTCGCGCCCGACGAAATGCCGACGCCTAGCCCTAACGACGAAGCCAGCTGTTGTGCCATAAGAATAGCGTCGCCGTCGGAGGCTTGTACGACCTTATCCCATTGGCCGGTGTGGAGGATGTCGGGAATAAATTCATCCGAAATACCCTGAATGCGGTGCACGCCGACCTTGTAGCCGGTGGTAATCGTCGGGCTTTCTTCCGGCTCGAGCGGATGTATTTTCACCTTCGGGTGTGCTGTCCGCAGGGTGCGTCCCACGCCGACGACCGTGCCACCCGTGCCGACGCCGGCTACAAAAGCATCGGGCGTTAAGCCTTTCCGTGCCAGTTGTATTTGTATTTCCTTGCCAGTCGTTTCCTGATGCGCGCAGATATTGGCCTCGTTAGAAAATTGGCAGGGAAGGAATACCTTCGGATTGTTGCCGGCCATTTCCTGCGACAGCCGGATACTTCCCAAAAAGCCGCCCTGTTCTTTGGAAACCGGAATGATTTCCGCACCATAACTTTTAATCATCAATTTGCGCTCTACACTCATCCAGTCGGGCATAATGATACACACACGATGCCCCAACATCCGCCCCAACGCCGAAAAAGCGATACCGGTGTTGCCGCTTGTCGCCTCGACAATTGTCTGTTCGGGTGTCAGCGAACCGCTTTCGTATGATTTCCGAAGGATATACAACGCCATGCGGTCTTTAATACTGCCGGTCAAATTATAGTGTTCGCATTTGATGTACACGGTTCGCTCTTTGTTTTTATAACGATATTGAATGCCAATCATCGGCGTGTTTCCAATGAGTCGGCTCAGTTCATCCCAATCTGGTCTCATAACTTTATAACTGTAATAAAATAGCCTAATAAAATAGTAAATTAATAGCAATAAGAGTAAAAAACTAAAAAACTATCGCTATTATTTCTACAAATATAACAAATACGAATTGGATACACAAATCTCTCGTGATGCGTGATGAGCACGTAGATTTAAGTAGCAGATGCAGCTGGACTATTCAAGGCCACCCCTGCAGGCCTTCCCCGTCGGGGAATACTATACTATCAATAGAAAATGATAACTCATAGTTCACAGTTCATAGTTCAAAAAAATTTACCTCTTTTTTTAACTTTTTTTGGCTGATTTTAAAAAAAGTCATACCTTTGCCGCCGATACCGTTTTTTTTGATTAAATTTCTTGTTT
>JAITKF010000018.1 GCA_031278545.1 Prevotellaceae bacterium
CCCTTCGGCGTCCCTTAGACGCGAAGCAGAAATGTTCGAGTGTTTTGAAATATTCATCTTTTTCTACATTATAAGGGCACAAAGGTATGTATTTTTTTTCATATCCAAGTATTTTTTTGCATTTTTTTTGGAAGGGTGGAAGAATATTTTTCATAGGGCTTCAAAATAAGATTTAACTTTCCCGGGAGAGAATTAGGTAACTCTTAAAAATTTTGTATCTTTGCGGGCGAGTTGTTCCGAAAAAGGAGCCGGGGACATAGGGGAAGTGTCTTACAGCAACGCGGGGAACACCGGAAAATTTAACCTGACAAAGATAAAGTTTTATGAACACAAACAGTTTTATTTCATACTTTGAACGCAGTTTTAAAGAAAACTGGGATCGTCCGGCATTGTCGGATTATAAAGGCATTACGTTGCTATATAAAGATGTGGCGCGGCGGATTGCCAAGATGCATATCATTTTCGAGGAATGCCACCTGCGGAAAGGCGATAAAATCGCGCTGTGCGGGCGTAACCAGTCGAACTGGGGAGTGGTGTTTCTGGCGACGCTGACCTACGGGGCGGTGGCGGTGCCGATATTGCATGAGTTTAAACCCGACAACGTGCATCACATCGTCAACCATTCCGACTCTCGCCTGCTGTTTGTCGGCGATACGGTGTGGGAATGCCTTAACGAACGGACGATGCCTAACCTCGACGCCATTATTTCGCTGTCGGATTTTTCAGTTTTATTTTGTAAGGACGAATCGCTACGCATTGCGCGGGAGCGGCTCAATGAACGGTTCGGACGGAAATACCCGAAGAACTTCCGCCCGGAACATATCGCCTATCATCATGATAAGCCCGACGAACTGGCGGTGATTAATTATACGTCGGGGACTACGGGGCTGTCGAAGGGCGTCATGCTGCCCTACCGCAGCCTGTTGTCGAACATGCTTTTTGCATGGGAGGTGCTACCGGACAACTACCGGCAGTCGCTCGTCTCGATGCTGCCGATGGCGCACATGTATGGCCTCATGTTCGAGTTCCTTTACGAAATCTCCGTCGGTATGCATGTGCATTTCCTGACGCGGATGCCGACGCCGAAAATCATCCTGGAAGCATTTGAGCAAATTAAACCTTCGCTCATCATATCCGTGCCGTTGATTATCGAAAAAATCTACCGCCGCCAGCTGCAACCGCTACTCGAAAAGACATCGGTCAAAATGTTGCTGAAACTGCCGATTATCGACCAGTCGGTAAGGAAAAAATTCCTCATGGCGCTCAACAACGTATTCGGCGGACAATTCTACGAAATCGTCATCGGCGGCGCGGCATTTAACCGGGAGGCCGAAACATTCTTCAAAAAAATCGGCTTCCGCTATACCGTCGGCTACGGAATGACAGAGTGCGGACCGATTATCACGTATGAAGATTACAGCCGGACGCCGCTGTACTCTTGCGGTAAGGCCGTGCCGCGGATGGAAGTAAAAATCGACTCGCCGGCGCCCGATACCGTCGCCGGTGAAATTCTGGTACGGGGCGATAACGTCTTCCTCGGTTACTATCGCAACGAAGAAGCCACACAAGAGGCGTTCTCCGACGACGGATGGCTGCACACCGGCGACATCGGCGTGATGGATAGCAACGGCTACCTCTATATTCGTGGACGCTGCAAAAATATGATACTGGGATCCTCCGGTCAAAATATCTATCCCGAAGAGATCGAAGATTATATTAACAACAAGCCCTACGTCGTCGAATCACTGGTGCTCGAGCAGGACGGCAAGCTGGTGGCGCTGATTTTCCCCGACTATGCCGCCGCCGAAACCAACGGCATCCGGGACCATGACTTGCTCCGTCTGATAGAAGAAGTACGCCTGAAAGTCAACGAAGAACTGCCGGCCTATGCGCAACTGGCGCGCGTAGAAATCCGCCCCGAAGAGTTTGAGAAAACCCCGAAAAAGAGTATCAAACGATTCCTCTACCAGCGACCGAAATGAAAAATATACAAATGAGCTACTCCACCACTCCCCCACTCCACCACTCTACAGACGCTAAACAGTTACAGTTCGATAAACGCTACCTCAAAATGGCGCGTGTGTGGGCTGAAAACTCCTACTGCCGGCGGCGGCAGGTGGGCGCACTCATCGTCAAAGGACGTATGATCATTTCCGACGGCTACAACGGAACGCCCGCCGGATTTGAAAACCAGTGCGAGGATGAGGCCGGACAGACAAAACCCTACGTCCTGCACGCCGAGGCCAATGCTATTACGAAAGTCGCTAAATCCAACAACAGCAGCGAAGGAGCCACCCTATACGTAACCGCCGCACCATGCCTCGAATGCGCCAAACTGATCATTCAATCCGGCATCCGCCGAGTCGTCTATTGCAGCGAATACCGCCATGCCGACGGCCTGGCGCTGCTCCAACGCGCCGGCATCACAGTACTCTACATTGACCCCGATGATATATAATATATGAATACTCCTCAAACCCCGCAGCGGAAACCGTTTCTGCAATGGATTTTATTCCTCCTCTTCTTATTGGTTGGCATCTACATCGGCCAGCGCACGACGACGCCGACACGCACCTTCTCCCTCGACGTCGCCAACGAATTAAGTAAACTGGAATTAGTCCTCCAACAAGTACAGGACAACTATCTCGACACTGTCCACATACCTACCCTGATAGAAAACTCGCTACCGCTCATCATGACAGAATTAGACCCCCATTCCCAGTACATTTCCGCCGAAGATATGGCACGCGCTAACGAATCAATTGAAGGTAACTTTGACGGCATCGGCGTTACCTTTAACATGCCGAGCGATACGGTCGTCGTGATGAACGTCATCGCCGGAGGCCCCTCCGAACGGGCAGGCATCAGACCGGGCGACCGCATCTTAACAGTCAACGACTCGCTCATTGCCGGACGAAAACTGGAACAGAACGCCGTCGTCAAAATGTTGCGCGGCCAGCGGGGTACGAAAGTCCGCTTAGGCGTTGCCCGTAGCGGCGAAAAAACCCTCCTGCCGGTAACAATCATACGCGACAAAATCCCGGTCAAAAGCGTCGACGCTGCCTATATGATTAACCACGAAACCGCCTACATCCACCTCTCGAAGTTCTCGAAAACAACCTATCAAGAATTCCTCGACGCAATGTCCACCATGCGGACTGCCGGAATGAAGAACCTCATACTCGACCTCCGCGGCAACACCGGCGGACTGCTCGAACAATCATTCGAAATCGCCAACGAATTTCTCGAAAAAGAGAACATGATCGTCTACACCAAAGGCCGCGCGCGACCGCGACAAGACTACAAAGCCACCGGTAACGGACGCTACCGTGACGTCCGCCTCGCCATCCTGATTGACGAAAACAGCGCCTCGGCCAGCGAAATCGTCGCAGGCGCCATCCAAGACAACGACCGCGGACTTATCATCGGACGTCGCTCCTTCGGAAAAGGACTCGTACAGGAACCCATCTTCTTCAGCGATAACTCCGGCCTGCGACTGTCCGTCGCCCGCTACTACACGCCCACCGGACGCTCAATACAAAAACCCTACGAAAGTAACAATCTCCAAGCCTACGAAAATGAACTCAACGACCGCTACCGTAGCGGCGAAATGAATACCTCGGACAGTGCCAAAATGAGTGGCGAACAATTCCTCACCCCGAAAGGAAAAATACTCTACGGCGGCGGCGGTATCATGCCCGACGTCTTCGTACCAATCGACACCACCGGATTCAACCCCTACTTCATATCCATCAACCGCAAAAACCTTATATACCGCTTTGCCCTCCAATTCACCGACCAGCGCCGCGCCGCGCTCAACGCAATACGCACTCCCAACGAACTAAATAACTACTTTGCCGGCTACCACCTCGACGAACTATTCCGTCGCTACGCCGCCGGAATAGGAGTCATCGCCACCGATACCGAATGGGAAGAATGCCGACACCTCATTGACGTCCACCTTCGCGCATACATCGGACGTAATACCCCGCTCGAAGACCTCGCCTACTACATGACCATCGCAAAAATTGACCACACACTATCCAAAGCAATAGAAGAACTCAATGAACCATCGACCCGCCAAAGTATCGACTGAAATAAAATCAGCCAACAAGCAACCCCATAACGAAACCGTTAAACAACGCAAATAATGCAAAAAACCGGCATTGCCTCACTCGGCAAATTCAACTTGATAAAACGCCTGACAGACACCATAGAATGCACACAACCATCGACCCTCAAAGGCCCCGGCGATGACGCCGCAGTACTGCACCACGAACAAACCGAAACAATACTATCAACCAAACTATTCCTCGAAGGCATTCACTTCGACTTAACATATACCCCACTAAAACACCTGGGATATAAAACAGTCATCGCCGGTATCAGCGACATCTACGCCATGAACGCCACCCCGCGTCAAATCCTGCTATCAACAGGCCTGTCGAAACGCTTCTTCGTCGAAGATATCGACGAACTCTACGACGGCGTCAAAACCGCCTGCGTCCGGTACAATCTCGACCTCGTCGGCAGCGACGTCGCCCCTTCAATGACCGGCCTCGCCATCAGCATCACCACTACCGGCGAAGCGCCCAAAGAAAAAATAGTCTACCGCTCAGGAGGGAAAAAAACAGACCTCCTATGCCTCACCGGCAACCTCGGCGCAGCCTATATGGGACTACAACTGCTGAAACGTGAAAAACAACTATTCGAAGGCCAACCCGACAAACAACCGCAACTCGAAGGATTCGAATACATCCTCCAACGTTACCTCAAACCCGAAGCCCGAAAAGACATCATCGACACAATGGCCGCCATCAACCTCATCCCGACAGCGATGATCAACCTCAGCGACGGACTGGCCTCCGACGCCCTCCACCTCTGCCGCCAATCACAATGCGGTCTGCGCATCTATCTCGAACGATTGCCGATTGCATCCGAAACATTCAGCATCGCCGATGAAATGCACCTCGACGCCGTCACCGCAGCGCTCAACGGCGGCGACGACTATGAACTCCTATTCACCGCGCCCATCTCCTCCTACGACATCCTCCGCCGAGAAATGCAAAACATCGACATTATCGGACACCTCTGCGACCCCGCCGAAGGCGCCTTCCTCGTCACGCCAGACAACCAAGCCATCGAACTGCGCGCGCAGGGATGGAAATAAACAATAAATCAGGCAATACTCAAATACCTGCCCCGTTTCCTGCCACCCTGTAAACAACCGAAGGGTTTCCTTTCATCAAGAAAACCCTTCGATCACATATTATATCACAAAACAATAATTCAAAAACAAAATTTTATTTCAACCACAAAGCCACCCTCACCGACCGCGCCACCGAAACCGAACGCCGCCATGTCGAAACCGAAGTAACTATCCGTGAAGTGCCGCGCCGCGCCCGGTGGTGGGAAAAACTGTTTTTCTGGACCGGC
>JAITKF010000021.1 GCA_031278545.1 Prevotellaceae bacterium
CACAACGACCATTTGCACGGGCGGCACAGTCTCGTCCGTGAGTCCTACGGCGCCCACCGGCGGCAACGGCACGTACACCTACCAGTGGAAAGAAGGCGTAAACAACGCCACCGGCACAAGCAACACCGCCGCCTTCGAGCCGTCGGGCACGTACCTGACGACCGCCAGCACCTACCGCTTCACCCGCACGGTTACCTCATGCGGCGCTACCACTACGACGCCCGGCATGCTCACATTAGTCGTGATAGCCACCCCCGCCGCGCCGGAGGCAAGCAGCCCGCAGACGTTCTGCTCCTCCCCCACCCCGACGATCGCCAACCTGTCTGCTACCGGCACAGATATTAAATGGTACTACAGCAGAGGGGAGTCGGCGCAATTAACTCCTTCACACTTCCTAGGCTCCAACGTGACCTACTACGCCTCGCAGACAATTGATGGCTGCGAAAGCGCGAAAACGGCTGTTTTGGCAATCATCTATGACACCCCAGTCACGCCGACGGCAAGCAGTCCGCAGACGTTCTGCTCCGCTACAAACCCGACGGTCGCCAACCTGTCTATTACCAGCACAGCAACTATTAAATGGTACGACGTCTCACATGGAGGGTCATCGCTAAGCACGACGACCGCCCTGACTAGCGGCGCTACCTACTACGCCGCGCGGACATACGGCGGTTGCGAAAGCGCGCGAAAGGCGGTTACGGTAATCATCTATGACACCCCAGACGCGCCGGAGGCAAGCAGCCCGCAGACGTTCTGCTCCTCCCCCACCCCGAGGGTCTCCAGCCTGTCGGCTACAGGAACGGCGGTTAAATGGTACAACGTCGCATCGGGAGGGTCATCGCTAAGCACGACGACAATCCTGACTAGCGCTACCTACTACGCCACGCAGACAGCCACCAACGGATGCGAAAGCCCGCGCAAGGCGGTTGAGGTAACCATCTCCCCCCCCCCCGACGCGCCGGAGACAGGCCCGCATTATTTCTGCTCCCCCCCCAACCCGACGGTCGCCGACATGGTAGCTATCGGCACAGATATTAAATGGTACAACGTCGCATCGGGAGGGTCATCGCTAAGCACGACGACCGCCCTGGCCTCTGGTGTCTACTACGCCACGCAGACAATCAACGGATGCGAAAGCGCGCGCAAGGCGGTTGAGGTTACCGTCTCCTACTGCACATCCGTAAGCAGTCTGGGCTCCTACCCCGGGAGACCAGAATATATAGATATAGGTGGCAGACGTTATTATAATTGGGAATGTGTATCTAACCACTTTTCGGATATTTGCCCTTCCCCCCTGGCGACCGCTTACTCGAAGTGATTTTGAATTGCTTAGTACTTGTGACCCTGACGCCGGATTTCGCCATACTTGGGGATCTCCCGACTATGTCGTGTCCGATCATCTATCGGATATTATGACTATCTATAATTATGCTTACTACGGCCGATTATGGGTAAATGAAAATACCAGCCACTCATTCGTCTATTACGAGATGGAGTCTGGGTTCTCTTATGGAAATGTTTCCCTAGAATATGGTGGAGACTACATGGGATATGTGGTCAGGTGCGTGCAAGATATATAAGCATGATAAATACGAGAGCCCTGTGGTATGTATAATAAAAAGAGGATGGCCCCATTTGGCCATCCTCTTTTTTTATTCGATACGGGGCTATCAGGCGACCTGATACGAGGCTATCAGGCGACCTGATACGAGGCTATCAGGCGACCTGATACGAGGCTATCAGGCGACCTGATACGGGGCTATCTGCGGCTACTTACTCAACTACCCGCAGCTACCCGCTCGACTGTCCGGAAATACTTACTTGGATAGCGCCGGCCACTTATACAAGCAAAAATGGGCGCCTATACAAGCAAAAAATACGATGCGGTATTAGAAGCTATTAATCACTCGGGAAATGAAAAATAATTGCACAACGGAAGACGAACGCCTGCACAACGGGGGAAGTTACGAATCAGGAGTCGCCAGCGGCAGCCTCTCTCTTCTGTGGCGAGGGGTTGCAGGGGGAGAGAGGCAGACTAATACAAATCACCCTTCAGGCAATAGACGCCTTACGCCATAGCGCAGGCCTGCGCCGCTTCGTGGCTTTACGCAACTTTTCGTATCTTTGTGAACTTTTATTGAAAATGGAGAGATCTACACCCCGTAAATACACGTTATTATTCATTGCATTGCTATTGCTGGCGAGTACATTGTTTCTGGCCGATATATTCTTTGGTTCGCTGGCTATTCCTTCGCGGGAGGTGTGGGGGGCCTTGGTCGGGCAGGAGACTGTCCCGTACGCGGTCGAGCAAATTGTCTTGTATTTTCGTATTCCTAAAGCTATTGTAGCGGTGTTGGTCGGGGTTTCGTTGGCCATTAGCGGACTGCAAATGCAAACGGTTTTCCGCAATCCACTGGCCGATCCGTATGTGCTTGGTATCAGTTCCGGCGCCGGATTAGGGGTGGCGCTCTTTGTTCTTGGCGCCGGTTTTTGGGCGGCGACAGGCGCGGCTATCTGGGTGAAGAATTTCGGTATGGCTGCCGCCGGATGGGCTGGCGCGATGCTTATTCTGGGGCTTATCCTCGGGGTATCGGTGCGCTTGCGTAATACGATGACGATTTTGATTTTCGGCATTATGATTGGCGGTGCGGCGTCGGCGGTCATCGGCATGTTGCAATATTTGAGTGCGGCGTCGGCTTTGAAGAGCTATGTGCTATGGACGATGGGGAGTTTCAGTAACGTATCGCCGCCGCAGTTGTCGCTGTTGAGCATCTCGGTGCTGGCCGGTTTGTTGCTGGCGGTTTTGTCGGCTAAGAACTTGAATGTGCTGCAAGCCGGCGATATGTATGCACAAAGCATAGGGATGAATGTCCGTCGCGCCCGTTCGGTGATATTTATCAGCGCCGGTTTACTGACGGGGTCGGTAACGGCATTCTGCGGCCCTATCGGGTTCATCGGCATTGCCGTGCCGCATGTCGCCCGGATGATATTCCGCAACGCCAACCACGGCGTACTGATTCCGGCATCTATCTTAATCGGCGCGTGTACCATGCTGTTGTGCGATATTCTTTCGCAATGGCCGGGGTCGGGTCGTGTGTTGCCGATAAATACTATCACCGCCCTGATGGGCATTCCGGTTATTCTATTTATTATTTTCCGAAATCAACGCGGATGAAAAAGACGATAGAAACCACCGACTTAATGATTGGATACCGCCGGAAATCGAGCGGCTATAACGGCAGTATCTCGCGGCGTATCAATATTTCGGCAGCGGAAGGCGAATTGGTGGCGGTAGCCGGCCCCAATGGCGTCGGCAAAAGCACTCTGCTGCGCACGCTGGCCGGCCTGCAGAAACAGGTGGAGGGGCGCATTCGGCTGTGCGGGAAGCCGATTCTCGATTATCCGCGGCGGGAGCTGGCGCGCACGGTCAGTTTTGTATCGACCGAAATCATTCATGTTCCTTACCTCCGCGTGTTCGACATGGCCGCTATGGGAAGCTATCCGCATACCTCGCAAATGGGACGGTTGAGTATGGAAGATAGATTTCGCATTATGGATGCGCTGGAGCAGGTAGGTATCCACCACATGGTCTGGCGTACGGTCGATACGCTTAGCGACGGCGAACGTCAACGGGTTATGATTGCCCGCACGCTGGTGCAGGATACCCCGATTGTGCTCTTCGATGAACCTACGGCTTATCTCGACCTTGTCAATAAGTATGAAATGCTGGCTTTACTCAAGCGGTTAGCCTACCGGCAAAAGAAAACTATCATTTATTCGACGCACGACCTCTCACTGGCTATCCATACGGCCGATAAGTTATGGTTGATGATCAATGCCAGCGTCTACGAGGGTGCGCCCGAAGATCACGAGATTCAAACAGTCATCCGGGATGCTTTCGAGGGCACGAACTTGGAATATAACCGTACTACCGGCGACATCCTGCCCCGCACCACCATTTTGGGCGACATCGAAGTATATACCAAGCAAGATGTACGGCTTGTCCGCAATGCCTTAGCCCGCTTGGGATACCGCTGCATACTCAACCCGGGCAATCCGGATAGCGATCTGCCGAAGATATCATTTGCCACTAAGAAAAATACGATTTCCATCAACTATTCATTCGGGAAACAACAGCAGGCCTTCACTTCCTTTTACGCATTCGGGCAGTTCATGAAATCGGAAATGAAGCAGTAGGAACTGCCACAAGTAAGGAAGGCCTCTCTCTGTGCGACGGCTGTGTCTTTCTGTGCGACCTGAGGCAAGTTTGGAGTAAATTAGGTCTTTCTCGCAATCATCAATCCGTCGCCGAATGGGAGGAGTACGTTTTCGACGCGCGGGTCGGATTGCACCCGGGTGTTGAAGGCCGCAATGCCTTGCGTACGCCCTTCGCCAGATGCGGCGTCATGGACGACTTTCCCGTCCCACAGGACATTGTCGGCAAGAATGAACCCGCCGGCGCGTACTTTATCGAACGCCACGCGATAGTAGTCGCAATATTCGCGTTTATCGCCGTCGATATATACTAAATCGAAGGTGCAGGGAAGCATCGGGATGATGTCGCGGGCGTCGCCGGTATGCAAAATGATTTTGTCGGCATACGCGCTACGCGACACAAAGGATTGCGCCGTGTCATACAATTCGTCGTTACGTTCGATGCTATGCAGCACGCCGTCTGCCGCCAGTCCTTTAGCTAAGCAGATAGCCGAATAGCCGGTATAAGTGCCGATTTCCAAGATGGCCTGCGGACGAATCATGCAGGCTATTTGCTCCAATAATTTACCCTGAATGTGCCCCGACAGCATGCGCGGATTCATCACATGCAGGTGTGTATAGCGTACGAGTTCCTGTAGTAACGGATCTTCCGGCAATGTATGGGTGGAGGCGTATTCCCAAAGAGCTTCGGTTTCCGGCGAAAGGACTGCGTGGGGGGTGATTGTTTTCGGCGTCATGGCCGGTTATTCTAACTATGATGTATAGATGAGCGTGGACAGGCGTTCTGGCGCAAAAATTTCATTCGCTATATCCAACAGTTCCGCTGCCGTGAGGGCGTCGATTTTCGCCTTCAGTTGCTCAAAAGATTCTACATATCCATAAGACATGACGTTTTTGCCGTTGCTGAGCATTTGTACTTCGGCATTATCGGCGTTGATGAAAAGCTGCCCGAGCCATTGCTTTTTGATGCGGTGCAATTGCGCTGTGCCGAAAGCGTTGGTACAAATGGCCGTCAGTTCCTTCTGCACCAACTCTGCACAGCGGTTGAGGCTGACCCTGTCGGCGGCAAAATAGAGTGTTACCGTCCCGCAGTCGTCGTAGGGCATATAGGTCGCATCGGTGGTGTAGACCAGCCCGTTTTTCTCACGCAGCAAGCTATTGAGACGCGAGTTGGCCGCCGGCCCGCCGAGATAATTCACCAGTAGCGCCAAACCCGTCCGGCGCGGGTCGTGGAGCGAATAGGCGCGGTTGCCGATGATACAGTGCTCCTGAAAAGTATTTCGCCGGAGTATTTTTTGAAAAGGCCGGCAAACCGACGGCGCTTTCCTCTCACGCCGGACGCCGGCAGCGGGGAACTCGCTGAAATATTTCACCGCTAATTGCTCCATCCGCTTGGCGTTTACGCTGGCTACCGTCGAAAAAACCAACTGCGACGGACGGTAGTGGCGCGATACAAACGTCTTCAATTGCGCGGCGGTAATGTCGGCTAACGAGTCTGG
The DNA here is from genome assembly GCA_031278545.1 of Prevotellaceae bacterium. Lineage (GTDB taxonomy): Bacteria > Bacteroidota > Bacteroidia > Bacteroidales > UBA932 > JAIRKX01. Next base: position 5,715 of record JAITKF010000021.1, read on the forward strand.
CGTGCCCAAAATCGGCCGCCCGAGCGATGAGCCGGCAAACAGCCATTTATCAAAATCATCGAAAATAAGTTCCGACGGGTTGTCTAAATAAGAATTTATCTCGTCGGCAATAACTTCCTTTTCCTTCGCCAGTTCCCTGTCGGGAAATGTAGAACGGAATACAATATCGGCCAGCAGTTCCACCGCCTTATCCAAATCGCTTTTCAACACAATGGCATGCACCACCGTTTCTTCTTTCGTAGTAAATGCGTTTAATTCGCCGCCGACATTCTCCAACCGGTTATTGATATGATACGCCGATCGCCGCGTCGTCCCTTTGAACAACATGTGTTCCGCCAGATGCGCCATCCCGTTTTCCGCCGCTTTTTCGTCGCGCGAACCGGCATTAATACTCAACCCGCAATACGCTACAGGCGAGGTATGATAACAGTGGACAAACCGAATGCCATTAGGCAAAGTAAAAGTATGTATATTCATAATTGATGTATAGCGTCGGACGCTATAATTATATTTTTTTTGCAAAGTTAGAAAAATATCTTACCTTTGCAGCCCCAAAATAAAAGGTACCGTAGCTCAGTTGGTAGAGCAAAGGACTGAAAATCCTTGTGTCCCTCGTTCGATTCGTGGCGGTACCACGAAAAAAGAGAGTTGAGAATCGGCTCTCTTTTTTATTGCAAAATGCCACCGTAATAATTATTTCCAATAGAATCATTATCTTTGTTAAAATTTTTTTAACGTTTAACAAAAAGATATATCAATGACAAAACAACAAATTATCGAACGTCAAAAAGCTTTAAGAGCGAATATATGGAATATCGGATTAAAACTATATGCTACCAAAGGATTCTCGGCAACAACGGTGGCGGATATTGCCAAATTGACGGGAGCAAGTCATGGCCCGATATACCAATATTTTGGATCGAAAGAAGACTTATATGTCGAACTGGTGATAGCCGCCGTAAAAAAAGTTGACGCCATCGTATCGGCAATCGCCGACAAACCGATATCGCCTGCCGATAAAATCATGCGCCTGACAAAAATCATGCTGCAACACATCAAAGAGGACGATGCTACCGCCTATTATTACTTGCTCCTTCCGCAGGCGCTCCTCCTGCATGACATCGCCCCGCGAAAAGCAAAGACGCACATAAGAAGGACATACTTAATCATCGAAAAAATACAGAGAATCATTAGTGAAGGGCAGCGAAAGGGAGTCATCAAAAGAGGCAACCCGCAAGCGCTATCCACCCTCTTTCTGGCGTCCATCACCGGATTGTGCGCCTACAAAGCACTACTGGGAGAGGACTTCGTACCTCCACAACCGCATGTAATAACAATCATGTTGCTGAAACCGCAATCGGCAGAGCAAGCAGAATCCCAAACAGAATAATGTACAAAAAAGTTTTTCTAACGGCGGCAGGGTGTATAATGGCAACCGTAGCCGCAGCCTCTCAAACCGATAGCGCACACTATTCGGGATTTCACTTCGGTCTTATTTACCCTTTAAGTACGAACGGACGGCTGGCCCCCCAGTACACCAACGGCGTTTCGTGGCACGCGCTGGCAGGCGTCTCTCAAAATGAACAGACCTTTACGTTGAGCGGACTGGCCAATATCGTCTATAACGACGCCACAGGCCTGCAGTTGGCAGGGATCTTCAACTATGTCGGACACAACGGGACGGGGATTATGTTATCGGGCATGGTCAACAACGTCGAGAACAATTACAGGGGCGTCCTCCTGTCCGGCCTGATAAACAGAAACCGGAATGAAGTAACCGGTATTCAAATAGCCGGATTACTCAATGCCTCCGACGACCTGACCGGAATGCAAATAGCAGGATTACTCAATGCCTCCGACAACCTGACCGGAATGCAAATAGCCGGATTACTCAATGCCTCCGACAACCTGACCGGAATGCAAACAGCCGGATTATTGAGCGCCGCCGCCGACCTGACCGGAATGCAAACAGCCGGATTATTGAGCGCCGCCGACAACCTGACCGGAATGCAATGTGCTGGACTGATAAGCGCTGCCGACAACCTGACCGGCATACAACTGGCCGGTCTAGTGAATATGGCCAAACGCGTCAACGGCCTTCAATTTGCCGGACTATTGAACATCGCCGACAGCAGCGATTATTCCATTGCCTTTATTAACATTATCAAAAATGGAGAAAAAGGCATCGCGCTATCCTACGACGAAACAGGCAGCATAATCGCCTCCTTTCGTTCCGGCGGAAGAATAACATACGGCATCCTCGGAACAGGATACAACCATAAAACCGGCAAACAACCCTTTCTCATGGAAGGCGGGTGGGGAGTGCACATAAACTGCACCACCCGCTTTAGAATCAATAACGAACTGACAATGGCCGCGCTTCTCTTCCAGAAAAACCCCACATTCAAAATCAGCTACCGTCTTCATGCCGCATATCGCCTCCTCCCACACATAGAAATCTTCGCCGGCCCAAGCATCCACTACATGCAGACAAACAACGCAGACCACACTAACATATTTCCCCGTCATGCCCTATGGAAAAACGACGGCATCTCCAAGCTCCAACAAGTTTTCACCGGCTATCAGGCCGGCATACAATATTTCCTTTAAATAAAAAAAATAACCCCTACCCTCATACTCCATTTAACTGTCCGAATAATGAAAAAAATACTAATCCTTATTATTAGCGCAACCTGCATGAGCAGCGCATGTGTAGACACTAACCGGTCGTCTCAAAAGAAATCACTTACTATGACTACAAAAAAAGAAACCACTATCCTGCAAACACTGGACTCGCTAAAAGCGCGTTACGACGACCTGTCGGCAACCCGCGCAGAAAAGGGAATCCGGCAGGCCGCAGCGCTGTGGACAGACAACGACGGCAACGAAACAACATTTACCGCCTTCTGCCTCGCACACTACATAAACGACGAAGCCGCACGCGAACAACTATTCCTCCGCCTCTCCGACAAATTCGAACTATTACTCGGCTCATTCAACCAGATTGACCTGGAACTGAAAAAAACAATCCACGAAGACACCGGCGAGCCCTTACCAATTGACTACGAAATGGGCAGCTACGACGTAGCCGCTCATTTTAAAGACGACATGTTTGCCAATAAAGTAGCCTTCACCACCATCCTCAACTTCCCCTCCTTCACCTTGCAGGAAAAACAAACACAAGGCGAAAACTGGTCGCGACTGCAATGGGCCTATGCCCGCATGGGAGACCTCTTCACCGCCCGCATCCCCGCCGACGTACAACAACAAGTATCAGCCACCCAAACCGCCGCCGACAACTACATCTCAAACTACAACATCATGATGGGCGAACTGCGCAACGATAACGGTGACACCCTCTTCCCCGCTGGCATGAAACTACTTTCGCACTGGAACCTCCGCGACGAACTAAAATCAAACTATGCCGACACTACGCGCGGCCTCGAAAAACAACGAATGATATACACCATAATGAAACGCATCATCACCCAGGAAATTCCCGAAAGAGTAATCAACCGCCACGACGTACAATGGAACCCCCTCACGAACCGCGTATTCAAAAACAATCAAGAAATCAACGCCCCCGCCGAACCCGACACACGCTACGCCGTCCTGCTCGACAACTTCCACGCCCTACAAGCCGTCGACGCCCACACACCGGCAATGCCCTCCTACATCCAACGCGCATTCGACGGCAACATGGAATTCTCAAAAAACGAAGTAAAAGACATGTTCACACGCTTCATCTCATCAACACAAGTCAAACAAGTAGCCAACCTCATTGAAAACCAACTCGGACGACCCCTCGAACCCTTCGACATCTGGTACGACGGATTCAAATCACGCAGCCACATCCCCGAAGACAAACTAACCGCGATAACCCGCCGCCTCTACCCCCACGCCGACGCATTTGAACGCGCCATGCCCACACTCCTACAACAATTAGGCTTTACGCCAGATGAAGCAACACGCATCAGCAACAAAATAGAAGTCGACGCCGCACGCGGATCAGGACACGCATGGGGCGCAGCCATGAAAGGCGACAAAGCCCACCTACGAACACGCATCGCCCCATCCGGCATGGACTACAAAGGCTACAACATCGCCATACACGAATTTGGACACAACGTCGAACAAACCATCAGCCTCTACGACGTCGACCACTACATGCTAAACGGCGTACCCAACACAGCCTTCACCGAAGCCCTCGCATTCCTCTTCCAAAAAAGAGACCTCGCCCTACTGGGCATCCACCAAAACACCGACAACAAAGAAACACTAAAAGCACTGGACATCTTCTGGGGATGCTACGAAATCATGGGAGTAGCCCTCGTCGACATCGCCGTATGGGAATGGATGTACGAAAACCCCCACGCCACACCCGCACAACTAAAAGAAAACACCCTGCGCATCGCCCGCGAACAATGGAATACCGCCTACGCCCCCATACTGGGCGAACCCGACTCGCCAATACTCGCCATCTACTCACACATGATCGACAACCCCCTCTACTTAGCCAACTACCCTATGGGACACCTCATAGAATTTCAATTAGAAGAATTCCTACACAACAAACACTTTGCCGACGAAATAACCCGCATCTACCGCATCGGACGCCTCTCCCCCCAATGGTGGATGAAACACGCCACAGGCCGCGAAGTAAGCATCGAACCCATGCTAAACGCCATAAAAACCCATTAAAAAACAGAAAAAACACCGCGCCGGCGCCCCAAAAAACAAAAACACCCCCGCACCGGCGCCTAAATATCACCCTCAGCCAGCGCCTGCAAAACCAGGCAAAGCTCCTCCACACTCTTCCCCTCCGTATTAAGAAACCACTGTGCCTGCCGATAAAACGGCTCACGTTGCGCCAGCAACTGCTCGACCACACCCCGCAAATCACCCGCCCCACGCAACAGCGGACGCTGCGCCATGCACCCCTGCAAACGCGCACACAAAACATCCACCGGCGCTTGCAAATAAACCGTAACCGAATACTGATTCAAATAAGCCATAGCGCCCGACGCACACGGCAACCCGCCACCGCAAGCCATCACACACGGACATATCGGAGGCAACAATTGCCGCATCACCCGAAACTCATATCGACGAAACCGCGCCTCCCCAACAGCAGCAAAAACATCGAACACCGTCTTCCCCTCCAACTCCTCAACCACCGCATCCGTATCAAAAAACGTCCGCTGCAACACCTGCGCCAACTGCCGGCCAACAGTCGTCTTACCGCATCCCATAAAACCAATAAGAGATATTGTACTCATTATAAATATAAATGAAAATACAAAAATAAGAAAAATTATAAAATAAAATCAGCGGAATTAAAACAGATAAACCCGACAAAGCCGCCATCCCGCCGGCGACGCCACTTATAGCCCATTTATATTAAACACCCGGCGACGGAAACTCCCACCAAACGCATCCTCATCCAGTCGCTCCCCAAAATATTCATATACTATATCAAACAAAAAGAACTCAAAGAAAAATACCTCTTTTAGATAAAAAATAATTGAATACTTTAAAAAAACAGCTATATTCACAACTTCAAACACAGAAAAATGATCCTTATATCAATACATCCTGAATTATTTACTTCACATCAATCAGACATCAAAAAGAATTCATTTTTTTTTCTATTTAATACTGTCTCCAAACTCTATTATAATTCTTTTATCATTTCCAAACATGTCCGCAAAGTTTCCGAGAGCTCTGGCAAAGTCTCCAAACATGTCCGCAAAGCTTCCGAAAAGAGTATTATTGCTTATTCAATGATTAAATATTATTATTTATTTAATCCATTTAATTAAGGAAAGTATTTTTATGAAGAGTTACGAAGGCGAAGGGATTCGCGCTACTGCTATGGTTGTTCTATGGATGACGGAGAAGCAAACGATTGCTGCGTCTTACATTCTCTCCGGTACGTCAATGCCTAATATTTCCATTGCTGTTTTTAGTGTTCCGGCGACATGTTGCAGTAGCAGGAGGCGTTGTGTTTTCAGGGCGTCGTCGGGTTCGTGCAGTACGGAGGTTTCGTGGTAGTATTGGTTAAATTCTTTGGCTAAGTCGTACGTATAGTTCGCTATTAGGGCGGGGGAATGGGCGTCGCCGGCGTCGCGGATTTTTTTGGGGAAGTGGTGTAGTATTTTGATTATTTCGATTTCTTTCTCATTTAATGTTGCGCCTGTCAACCCGACTGGTAGTTGTTGCTGCGCTGCTTTGCGTAGTACCGACTTGATGCGTGCGTGGGTGTATTGGATGAAGGGGCCTGTGTGTCCGTTGAAATCAATTGATTCTTTCGGGTCGAAGAGCATGGTTTTCTTTGGGTCTATTTTGAGGATGAAGTATTTTAATGCGCCCAGTCCGATTGTTGTAAAGAGGCGTTGTTGTTCGTCGGCGGGCATGTCGTCGAGTTTGCTTAGTTTTTGCGATGTCTCGCGGGCGGTGTGTATCATTTCTTTCATTAAATCGTCGGCGTCGACGACTGTTCCTTCGCGCGATTTCATTTTGCCGGCAGGTAGTTCTACCATGCCATATGAAAGATGGTAAATGGTCGTCGCCCAGGGGTAGCCTAATTTTTCCAGCGCTAATTTGAGCGCTTGAAAGTGGTAGTCTTGTTCGTTGCCTACGACGTAAATATGTTCGTCGAAGTGGTATTCTTCGTAGCGTTGTTGCGCTGTGCCTAAGTCTTGGGTCATGTATACCGATGTGCCGTCGGAGCGCAGAAGGAGTTTCCGGTCGAGCCCGTCATCGGTGAGGTCAATCCATACGGAGCCGTCTTCGTGGCGATCGAGAATGCCTTTGCGTAGTCCTTCTTCTATGATTTTTTTTCCTGACAGGTAGGTATTCGACTCGTAATAGATTTTGTCGAACTGTACGCCGAGGGTTCGGTAGGTTTCGTTGAAGCCGGCGTATACCCATGTGTTCATCGTTTGCCACAAGGCGGTGATTTCTTTGTCGCCGCGTTCCCAGCGGCGCAGCATTTCCTGGGCTTCGAGGATGAGGGGCGCTTGTCGGGCGGCTTCTTTGGCGCTTTTGCCTTGCGCTTGGAGGTCGGACTGCTGGCGTTTGTATTCTCTATCGAATAGGACGTAATAATCGCCTACCAGATGGTCGCCTTTGCGACCCGATGATGTCGGCGTTGCACCCTGTCCCCATTTCTGCCATGCCAGCATTGATTTGCAGATGTGGATGCCACGGTCGTTTACCAGATTTACTTTGATTACCCGATGGCCGTTGGCTTCTAACAGCCGCGCTACCGACCAGCCTAATAAGTTGTTCCTGATATGTCCAAGATGCAGCGGCTTATTTGTATTCGGGGACGAATATTCGATGACAATTGTTTTGCCTGACGGCGAATGTCTGCCATAGTGTTCTGTCCGTGCGATGTCGGTCAGACGGTTTTGCCAGTAGCCGGCCGATAGTTTAATATTCAGGAAGCCTTTTATTATGTTATACGATGCTATTTCCGGGCATTGTGCCTGTAGTTGCCGCCCGACTTCTTCGCCGGTCTGTTCCGGCGATTTTTTACTGATTTTTAGCAGGGGGAACATCATCGCGGTATAATCGCCTTCGATTTCCTTCCGGGTAGCCTGTAAGATTAACGCCGCGTCGGGCGCCGACTGTGCGTATAACGCCTTAATCGCGTGGGAGAGTTCGGCGCTTAAAAATTGTTCGGTAGTAGTCATTCTTCTCGTTTTAAATGCTTGCAAAGGTAGTCATTTTCTTCATTTTTTTCACGAATCAAAAAGATTTCGTACATTTGCCACCTATAAAAAGCATACGATCATGGGAAAAATTATTGCGATTGCAAATCAAAAGGGAGGGGTAGGTAAGACGACTACTTCTATTAATTTAGCGGCAGGACTTGCCGTACTCGAAAAAAAAGTGTTGCTTATTGATGCCGACCCGCAGGCAAATACTACGTCCGGTCTTGGATTTGATACCAAAACTATTGCCGGCGCTACTATTTATGAATGTCTGATAGGCGAATCCGATGCGCATCAGGCTGTCCTGGAGACCGAAATTAAAGACTTGAAACTTATTCCATCGCATATTGATTTGGTAGGGGCAGAAATTGAAATGCTGCAGACTCCAAATCGCGAAAAAGTATTGAAAAACGTACTGAGCCGGATTGCTCCCGAGTATGACTATCTGCTTATTGATTGTTCGCCTTCGCTGGGTCTGATTACTGTCAATGCTCTTACGGCGGCCGACTCGGTGATTATTCCTGTGCAATGTGAATTTTATGCATTGGAAGGTCTTGGAAAATTACTTAATACCATAAAAATCGTGCAGACACGCCTGAATACGGATTTGGCTATCGAAGGTTTTTTGTTAACTATGTACGATGCACGGTTGCGGCTGGCCAACCAGATAGTGGACGAGGTGCGCCGCCATTTCCCGAACATGGTATTTCAAACGATTATCCAGCGTAATGTGAAGTTGAGCGAATCGCCGTCATACGGAAAACCGGTTATCCTCTATGATGCGGCATCGGTCGGTTCAAGTAATTATTTGAATTTGGCGAAAGAGGTTATCTATAACAACGAGTCGCCGCGTTAACGGAATAAAGAATATCAAATACGAAAAACAAAATCCGACAATGGCAAAACAAGCAGCATTAGGACGTGGATTAGAAGCGTTGCTTGGCAGTGATGCCAGTACTATCAGACCGCGTTCCGGGCAGAACGAACGAACGGTGGAAGAAAAAACCTTGAGCGGCGTTTCGGAAATCAATCTCGACGCTATTGAAACCAATCCTGACCAGCCGCGCAAGCATTTTGACGCAGAGGCATTACAGGAATTGGTTGAATCCATCAAGAATCTGGGCGTCATACAGCCAATTACCGTGCGTGAAATCCGGACAGGAAGATACCAGATACTAAGCGGTGAACGACGATTCCGCGCCGCTAAAACAGCCGGCCTGAAAACCATCCCTGCTTTTGTACGCTCAACCAACGACGACGATGTGCTGCTGATTGCCCTGACGGAAAACATCCAGCGAGAAGATCTCGATGCCATCGAAATCGCCTTGTGCTACAAACGCCTGATGGACGAATGTAATTTCACACAGGAAGCCGTGAGCGAGAGAGTGGGAAAAAAACGGGGAACCGTAGCCAATTACTTACGCTTACTGCAACAGCCGGCCGAAGTGCAGGCCGCTCTCCGCGAACGTAAAATCATGATGGGACATGCCCGCGCTATTGCCGGCCTGCCGGACGATAAAAACCAAATTAAATTACTTCGCAAAACAATAGACGAGGATTTGTCCGTGCGGCAAGTAGAAGAATGGGTTAAAAAAGCCCAGCAACAGCCGGTCGCAAAAAAAACAGTGCAGGATACACCGACTCCCGAATATTATCAACAACTGGTCGAAGTATTGGAAAAGTATTTTAACTCGACCGTCACCATCAAACGCGGCGAGAAAGGAAACGGCAGCATCACCATCCGCTTTACCGGCGACGAAGAAGTGCGCGCGTTTTTAACACGATTGCAATAAATCTCACAATAGGAATAAAATTGATAAAGAAGTTTACAATCCTATTTCTTTTTTTCGGTTGCGGCCCGGTGGCGTCGGCGCAACTTACACAACCCGACGCCAAAGAACCCGGTAAAAATTTCTGGTATGGACTTACCGGTCGCGATTCGCTGTCGCTGACGCGGGTATGGGAAGCCTCACTGGTCGTACCCGGCTACGCGCAAGCCTACAATCGCGATTACTGGAAAATCCCGGTAGTATGGGCAGGCATCGGTGGCTTTTTGGGGTCGGCTATTTATCATAATATACAATACCAGCAAACAGGCAACACTGCTTACCGGCAGGCGCGCAACTGGAGTTATGCCGGTATGGCGGCGGCCTATTGGGGCAGTGTGTTGGAAGGCGTAGTGTCGTATGAGACAAACCGGGACTTTGTGCCGTCGCGCGCGACAATCTATTCGGCTATGCTTCCGGGACTGGGGCAAATTTATAATGGCGACTATTGGAAATTGCCTATCATTTATGGCGGCTTGCTGTTTACCTGTTATCTGGTCGATTTCCAGAGCACGCAATACAATCGCTACCGCACGGCCTATAACCTCGTTACCGACGGCGATCCGGCGACGGTCGACGAATTTAACGGCCGTCTGGTGGAGAATAAATTGCAATACTACCGCGATAACTCCCGCCGCAGCCGCGATTATGCCATCCTCTTTACCGTCTTGGTTTATATATTGAATATTGTAGATGCCAATGTTTTTGCTACCCTGCACGATTTTGATGTGAGCGACGATCTGGCATTGCGTATCAACCCGACGATGATTAATTACAACAGTTATGCGATGCAAAGCCGATCCGACAATATTGCACTCGGCTTGCAAATACAATGGACTTTTTAGCAGGGTGTAGAATGAATGGTACAGTTAATAGTGAATAGAATGAATTGATTATAAAATAAAGGATGATGAAACGGATTATTATAATTATTTTCTTTGCCGGCTTAACGTTATTTGGCCGCGCACAGTCGAATCCGGCGGAAACCATAGAAGACGCCACGATTAATCCCGGTAGAACAATTATTGTCAATGGCGACGAAATATTAGAGCCCGATGTGGATGACAATCTGGACAATCTTCTTTCGATATGGTATTTGCAGCGGGCGCTACGCGACACGTCCGACATGGACTATAATGTGGACGAAGACGTACTGATCGCCGATTTACCCGATTCGGTCTATATCGAACGGCTGAAAATCATGCCGACACTGATTAATTTGCCGTATAACCATGTGATACGTAACAGCATTATTTATTATACGCAGCGCATTCCCGAAAAATCGGAAATGATACTGGGGCTTGCTCAGTATTATTTACCGATGGTGGAAGAAATCCTCGATATGTACGATATGCCGCTGGAACTGCGGGCGATGGCGATTATCGAATCGGCATTGAATCCACGTGCCGTATCGCGGATGAAAGCCAAAGGTATGTGGCAATTTATGTACCGTACGGCATTGTTATATAATTTGAAAATCAACTCGTATGTCGATGAACGCCTCGACCCGGTGGCAGCCACCCATGCGGCCGTCAAATATATGAAAGATTTGTACGGCATATTCGGGGACTGGTCATTGGCCATTGCTGCCTACAATTGCGGTGCGGGCAATGTCAATAAAGCCATTCGCCGTTCGGGTGGAAAACGCAGTTACTGGGATATATATCCCTACTTGCCACGCGAAACGCGCGGCTACGTCCCGAATTTCGTGGCGGCCTGCTACCTGCTGGAATACTACAAGCAACACCGCCTGCAACCGAAGTCTGTTTGCATGCCGGCACAGATTGATACGTTTCAGATTACTAAAATGCTGCACTTTGAACAAGTGTCTGAGATCATTGGTATTTCGATTGATGAATTGCGCGACTTCAACCCGCAGTACATTCACGATATTATTCCGGGTAGAAGCGAGCCGTATGTCCTGAATATTCCGTATGAATACACGGCGCAGTTTGCCGAGAAGGAACAGGAAATATACAAGTATAAAGACAGTATTTATTTTAATCCGAATATTATACAGCAAATAGCTCGGCGCGGCGCCACGACGGTTGCCGCCGACCGTTCGCAAACTATCCACCGGATACGGTCGGGAGAAACCTTAGGTTCGATTGCATTGAAATATGGAGTAAAAGTTTCTGACCTTAAATATTGGAATAATTTGAAGGACGAGCGCATCATTGCCAATAAAAGATTGATTGTTAATTCCGCTGGCGTCAAAAAGCAAAGCAAACCGGCGACTGCCGCCACCACGTCCAACACTGCCGCTAAAACCGTAGCAAGCGGCGTCTATACCATACATACGGTGAAATCGGGTGAAAGCCTTTACAGTATTGCCGAAGGCTACGACAACGTAACCTATTACGACTTGATGAAATTGAACAATTATACTAAAAACTCAAAAATCTATCCGGGCGATAAAATTAAAATAGGAAAATTATGAAAACAAAACTTATCTTGTCAATGTTCTTTTTAGCCGTTTCTTTTGCAAGCTATGCTGCGCGGATAGATACGGTGATGGTCAAAAGCGTATCAATGAACAAAGACATACTGACCGTGTTCATTATTCCCGATGCCGCCACAGGGCGCGAAGCAAGGGCTTGTCCAGTAGTTTTCCTACTGCACGGCTACGGCGGGAACGCCTATAGGTGGCTGGCGATAAAGCCGGAATTGCCCGCATTAGCTGACGAAAAAGGAATTATCTTCGTATGTCCGGATGCAAAAAACAGTTGGTATTGGGACAGTCCTGTAGACCCCGATTGCCGCTACGAAACCTTTGTGGTTTCCGAACTGGTCAATTATGCAGATACGCATTATAAAACCCGTGCCTTCAGGGAAGGCCGCGCCGTTACCGGATTGAGTATGGGCGGGCATGGCGCATTATGGCTGGCATTCCGCCATACGGATGTTTTCGGAGCGGCCGGTAGCACCAGCGGCGGCGTAGATTTCCGGCCATTCCCCGAAAGTTGGGAAATCAACAAACAATTGGGCGACTATGACGCTCACCGCGACCGGTGGAGCGAATACACTGTTGTCGGGCAGGTAAGCAAAATCAAAGACGGCGAGCTGGCCATCATTGTCGATTGCGGACTGGATGATTTCTTTTTGGATGTCAATATCTCTTTACATTTGCTGCTAAAAAGCAACCATATCTCCCACGATTTCATTCTTCGTCCGGGAAAACACAATACGGCTTACTGGAATAATTCAATAGACTATCAGATACTCTTTTTCAATAAGTATTTTTCGCGATGACGCTCGTAAAACCGGCGTTTTGAAGTTTGAAATACCCCCTTTCGCGGAGGCGCCTGCATGTTTTGGTTCGACAATCTATTTATACTTCATCTATATTATAACGACCGCCTGCAGCGGACAGGAAAATAATAAATATACCAAGCTCCATGTTCTATGACCCTCCCGGTATTATTAAGAGCCGTCACCTCTAACGAATACCCTTTGTAAGGACCGCTGGCGCTGCCTCCAACTAATGGAGAGGACGACCAATGTTGCGTATCTATACCATAAAACATACAATTATCAGCATGGCACCGGGGGGCATATACGACTGTAAAACCATAGTCGTCGGTATGACTGTTGCTATTTCCTTCCAAATCATCCCATGATGTTCCGCCGGCCAATTTTCCGCCGGCTACGGAAGAGCCGCCGACGGAAATAATCAACGCATTAAACTGGTCGTTATTTGGAACCGTCCAATTGGCGGGGCATACGGTTGCCAATGAACTGTAGGGGTATATCAGACCGTAATCGGTGCATGTCTGGTAACATATTCCTGCTCCTTCGTTCCATCGTATATTCTGCGCCAGCCACCAATTGTTGTCCGGCATCAGCACAATCCGGTACAGTTCATTATCCCGCGCGTCCTTTATCCACGCTTCCCAGTTCTGCGCGCCGCTGCTCCGCAACTGACAAAGGTGCGTGGCATCCTCATATAGGTCGCTACCGGTATAGGGGCAGTTGGATACAATGAGTTCATACGAACCGGCGGAGCGGCTCCACACAGTGGTTTCGCAAGTATTGTCGTGCGCTTCGCGGTAGTAAGTATATGTGCC
>JAITKF010000035.1 GCA_031278545.1 Prevotellaceae bacterium
AAGTGGGAGAGTAGGTCGCCGCCTAATCTTTTACCAATGCCTCACAAAAAATTGTGGGGCATTGTTCGTTTTAGAAAATTGAGCGCTCAATTTTCTAAAACGAACCTTAATGAATAATAGCGCCTCCCTCTCTCTGACTCCAAAAAAAGGCTGCTATCTAAATGCAGGAACGCTTGCCTCTTCTCGCGCCGCACGCAGATGACTCGCGTCTCCCCTCTCCGCAGATAAAAAATCATTTCATTGCGTTATACTAATTCTTTACCTACTCCATTTTGGCTCAAGGCTGTTTTACCTGCGTTGTTTTGTTGCTACGCCCGCGTATAACCCCCCTGAAAACAGTTGAATTTTTTTGGAAAAACGGATTAAGTTCGGGTATTTCCACAAAAATGAGTGCCATTGTCCCCGAATTTATAACGAAAATATATGCAGATATAAATGTAATACATTAGTTATAAGTGTATTTTGATCTTATGGCAGTTTATTCTCTAACTGATGAATTCTACCAAAATAATCAAGAATGCGAGAATAAGTTCGCGGCACTTCACTCAGTAACACAAACTGTTTAATAACTTATTTATACTCAGCGGTTTCAGAAGAGTTAATTCATTACAATAAGCCAAGAACGAAACAGTTTTACGCTTTTTGTATATCTGCATTTCAGATAGAAAAATTTATAATTCATTAAATATTAAATTAAAAATCTTTTGTAAAAGGGCATTTTCAGACATCGAACAAAAAACTTGGTACTACCTTTATGAGGAGAAAGGAAGAGAACAAAAACACTGCCCTCTAACATTGTAGAAATAGAAGGATTAGAAAAAGATTCTTTTATCGTAAGTAACGATGTTTGGTATCATCTTTACGATGAAGATGGTAGAAAACACAAAACTTTACCTCAAAATATTGGAAATATTGTCCGTATTCTCGGGAATATTTTGTGGTAAAGAAAGATTGTTGGCTTCATACTTATGATAAACAAGGCAAGAAAATTAATACAAGAGCTACAAGATGAAAAATAAAACTCTGATTGTGTTGGGTTTTCTTTTTATTGTTTCGTTGAGTATTTTTATTTTCAACACAATCTACACAGATTCACTTCTAAAAATGGTTGAAGAAATTAACAATGGAGCAATGGGTGCAATCATTACTGCAGTTGTAACGGTTCTGCTTTTGACATCGCAAAAAATAAGTGAGTAAGTCAAAGAACATAACGTGAAAGTTTTTGAGAAAAAGTCGGAAATTTTCAATGGTTTTACTGAAAAATTTCGGGAAATTTGGGAAAACCGCTCTATAACGTCTGAAGAAATCAACGAGTTGATAAAATTGATGTCGAAAGACATTATTCCTTACGCAAAACCCAAAAGTCCGGAAGCGATTTTAAAAGAATTGAATACAATTGCCGATTTTGCCAATTTAAAGAAAAGCGAAAAATCATACAAAGAAATTCAAAAAAGCGGATTGGGCGGCGAAATTAAATCCGAAATTAGTGAATAACTTAATTTATTTTGAAATAAAGTTTTTTCTGTGCTAAGTCGGAATAATTATATTTCTATTTTGAATAAAAACATTACAAAATGGGAATTGGGCCCGCTTCACTGGGAAAAAGGATCCTCGATATTCGTGCGAAGTGCTTTGGACAGAGTTAAAAACGGCATGTGGTTGCGAATTGGTGATGTAAGAAACGAGGGAGAACCAACTTATATTACATTTTGGAGTAACCTCAAACACAGCCAACACCATGATTATCGCCACACTCAAAGCGACGAAGACAAAGACAGTGACTGGTTGAAAGAGTATGTTGAAAGTGGCTTTAATTTCAACGCTATTCGCAATGGCGAGCAAATTTCAACAGACAAAATCGTGAAATTTTATCAGGAATGAGAGGTAGAAGGAAAAACAATCGATACGATAACTAACGTGTGCGACAAGTAATAATCATTTCTGTTCCAGCATCATTGTCCATAAGTACTTTATCTGCTCAACAGACAATTAATACAGACCACCCCGACCAAAGCGACGGCGTTTATATATTGGAAAAAAAGCGATGGCAAATAGGAGAAGGTGTTTTGTTTGCAAAAGCGAAGTTGTTAAATAATCTGATGTTGAGATATGGAATAACTCACAGTATAAGGAACTAAAATTATTGATTGACTGTGGAAAAGAGAACGATTTAATCGGCTTGTTGCCTGTTAGTTTGAGCGTGAAACAAAGAATATACAAAGGGAAAGGGATAATTCCCGCCATAAGTGTTGTTAGTTGTGTCCAGCGACTATTTGGCGACAAAAATTTTTTCAAATAATGCATTTACCCCATACAATTAAACTCTAACTTTTCCTACTCTCCCATCTCTCTAAATCCTTTTTTCGGGATTTTCACCACATACATTTTTTTGCCGGCATTGATCAGGCCTGCGTCGCGGAGCCACGGATTGAAGTATTTGAAGATTTTGTAATTTGTGCCGTGGCTGGCGGCAAAAGCAGCCCAATCGTCGACCGCGCCGGTGATTCTTACTTCCGTCCACTGGAGAGGCTTGAACAGGTCGCCGGGCCGTATATGGAAGCCGTATTGAGCGGGGGAACGATGTATCAATTTGAAGGCGGCCGCCCGGAACAGATAACGGCCGGTTTCTTCGGGTAACAGCAGGTTATAGTACGAGGTCTGGTGTTGCCGCGCAATGTAACGGTCGAGGTTCTTATGGCCTACATTATAGGAAGCGGCGGCCAGCGCCCAGTTGCCGTATTTTTCATGGGCCTTTTTGAGGTAGGCGCAAGCCGCCCGCGTGGCTTTTTCGATATGATAGCGTTCGTCTATTTCCGTCGTTATTTCCAATCCGTATTCTTTGGCCGTCTGCTCCAGAAATTGCCAGAACCCGACGGCTTTCATCGGCGATACGGCTTGTTGTAAATTGCTTTCGGCCACGCACAGGTATTTGAAATCGTCAGGTACGCCTTCTTCCCGCAATACCGGCTCGATAATTGGGAAAAATCGGTTGGCCAATTGCATAGTGTATATCATGCTGGCATGCCAGTAACAAAGCACCGTCAGTTCCCGCTGTAACGATTCGCGCACATCGAAATTAACCAGTGGCACCGACTCGCCGGCAAAATCGAAGGCATCGGGCAAGGGCGGATTGACAATCATTTGCCGGAACGCCGTACCCACACCATCCTGCGGCAACTCGCCGGCAGTCGTGTAGTTTGAAATACCTGATGTTACTAACAATAATAGGAATGTGCAAAGGAATGATAGAATCGTAGCCAACTGTTTTCTCGTCATAAATCCAATATTTAATCTATATGAACGACACACCTGCCGTCGTTTTTAATTCGTAGTATGCAAAATTACATGAAAATCCTGTAATCTCCAAACGGAAAAAATGAAAGCGGTAACCGCATCACGCATCGCCCGTATGCCAAATGTTAGCCATAATAAGAAATGATATACCCGCATGAAAAAATTTACGCGAATTTGTTTATATAAATTATAAGAACATGACAACCAACTATTTCATGTAACTTCGGAGAATGGCCGGCACTTTATTATAATACGTAGCTCCTAATATTTTATTAATATTTTTTTCATAATCGAAAAAATAACTTACCTTTGTACCCACAAAAATGAATAATTTAATACGCATGTTAAATCGATTAAGCATATCAACCCGTTCGAACCCCGAAGCCCTTTCGGGTTTTTTGATATGTAATTCTACCCCCCCCACCCCCATCCAACTCGATAGTAATCAGTCAGTTACGGAAAATTATGCGTCGGAAGCCTTATCCTGCACAAGGATACGGAAAGGATATATCTATGCAGGCGACAATGTCTTCGATACTGGTTTTAGGCGACACTTCCACGTCAGGGAAAACCTCGAATAATATAAATATAAATCAACGCAAATAAATCCAAATATACAATCACAAATTATTACACTTTATTTATGAATCAATTCAAAACAACAGTACAATTTCTTGTGCTACTCTGTTTGTCGGTATTGCCGGTGGCGGCATTCGGACAAACAACCGTAACGGGAACTGTGACGGACAAATACGGTTCGCCGCTCACCGGAGCAAGCATCGCTATCAAAGGCTCCGGAAAAGCGACGATGGCCGACATCGACGGTAAATTTGTCCTGACAGGCGTCGAAGCCGGCGAGGTATTGGCCGTCTCATTTATCGGCTATCAGACGAAAGAAATACTCGTCGGTAGCGAAACGGCCTACTCCGTGATGCTGGAGGAAACTGCTGCCGCCCTCGACGAAGTGGTGGTTACCGCGCTCGGTATTAAACGAGCAAAAAAAGCGCTGACCTATCATGTGCAGGAAATTCCTGCGCAGGAAATTACGAAAGTGAAAAGCGCCAGTTTTGTCAATAGTTTAGTCGGTAAAGTGGCCGGCGCGACTATCAACAGCAGTTCGTCGGGCATAGGCGGTTCGACACGCGTGGTGATGCGCGGCGTTAAATCGCTTTTCGGCAGTAATAACGCCCTTTATGTAATCGACGGGATGCCATTGCCAGAACTGCGAACCGCGCAACCGGAGGGCCTGTACGAAGTCCCCGATGGCGGCGATGGCGACGGTATTTCCAACATCAACCCCGAAGATATAGCCAACATCACGGTGCTGACCGGCGCGGCGGCCGCCGCTCTTTACGGAAATACGGGCGCCAACGGCGTTATTCTGATTACTACAAAACGGGGTGAAGCCGGTCAAACCAAAGTATCGTATTCCAACAATACAGATTTTTCGTCGCCTTTTATTATGCCGAAATTCCAGAACACCTACGGCGCGGAAATCGGCAGCTTTAGCAGTTGGGGCGATAAAATGGATACGCCGTCGTCCTACAAGCCGTCCGACTTCTTCCAGACCGGGTTCAATACGATTAATTCGCTGACCGTATCGAGCGGGACGGAACGTAGCCAGACATTTGCCTCCGTATCGTCGTTGAACGCGCGTGGTATTGTGCCTAATAATAACTACAACCGCTATAACTTTACGGTGCGTAACTCGTCGACACTACTGCAACAGGGCAATACGGACATCCTGACGCTCGATGTCAATTTTTCATATATCAAACAAAACGATCAGAATATGATAAGCCAGGGACGGTACTACAACCCGCTGGTACCTATTTATCTTTTTCCGCCGGCAGACGATATAAGCAAATACCAGCTCTATGAAACGTATAACATGGAACGCGGTTTCAGGACGCAAAACTGGCATTACGGCGACCTTGGACTAAATGCACAAAATCCGTACTGGATTGTAAACCGCAATATGTTTAACAGTGCGCGCGACCGTTTTATGTCGGGCGCCGCCTTAAAGTACAGAGTAACCGACTGGCTGAACGTTACAGGACGCGCACAGTACGACCGCATGGCGATGCACTATACGCGCAAAATCTACGCATCGTCATCGACCCTGTTTGCTTCGGATTTCGGAAACTACCTCGAAGCTAAAAGCGATAACCAGTACTTCTACGGCGACGTGATGGCCGATATTAACCACCGCTGGAACGACTTTTCGCTGACAGCCCATATCGGGGCAAGCATAGTGGATAACTATTCCGATATGTCCGGCTTCGAAGGGCATTTGATGAACGTAGCCAACTGGTTTCACGCCCTCAATGTAGATAAGAACAACCACGGTTTTATGAACCAGGAAATAAACCGCGAGCAGACGCAATCGGTCTTTGCTACGGCGCAACTCGGATACAAAAGTATCTACCTCGACCTGTCGGCGCGTAATGATTGGGCTTCGACCTTTGCCGGAACCAATACCTACTCGTTCTTCTACCCGTCAGTGGGGCTATCGACCGTTATAACCGATCTTGTGGCTATGAACCGCGACATTCTTTCCTTCTTCAAAGTGCGTGGCACATATAGCGAAGTAGGCTCGCCTCCGAAACGCTACATCACATTCCGCCAATATGAGAAAAATAAAGAAGGCGGAAGCCCGTTGCCCGAAACCTATGGCGTTAAAGCGGCTGCCGACTTAAAGCCCGAACGGACTAAAGCCTTTGAACTGGGCGCAAATGTAATCCTCTTTAAAGATAAAATTACGCTCGACGTAACCTACTATAATACGAATACCTATAACCAGCTTTTCCTCCGGGAACTGTCGCCTACCATTGCCGGCTACCGGGCTGAATATGTCAATGCCGGGAAGGTAAACAACTACGGGCTTGAGTTGTCGGCCACCTTAAACCAGAAATTAGGGCCGGTTGATTGGCGGCTGGGCGTTACTTATTCATTCAATAAAAATGAAATTAAGGAACTCTTGCCCGACGCCGATGAGATGGACATCATGACGGTCGGCACCTATAAGTCGAAACTGGTAAAAGGCGGTTCGGTAGGCGACATCTACAGCAATGGCCTCCGTACCGACCACGAAGGCAATATTTTTGTGGACGCTACACAAGGTACGATTGCGCCGGACTATGAAAAATGGTATAAACTTGGGAATACCGAACCGAAATACAATCTTGGTATCAGCAACCGTTTCCAGTTTAAAGGCGTGAGCCTCGACTTTCTGATTACGGCGCGCGTAGGCGGCGTGGGCACGTCGGCTACACAGGCCATTATGGATCAGTTCGGTGTATCGCAGGCCACTGCCGATACACGCGACGCCGGGGGCATACCGGTTAACTACGGGGAAGTAACTCCTTCCAACTGGTATTCGGTAGTCGCCGGAGGGCAAACAGGGCTGCTGGCCTACTACACGTATAGTATGACCAACGTCCGCCTGAAACAGGCCAGCATCAGCTATACCCTGCCATCGAAACTATTTAAGGATAAACTGGACATTACGCTGTCGGTAATCGGGCAAAACCTGATTATGTTCTACTGCAAGGCGCCTTTCGACCCGGAACAGACCAGCGCAACTGGCACTTATTTTCAAGGATTCGACTACTTCTCGCCGCCAAGTGTGCGCAGTTTCGGATTCGGTGTAAACATAACATTTTAAACAACCAGCACTATGAATATAAAAAAATATACAACACTTGCATTTGTATTGGGCTGTGTGAGTATGGCCGTTCTGAGCGCATCGTGTACCGACGCATTCGACGAAATCAATACCAATCCCAATACCGTCCCGTATGAGATGATGCTCCGGGACAACCTGATTACCGGTTCGGCTATCGGCCAGCTGGAAAACTACTGTGTAACCACCGACGCCAACCAGTACCAGCGGATGTTTAACCTCGCCGGCGATATTTATGCGGGTTACTTCGGGGGAACCAATACATGGAATAACAACAATAACGGCATACAATACGTGATGTACCCCGAATGGTATAACGTAGCCTTTGAAGTAGGCTACGAGAGTATCATGGCGGCATGGCGCGTCGTAGACCTGGTTAAGGAAGAAGAACCGCAGGCCTTTGCACTGGCGCAAATACTGAAAGTTTTCGGGATGCACAAGATTACCGATATGTATGGCCCGATTCCTTATTCCCAATTCGGAAAATCGGAAACCTCCGTGCCCTACGACTCGCAGGAAGCCATCTACAACCTCTTCTTTACAGAACTGACCGATGCTATCAATGTCCTGACCGAGTTTGTACAACTCTACCCGGGCTCGTATCCGTTGAAAAACTACGATGCGATATATCAGGGCGACTATAACAAATGGATTAAATTCGCCAATACGCTAAAACTCCGGTTGGCCATGCGTATCGTCTACGCCGACGAACCCAAAGCGAAACAGTACGCCGAGGAAGCGGTCAATCATCCGGCAGGCCTGCTGTCCGATAATACCGATAACGCCTTCTACCCCGTCCCGCAACGAAATCCGCTAAACGAAATATGGGATGCGTATCAGGACGCCCGTATGGGCGGCACGATAGCCTGCTACCTGAACGGCTTCGGCGACCCGCGACGCGAAGTGTACTTCTCGCTGCCAGCAGGCACTACTACATGGAACGGCGTACGTAGCGGCACCACGTACAGCACAAATAATTTAACCAACTACCGGAACCGCGCCGCCTTGCCGAATGTAGGGCCAAACGACCCGATACAATGGATGACAGCGGCCGAATCGTATTTCCTGAAAGCGGAAGGCGCTTTGCGCGGGTGGAACATGGGCGACGCACCGAAAGACCTGTACGAGCAAGGTATCCGCGTCTCTTTCGATCAGCGGGGAGTAGCGGCAAGCTATGCCGCGTATGTAGCCAACACAACCGCTACGCCCGCCAATCTTTCTCCGGCCATTGTCTCCGCCGACGCATATACCTACAGCCCGGCCAATACAATTACCATCGGATGGGACGATGCCGACGATTTTGAAAGGAAGCTGGAACGGATTATCACGCAAAAGTATTTGGCGATTTTCCCCGACGGGCAAGAGGCATGGAGCGAATTTCGCCGGACAGGGTATCCGCGGGTTATTCCCGTGCGCTTTAACCGCTCTCCGGCCAATACGATAAACACGGCCATCCAAATACGCCGGCTGGTTTTCCCGACCACCGAGTACGATAAGAACAACGCCGAAGTGCTAAAAGCTGTCGAACTGATCGGCGGCGCAGATCACGGCGGCATCAACCTGTGGTGGGATAAGAAAAATTAGTCTTTTTACCAATTAAAATCAGTTATTATGAAATTACAAATAATCATCGTATCTTTTACAATAGTAGCAGCAGGGTTCCTGGCTGCCTGTGATGTGGAACCAGAACCGCTCGAAATCCAAAAAAGCCTGCAATGGGAGGACAAGGGCGAAGCGTATTATACCAATTTGCGGGCATGGAAAGCCACCCGGCCGGAGATGGGCTTTGGCTGGTTCTCCGGAAGAACAGGAAAATCGTCGCTGCAAGGAAGCATGCGCAATATTCCCGACAGTATCGGAATGATATCAATATGGGGTGGTTTTAACCCTGACACCGATCCGATACAAGCCGAAGAGCTGTATCACTACCAGACAGTTTGCGGAACAAAAGTACTCCGTACCTACCTGCTCGAAAGCCTTTTCCCGCTGGAAAGAGAAGAAGGCAAAACCGACTTGCAACTGATGCAGGAACAATGGGGATGGGACGATGGCGCGCTACGCCCGTCCGACCGCTACGTGGCCGTTACGCCGGCGCAGGAAGCGGCCATCCGGAAATTTGCCCGGTCGATAGCCGAACCGGTGGTAGCCGGTGGCTACGACGGGATGGACATCGACCACGAACCGAATGTCGGCGGAGGCACAAAACCCTACGTACTGGGAGGCTATTGGAACCGGATGCTCGTCTTCTTCGATGAAATGAGCAAATATTTCGGCCCAAAATCGGGCACCGGACGCCTCCTCGCCATCGACGGGGAATACTATTCGTATATCCTGCCCGAAATCGGCCCGATGCTGGATTATGTCATCTCTCAGGCATACACTTCCTCCGGCTACACGGATCTGGATAACCGCATAGGCCGGCTATATACCACCTTTCCGGATATTCCCAAAGAAGAGCTGGCCGCTAAGTTTATTGTTACCGAAAACTTTGAAAGCTATGCCGGCAATGGCGGCGTTACGCATACCACCCGCGACGGGCAAAGCGTACAGTCGTCAATCGGGATGGCCTTATGGCAACCGATAGTCGACGGAACGCCGGTACGGAAAGGCGGCGCAGGAACCTATCACATGGAATATGAGTACAACTTTTTCCAAGACTACAAGTACCTCCGCCAAATGATTAACATCATGGGACAACGCGAAAATGAAGAATAACACAAATAAAAAAAGTATGAAACAGATCGTATTATTCAGTATTATTTTGGGTATAGGACTACTAGGTTCCTGTACCAATGCCGTCGAATTTGAAAACAGGGTGTATATGGCCGGAACAGAAGATTCGGACACCCGGCAGTTGGTCGTTGACGGCGTCCCTTCGGAAGTAGCCTTCATGGTTACGCTGGCCGACTTGATAGACGAAACGATTGAAGTAAGCGTAACCGCCGATAACGGCCTTATTGCCGCTTACAACAGCAAGTATCATAAAAACTACAAGCCCATGCCCGAAGGCAGTTTTAACCTTTCGACGTCCAAGCTTCTCATCGAGCCGCAGAACCTGCGTTCCAATCCGGCAAAGGTGGTGATTACCGACGACTCCGAATTTAAGGAAGGTGAAAGCTACCTGATTCCCGTAACGATTACCGGCGTCAATGGCGGGGTAAAACTACTGGATGCCGCAAAGACCATTTATTTTGTAATCATTAAAACGATTGTAACCAAAGCGTGCGATTTGAGAGGATCGCTGTATTTCCAGGTCGATTTTGCCAAATTTAGCGACGCCAGCCTGAAAACCCTGTCGGGCGCCACAATGGAAACACGGTTTTACTGTACCGCCACGATGACCTCCAATCCCTGGATCAGCAGTATTATGGGACTGGAAGAAAACTGGCTCATTCGCATGGGCGACGCCCGCAATATCCCCGACAACGCGATCCAAACAGCCGGCAGCGGCAGCAACGCCACCGCAGCCAACCCAATCCCCCTGAAAGAATGGCATCACGTAGCGGCCGTATTTGAAAACCAAGTCGTGAAACTCTACATTGACGGAAATCTCGAGGCCCAGACGCCCCATCCGGGAAGCCCCGATAGCGGCGGCTTTATAGATTTAACATGGGTATATGGCGACCCATCGTTCACCATCGGGCGGTCGGCCAACGCAAATGCCCGCCGCTGGAACGGCTACTTCAGCGAAATGCGCGTATGGAAAAAAGCGCTTACCCGCGCCGAAATTGCCAATAACATGTGTTATGTCGATCCCGCTTCAACGGATCTAGTAGCATACTGGCGTTTCGACGGATCAACCACCGAGGAAGATGGAAAAACAGTGGTGCTCGACCACACCGGGCACGGATATAATGCCGTGCCGTCCGCAACCATCCAAACCACCAACTGGGTGGAAGGCGTTAAATGCCCGTAGGTTTAGCCGACAGCGAGCAATAATTAATAGCCAATTGATACGGACGCGGATGGAGCTGAGGCTCTGTCCGCGTTTGTTTTTGCCTGGCGGGTAATTCGTGTGATTTTTTGATTCTGTCCTCAGCGGTTCTCTGCATAACTTAAAGCAAAATTACGCTAAGAATCACTGAGGAATGCTGAGCGCTTTTCATCCTCCTTCATCCTTTCATCTATGTTTCTCCCATAAAATAACTATCTTTGCACCATTGTTTACAGAGGAAATTTTATGACCGATACTAATCATGATCCTGTTTTTCGTTTAGCGGTAGAGTTTGTGAGTCAAACTTCCCAGCACCTGTTTTTAACGGGGAAGGCCGGTACGGGGAAAACGACCTTTCTGAAATATATCTCACAAAACAGCCGCAAGCATACGCTGGTGACGGCGCCTACGGGTGTGGCGGCCATTAATGCCGGCGGCGTAACATTACACTCCCTCTTCCAGTTACCCTTTGAGCCCTACATCCCGAACAGCCGCCTGAAAGATACCTATAAATTCGGCAAACAAAAACAAGACCTGCTACGGCAGGCCGAACTCTTGATTATCGACGAGGTAAGCATGTTGCGTGCCGATATGCTTGACGCCATTGATGCTACGCTACGGTTTATCAGGCGTAGCTATAAACCTTTCGGCGGATTACAGATGCTCTACATCGGCGATCTGTTCCAGTTGCCGCCGGTAGTAAAAGACGACGAATGGGCGCTATTGAAAACCTATTACGAAAGTCCGTTTTTCTTTCATGCTAAAGCATTACAGTCTGCGCCGCCGCTATATCTGGAATTGAAAACGGTATAC
Organism: Prevotellaceae bacterium; assembly: GCA_031278545.1. Taxonomy (GTDB): domain Bacteria; phylum Bacteroidota; class Bacteroidia; order Bacteroidales; family UBA932; genus JAIRKX01. The sequence continues at coordinate 11,727 of JAITKF010000035.1, forward strand.
CGGCAGCGTGAACAGACGTTTGTCGAGTTACTCAACCGCGTACGCAACAACGAACTGTCGAAGACCGACCGGGAGCTGCTCAATGCCCGTTACCGCCCCGGCTATATACCGGAGGATAACAGCGGCGCTATCATCCTGTGCTCACACAATTACCAGGCCGACCGGATTAATGCCGACCAGCTGGCTACTATCCCGCTACCCGCACAAGTATTCACAGGCGAAGTAACAGGCGAATTCCCCGATTATGCCCTGCCTACCGACTTAAACCTCCAACTGAAAAAAGGCGCACAAGTCATGTTCATTAAAAACGATTCGGGAGACGACCGACGATACTATAACGGAATGATTGCCAAAATCACCGCCCTTTCGTCCGATACGATTTGGGTGCAACCTAAAGACGGTAAAGAGGCTTTTAAAATCGAACCCGAAACATGGAAAAATGTACGCTACACTATCAACAAAGAAAAAAACGAAATTGAAGAGGAACAATTAGGAGCCTTCAAACAATATCCACTACGGCTGGCATGGGCTATCACGATTCACAAAAGCCAGGGGCTGACGTTTGACCGGGTGGTGATCGACGCCGCGCAGTCATTTGCCGCCGGACAGTCGTATGTCGCGCTAAGCCGTTGCACCTCGCTCGAAGGCATCGTCCTGCAGTCGCCGATAACACCCGAATGCATTCGCACCAGCGCCTATGCGCGGGACTTCTCGCAGAACGAACAACCGGCCGAACGCCTGATAAAAGCGCTTGACGATGCCAAACAACGCTTTTGGAACGAACGCCTGATACGCTATTTCGACTGGCAACCTTTGTGCAACTTGCTGCACGACCACCGCCGCCTGACATCTAGTAAAATCCCTGACGAACTGCAAAGCGCGCACGAACTCTCCGAGCAGCTTTATGAAACCGCCCTGCAACAGGGGCAAATCGCACAACGTTTCCGGCAGCAACTCGAACAACTCATCAGCCGGCAGGCGAACATCGGCAACCTGACGGCGCTAAAGGAACGATGCACTAAAGCCGTCGCCTATTTCCACGACGACATCCGAACTAAAATCCTATACCCCTTACAGCAACACAAAGAAACATTAACCCGCATGAAACAGGCCAGAGAATACCGGCGAAAATTACAAGAACTGGAACGCGACATCATCGGGTTTACGACTAATCTGGCAACCGTATGCTACTACGACACGCCGATGCTCTCCCCCGACATCATATTACCGCCCCTGCGCCCGCCGAGCATGACGGACACTCCACCGAAAACAAAAAAAACGCCGCGAAGCGAAGGAATAAAGACAAATCACATAAGCCTGCACCTGTTCCGGCAAGGAAAAACCATTGCCGACATTGCCAAAGAACAGAACTATGCCATATCGACCATCGAAGGACATTTAGTAAATTTTGTAAAAAACGGCGAACTGGCCGTAACCGACCTTGTCGCGCAAGAGAAAATCGACGTAATCCTGCCGCTGGTACAATCGGTAGTAAAAGGCGAACCGGTCGCCATCCCGCCCCTCAAGGAAACATTGGGCGACGGGTACAGTTATATGGAAATAAAAGCAGTAATCAACCATTTTATTCACACAATGGAGGAATAACACAATGCCCCATTTTACAGAAAAACCCGATTCTACGGAAAACCATCCTACACCCCGCGCCGTCTTGTTTGATTTAGACGGCGTCCTTATTGACACCGAACCGCAATACGATGTCTTCTGGCAACAAATAGGCGAACGATACCGCCCCGATATCCCATCCTTCGGCCAACGAGTAAAAGGCACAACGCTTCCGAACATCCTTGCCGGCTATTTTTCCCACCTACCCGAAGCCGTCCGGCAGAAAATAGCCGCCGCCAATCACGCCTTCGATTTACAATTAGAAATGATTCCCAGCCCCGGCGCGATGGCATTCCTGCACGCATTGAAACAAACGGGCATCAAAATGGGACTGGTAACCAGCTCGGACGACGACAAACTGGCAATCGTCTTCCGTACCCTCCCGATACGCAATCTGTTCGATACCGTCGTCTCTGCCGACCGCATCACACAAGGCAAACCCAACCCGATGTGTTACCTGCTGGCCGCCTCCGATTTAGACGTAACGCCGCCGCAGTGCATCGTATTTGAAGATTCGGCTGCCGGACTAACCGCCGCCAAAAACGCCGACATGCGCGTCATCGGCCTTGCCACCACCTTACCAAAAGAAACCATCTACCACTACACCTCCGAAGTCATCGCCGACTTTTCAGATATAGAGGCGGTGATAACGCTCGCCTTCGGCGTAAAGCCTGCCACCCTGTCTTATTTGTAATTTGATAATCTGCCTTTTTTTCCGGTTTATAGTTTTTGTAGTCGCAAAAACCATGCTGCAAGTGTGCGGGGTGTCCGGGTCGCTTGCTTCGCGCTGTTTTTTATGGGCATTGCTCACGTCCATTGTGCTTACCATATCGTCCAGCCTTTGGCGGTGGCGATAGTTGTATCGCAGCCGAAGGTGTCCGAGCCATTTCCTCGCGGGTTGTCGCTAATAATTATCGTTTTGGAAAAGGAGTTGTTGTGCAGCGTGCCGAACAAGATGTTGAGTGCGGCAGCGTCAAATTGGTTACTTTGCACCCTCAAGACCCCCTAGCGTGGTGCATCCGCTTACGTCTAATTCGGTCAAGTTTTCATTACCACAATCCAAGTTGTAATTGTGCGTGCCTGCGCGGTTACGGTGTGGGACGGTACGCCGCTGACGAAAGTGTGAGATTTCAAGCCGTTGCCCGTATACGTGTTGCTTGTCCCATCGCCCCAATCAATATACAGGATGCCGGTGAATTCGACACCAATATTAACGTCGCCGGCCGTAGTGGTCATACGGAAGCTGTTGTGGATAACGGTAATCGTACCGGATGCGGAATCATTGGCGCAATTGTTGTCGTTGGTCGTGGTAACGGTGTAAGTAAACACATCTTCACGGATGGGCGCGCCGCTTATGGTACAGGTGTTCGACGTCCATGAAGCGGACAGGCCGTCGGGCAGGCCAGTAACGGTTGCGCCGGTGGCATGAGCGGTAGTGTATTGTAATCGGTGTGATGGCCGCCCCGACAGACTGTGTTTGGGCGTCGTTAGCAGATGTAAGAGTTATAGTGGGGGAGATTACTGTAACCGGTATACAGAAGCTGTCGGTGTAGCCGTTGTGTAGGGCAGTGTGAGCGTGTAACTGTTGGAGGCGCCGAACAAGCAGCCAGTGGCGGCGACCAGCGTAATCTCCGAACCTGCACATGCTGTAAGGCACGACTCCGAAAGGTTAATCTTTATAGGTGCATCGCCTGTTCCGCCTTGTCCCTACGCTGTCGACACGGATAGCGCTAAAATCGATAGTAAAATTACTCTATTCATTGTAATGTTTTGTTAATTTGTTAATTTTGTACTCATAATATCTATTTTAATGGGTGCCGTTTTGCTTGATTAAATTATTTAGTTAATCAAAAAAATGCAACGGTTGAAAATCAGAAGAAAAGAGGACAGTTTTGTGGAAGGAGACGAATTTGGGGAAGAATCGAGGAGAAAATGAGCTTGTTTAGGCTGCTCTAATAGAGATGAAAACAGAGCGTTGAAAGGCAAAAAGCAGTGGACGAATTAGGGA
>JAITKF010000043.1 GCA_031278545.1 Prevotellaceae bacterium
TAACTCTTAACTCTTAACTCTTAACTCTTAACTCTTAACTCTTAACTCTTAACTCTTAACTCTTAACTCTTAACTCTTAACTCTTAACTCTTAACTCTTAACTCTTAACTCTTAACTCAAAAAATGTATATCACTACTGACGAATTAAAGACTGCCCTGTACAGTTACCAGGCCTCAGAAATAACAGAGGCCGACGACGACATCCTGCTAATGAATATCGCCGCCGCAGAAGCCGAAGTACGCAGCTACTTAGCCGCACTGTATGACGTGAACGCCATATTTGCCGCCACCGGAACCGACCGCAACCCGCTACTTATGGAGCTCACAAAAAACATCGCCGTATGGTACATCGTGCGGTTAAGTAACGTGGACTTGATTTACCAGCACGCCAAAGAACGCTACGACGCAGCCATTGAATGGCTCAACCGCGTAGCCGACGGCAAGCTGTCGCCCGAGTTGCCGGCTGCTCCTGTGGCAGACGACCCCACCGGAAGCGGCGTAAGCTGGGGCAGCAGCGGAACACGCAATAACAACGACTATTAGAGTTAAGAGTTAAGAGTTAAGAACTAAGAACTAAGAACTAAGAACTAAGAGTTAAGAACTAAGAGTTAGGCTAACGCCACTTAATAAATCAACACATTAACACATTAACAAATGTATACCGTAACATATACCGACCCGCAGGCCGTCTCAAAGAAAGACGACGCCGCGCAATTAGTGGAACGCACCCGGCAAATCATCACCGAACTGGACGCAAAAGCCGCCCGGCTCGTTAAGAACGACGTCGCCCAGTGGCGAGCCGCGCACCAGCAAGCCCTTAATATCGAAAATCCGAAGCGAATAAACCTCTACAATATTTACGACTTCACTGCCGATATTGACACCCACGTCGCCGGAGTGGTGGAACGGACAAAATTAGGCGTGATGCAAAGCCGCTTTAAACTCACCGATAAAAACGGAAACGAAAACTACGACATTACCGCCCTCTTTGAAACACCCTGGTTCTGGCACTTTATGAGCTTTGCCCTCGACGCCGAATACTACGGGAACAGCCTTATCCAACTCGGAAACGTAATACTGAAAGAGGCAAGGATGTACTTTGACAATGTAGAACTCGTACCGCGAAACCACGTATGCCCAGAGTACGGCGTTATCCTCCGGGATCCCTCCGATGAACCGAAAAAAGGAATTCCGTACCGCTCCGGCCCGTTTGATACGTGGACCGTCGAAGCCGGTATGCCGAAGGACTTGGGACGATACCTGAAAATATCGCCCCATGTTATCAGCAAAAAACACGTGCAGATATTCTGGGACAACTTCGCTGAACGATTCGGTATCCCCATTATCTACGCCACCACGCAGACACGTAACGACGCCGACCGGGTAAAGGTTGAAAATATGCTGTCCGGCTTCGGCAATAATACGTGGGGGTTCTTCCCGGCCGGCGTAGAATTGAAATTGATTGAAACCGCCAAAGGCGACGCCTTCAAGGTCTTTGACGAACGAATTATCCGGGCCAATAAAGAGATATCCATCGGCCTTGCCGGGCAAACAATGGCCTTTGAAGACGGTAGCAGCCGTGCACAGGGCGAAGTACACGAGCGAGGATTTGAGGAAGTGAAAACCGCCTTTGCCACCCGCCTGAAATTCCTTATCAATTTCCAACTGCTCCCTAAAATGCGCCTCCACGGATTCCCGGTACAGGGATACACCTTTGAATGGGACCACAGCGCAGAATATACGCCGGAGCAAATGCAGGCTATCGAACAAATGCTGCTGGCAAACTACGAAATAGACCCGCAATACTTTATTGATAAATATAATATCGCTATCACCGGCGTGAAATCCCACGAACACGACCCTTTCGGGCAGGGGTAGGCCTTACGGGCTCCGCCGACCCCCACATACAAGCCCTCCACGATTTATACCACCCAAAAGACTGCGCCTGCGGCTGCCATTATCCCGGCGCGACAATACTCGCCCTTAAAGGCGACGACCTGCTCATTGACGATATATACGACAACGGCGCCGCCGGCGTCAACGACCGCCTGCTGCAACGATACGCCGGCGGATTCGACAAAGCCGTAACAACCGTCTTCGAGGCCGGCAGGAAATACCCCGAACTGGAACAGCCACTGCGCATCAACGCCGGACGCTTCGGTACGTATAAGACTTATGACCTCTGCCGGCGACTGGAAGCTGCCCGGCAAAGCGGCATGGCTAAGGATGAATTTCAAAAATGGGCCAAAGCACGCATCGCTCAATACAACGGCTTCCAACGCACAGAATACAATACATTGATAGCCCGCAGCCGCACGGCGAAACAGTGGAAACGGTTTGCTGAAGAAAAATTCTTATACCCCCACATCGAATGGCTGCAAACCGGCAGCGCCAACCCGCGACCCGAACACCTCGCCTTTGTCGGGCTCGTACTTCCGCAGGACGACCCCTTCTGGCAACGAAACCAGCCCGGTAACGAATACAACTGTAAGTGCGACTGGAGAACTACCGACAAGCCCGCTTCCAGTGAAACCCCAAAAGACATACCCCCCGCAAAAGGATTAGACGGAAACCCCGCCGAAACAGGCGAACTGGTAACCGCCCGGCATCCCTACTTTGTCAGGAACGCCCAGGCGCCGGGATGGGTAGACGATAAAGCCCTGCTGCAATTGCCCGACGAGGTGGCTTTTGTCGAAAGAACCACTACCACCGGTAAAACATACCACGAACATTTACTGGTGAACAAAGCAAACGAAGCCGCCGGAAACCGCGAAGTAGCCGAATTGTTATTGGATAATGGGTATAAGGATGTAAGGCTGTTACCGATAATAAGAGAAAATGAAAAAATATTGCGGGCGCGCTATTATGGGAAAAATTTCATGTCGGAAACATTGTGCCCGGATGCACTGATAGGCGGCGTGCCAGCCGAGTTTAAACAGTCCGGTCGCAGAGGTATTAGTACAAGTATCGGTGCGGCAGCGCAGAAAGCAAACATTGCCGTCATTATGATAAAACCAGGAAACATTGTATCGGAGATACATATTGAGGACGTTGTAAGCAGACAGTGGTCGATGGAAAACCGCAAACATGTAGCAGAAATTGTTGTCATAAATAATGGGAAAGCCCTATCGTTTAAAAGGCCATAATAAAAAAACGAAGCAACACTAAGTTACCTCGTTCTTTTATAAGAAATTCTGCGTAGCTCGCAAGCATGCATCTGTCCCTTACACTGCAAAGATACAACTTTTTTTTAAACACCAAATAAAAACCATTTAAATCGTAAAAAAATGACGCCGCAACAATTTACAGACGGGCTTTCGCAGATGGCCGTTAAAATAAAAAACTTTGAGGAGAAGGACGCTCCTAAGATGGCCGGCAAAACAGCCGCCGATTTCTTTACGGACAACTTCCAACGGCAAGGGTTCCTCAGCCGCGGGCTACGGGCGTGGCCGGAAGTGAAAAGGCGCAAGCCTAAGGCCAACGGCAGGCCTTACACGCCCCGCGAAACTACCGCCGCCGGACGACGAATCCTCTTCGGCCAAACCCGAAACCTGAGCCGCAGTATAGACTACGACCCGCAAAAGGGCCATGTAATAGTATATAGCGACGTCCACTATGCGCCATACCATAATGAGGGTACTGATAAGCTGCCGAAACGTCAATTTATTGGTGACAGCGCGGAACTGGATAAACTTGTAATATCAGAACTGGAACGCAAACTTAAAAACATCATCAAATGAAACAACTATTGACAGACATTCAGAACCGCCTCGCAACCGCAGTACACGAGGATAACCGCCCGCTATTCGCTTACGTCGATTTGGACTGGGGACAGGCGGACTTCTACGACGACAGGCCGCCGGTGAAGTTCCCCTGCGCCCTCATTGATGTGCAGAACGCCACATACAGCAACGAAGGCCGGCATATACAGACAGGCGATGTAACGGTACAAATCCGCATAATAGACATGATACTCAGCCGCTCCTCGACCGCCGCGCCCGCTGACCAGCGGGAACGCGCCGCACGCGTCTTCGACCGGCTCTGCGATGTACAACGCCTGCTGCACGCCTGGACAGGCGCCCCCGACCGCATAAGAATCAACGTATCTGCAAGCCTATCCTCGCAGACGACCATTAAAACTCAAACAAAAAACTTTCGCTGTAAAATTTCGCTATAGACAATAGCCTTTTCGACATCAAACACCTCATCACGCCAAGCAGACCCCGACACTACCGGCGCAGCAGCCGCATCATCCTGCGGAGGCTGCTCGGCCACAGGTGCGATAGTTGCCACCGCCATCTGCATCTCGACCGACGGCCTGCGATCCTGCGGATAAAGCCCCTCCTCGATACGAGCGACATTCTCCGACGACGCCCCACCCGATTCTTCGTCCGACTCCTCGACCCGCGGCGCAGTAAGAGACCTCACCCACTCCTCAAACGGATCAGACGCCTCCTCCTGCGGCGGCGCATACGACTGCGGACCACGCGACGCCTCCGCCCCACGACGAGCCGCCTCTTTCTTCTTATTATTCGATGCCACGGCCTGCAAAACCAGCACCGCCAGCCCAATGAGTATAGGTAAAATAGATTCCATCAATTCTTAAATTTTTTTTCACTCTCCTTCTTATTCGCTTTTATACGCTCACGCGTCTCGGGACTTTGCCACTCCAAATGACGCTTCGCCCCCATCTTCTGCGCCTGCTCCAACGCCTTCGCCTCCTGCTTCTCTTCCTTCGTCGCCTTCTCGTCCGCCTCCTTTTCCCTTCGGGAACGCGCCTGACGTTCGCGCTGAAGCCGTTGCAACTCCGCACGATGATTCACCCGGTACACCTCCCGCGACATCACACCCCCATAACGCGACGACACGCAACCCAAAAGAAAAAAAATAAAAAATACTATCTTTGTAAAAAATTTCATACCGATGACAAAGGTACAAAAAATATTATCGTCAACCATCTGTCTTCTCCTTTGCACCGCCTGCGGAAAAGAAGAAACCGAATCGCCGTTGCCATTCGTAACGGTCGACATCATATTTAACCTCAACGTACCACCCTACAACATCTCCCTCCAACTATCTCCCGCAGCGATGAAAATGCCTCAACAACACATCGGCTACAACGGAAACGGACTTCTCCTCGTACGCCAATCCGAAGACTACTTTCAAGCCTACGACGCCACTTGTACTCGCAACATAAACCACCACATCGCGGCGCTACAACTAGACGACTTCGACATCTTCGCCCACTGCCCACACCCCGGATGCAACGCACGATACAACCTCCTTTCCGGCGGATACGAAACCGAAGGACAATTCCGCTTGCAAGAATACCGCGTAACATACAACCCGGGCACAAAAACAGGACGCATTACAAATCATTAAAATAGAAAATCTCAAAAACAACAAACAACAAACAACAACAACTATGGAAAAAAGTGTAAAAGGTACCCTTACCGAACAAAATTTACTAAAAGCATTTGCCGGCGAATCACAAGCGCGCATGCGTTATCAACTATTCGCAAAACAGGCAAAAAAAGAAGGCTTTGAACAAATCGCCGCATTATTTGACGAAACAGCGAACGAAGAAAAACGACATGCCACCGAATTCTTCAAACTGCTCGAAGGCGGCCCGGTAGAAATCACAGCCACCTATCCGGCAGGCGCAGTAGGCACAACCGCCCAGAACCTCGTAGCCGCCGCCGACGGCGAACAAGAAGAATGGGACGTACTCTACCGCGAATTTGCAGCCGTAGCGCAGGACGAAGGATTTCCCCACATCGCCGTCAAATTTAAACTAATCGCCACCGTCGAAAAACGCCACGAAGCGCGCTACCGCAAACTGCTGCAAAACGTAGAAGCCGAACAGGTATTCAAACGCCCCGAACCACAAAAATGGCATTGCCGCGAATGCGGATACGTCCACGAAGGCCCTGGCGCCCCAACAAAATGCCCGCTCTGCGCCCACCCAATGGCCTATTACGAACTGTTGGCAGAAAATTTCTAAACGCGAAACACAGTTACACCAGAGCTACAAAATGCAGGGTCGCCTATCGCGGCCCTGCACCACGTAGCCTCTCCTCCGCCCCCTGAATCATGTTATTTAAATCAGTCATCGGACAAGACGAATTGAAACAACAACTGCGGCAAGCCGTGCAGGAAGGCCGTATCGCCCATGCGCAATTATTCTGGGGAAACAGCGGCTATGGCGCGTTACCGCTGGCGCTATCATTAGCGCAATATATCAACTGCACGAACCGCACCGCCGCCGACGCTTGCGGCTACTGCCCCTCGTGCCACAAAATACAAAAACTGATTCACCCCGACCTACACTTTGCCGTGCCGGTCAACAATACAAAAGAAATACCAGCCGAAAAAAAACCGGTTACCGACCATTTCCTGGCCCGCTGGCGAGAAGCCCTGCTCGCCAACCCCTACCTCAACGAACAGGAATGGTATGAAACCATCGGCATCGAAAACAAACAAGGCAACATCGGCGTCAACGAAGCCGCGCGAATTATGGAAAAACTGCATTTTAAATCCTTTGAAGCCGAATATAAGGTAATGATCATCTGGCTGCCCGAACGGATGAATATGCAAGCCTCCAACCGCCTGCTGAAACTCATCGAAGAACCGCCGACCAAAACACTCTTCTTTCTGGTAAGCGAAGACACGACACGGATTATTAAAACCATTCAATCGCGGGCGCAACCTGTGCATGTGCCGCCGATAGACGAAGAAGCTTTAATCAAAATCAAAATGGAACGGGACGGTCTGCCCGAACCGCAGGCGCGGAAGCAAGCGCGAGCCGCTGCCGGAAGTTACAGCAAACTTTTGTCGGTCGCAGCTAACGATGCCGACACGACGGAGCGCTTTGCGTCGTTCACCTCGTTGATGCGGCTGGCTTATGTCGTTGATGGGCTGGCTTTGATGGCATGGGCTGAAGAGCTGGCGAAAACAGGCCGCGAACACCAAAAATCATTCCTAACCTATGCCGAACAACTATTGCGCGAAAGTTTTATGAACAACCGCCACGCGCCGGAAGTTACCTACCTCTTAGGCGACGAAGCGGCATTCGTCCAAAAATTCTCCCCTTATGTCAACGAACGTAATGTGGAGGCTATTTACAATGCTTTTAACCTTGCCATGACGCACCTGTCGCAAAACGGCAACGCCAAAATCATCTTTACCGATATGGCTATGCAGTTGGCACAATGGGTTAGGGCGTAAAGCAATTTTATATGTACTTTTGTAAAAAATAAGTCAAATGAAAAGTATCATTCAACAATTTTGGCCATATTTGATGGCGGTGGTCGTTTTTCTGGTTATTGCCGTCGGCTATTTTACGCCGGCCGTTTTTCAAGGAAAAGTATTATATCAAATGGACATCCGAAATGGCTCCAGTATGGGGCAAGATAAGAGCGAACACTTCCGCGAAACTGGCGAACAGAGTTTTTGGGGTAGTCGCATGTTTTCGGGTATGCCCACCTACCAAATAACGCCGTCCTACAAGTCGACCCCGGTACTGAGAACCTTACGGCGCACCTTTGAAGGATGGTTGCCCGCGCCGGTCAGTCATTTATTTGCCTACATGTTGGGATTCTTCATCCTCTTATGTGCACTGAAAGTCCATCCGTGGACAGCCATCATTGGCGCTATTGCATATGCTTTTTCATCGTATTTTGTAGTGATTATCGAAGCGGGACATATCTGGAAAGTAAATGCGCTGACGCTCATACCGCCCACGCTGGCCGGCATTATTTGGGCCTATCGGGGAAAATACCTGTTGGGCGGCGTAGTTACGGCGCTGTTCTTCGCCATGCAATTAGCCGCAAACCATATTCAAATGACCTATTACTCGCTCCTTTTTGTCGGGCTGCTGGTGATTGGCCGGTTCATTTATGATATTCAGGAAAAACAACTGCGGTCGTTTCTAAAAGCCAGCATTGTGTTATTGATTGCCGGCATGGTGGGATTTGGCGCGAATGCGACCAATATGATACTATCGCAAAAACACGCCGAACAAACCATTCGCGGAAAATCGGAACTCACCGATCACACCGGCAATAAAACCAGCGGCCTCGACCGCGACTATGTGACGCAGTGGAGTTACGGTATCGGCGAAACCTTTACCCTGCTTATTCCCGACACCAAAGGCGGCGCGTCGGGCGCCATGGGAACCTACCACCCTAAAGCCGTCCAAAAAGCGACGAACAACAGGGAAATCCAAACGGCCATATCCCAAAATTTCGACAGCTATTGGGGCAGCCAGCCCTTTACGGCAGGAGCGACCTATGTGGGAGCATTTATTTTATGCCTGTTTATATTTGGCTTGTTTGTTGTGAAGGGCTACCTGAAATGGGCGTTGCTGGCCGGTACGCTGGCGTCTGTAGCCCTGGCATGGGGACATAATTTCATGCCGCTCACCGACTTGTTCCTCGATTATTTCCCGCTGTATAATAAATTCCGGGCGGTATCGTCTATCCTGGTTGTAGCGGAATTATGTATTCCTGTGCTGGCCATCCTTGCCTTGGCTAAAATAATAGACAATCCTCGTTTCTTACCGGAAAAGAAAAAAGCGTTTTTTGCCAGCATCGGGCTCACCGCCGGCCTTGCGCTGGTCTTTATTATGGCGCCGAAAATCTTTTTTAGTTTCCTTAGCGAAAACGAACTATCCACTTACGCACAATACCTCCGCAATCCGTCCTATGCCGGCCTGTTCGATACGCTGGAAGACGCGCGCGTAGCCGTTTTCCGTAGCGACGCATGGCGTAGCATCATTATTATTCTAATTGGTGCAGGACTATTGTGGCTGTACAGCGCAAAGCGGATAAAGAAACCCTTGCTGATTGGCGCGCTGGCCGCGCTGGTACTGTTCGATTTGGCCAATGTCGACAAACGTTACCTGAACAATGACGACTTTTTGCCGAAAACCTCCACCAAAACCGCATGGGAAATGACCCCGGCCGACCGGCAAATCCTGGAAGACCACGACCCGAACTATCGCGTGTTTAATCTGGCCGTATCGCCGTTTAATGACGCCAGCGTGTCGTATTATCACAAATCCATCGGCGGCTACCACGGCGCCAAGCTGCGCCGTTATCAGGAATTGATAGACCGCTACTTGAGCAAGATGAATATGAATGTGTTGAGTATGCTCAATACGCGCTACTTCATCGTACCCGACAGGGAAAACAACAGCGCCCCGCCGTACGTGCAGCGCAATCCCGACGCTTTCGGCAACGCATGGTTTGCCGACACGTTGCGCCTCGTGCAAAACGCCGATGAAGAAATGGCCGCCCTCGCCGAAGTGGATTTAAAAACCACCGCCGTAGTCGACGACCGGTTTGGCAACCTCTTGGAAGGCTTTGTCCCGCAACGCGACGAAGCAGCCTCCATCGAGCTTGTCGATTACAAAATCAACGACCTTCAATATAAG
>JAITKF010000078.1 GCA_031278545.1 Prevotellaceae bacterium
ATAAAGAAAAAAGAGAATGGAGAAAGGGGTTTTGATTAAACAAGAAATTTAATCAAAAAAAACGGTACCGGCGGCAAAGGTATGACTTTTTTTAAAATCAGCCAAAAAAAGTTGAAAAAAGAGGGAATTTTTTTGAACTGAGAACTAAGAACTGAGAACTAAGAGTTAAGAGTTAAGAGTTAAGAACTGAGAACTAAGAACTAAGAGTTAAGAGCTATTCCACCCCCGCCCTACGGGCGCCCCCCGCCAGCGGGGGAGAGCTTCACAATGAACTGTGGACGAATGGCTGCCATTTTCTATTGATGCCCGTATGAGTATCACACTTTAATGGAAGATTTTGCGTATCTTTGGCAAAAATTAGATGATTATGATGCGTATTATTCATACTCCAGCCACGCTATTGATTATTGACTATTGCCGTCGGATCATAAAAATCACAAGGATCACAAATATCATCGTTCCACCAGCCGCCGTCGCAAGTAAGTATGCTCTACGCGTTACGCTTTATGCGACGATTTTACTGCTTAGTTTGTCGGGCGTGTCGGCGCAGACGATTAAGGGACATATTGAGGATGTACAGGGAGCGCGTATTCCGTTTGCTACGTTGTATGTGAAGGAGCTGAAACAGGGCGTTACCTCAAATGCCGACGGCGCGTTTGAGCTGTCGGCGCCGGTCGGGACGTACACTTGCCTGTTCCGTTGCTTAGGGTATGAAATGATTACGGATACCGTCGTATTGACCGCCCATAGTGCGCCGTTGCGCGTGGTATTGCCGGAAACGGTATACGAGTTGCCCAGCGTCCGTATTTCCGCGACGGGCGAGGATCCGGCCTACGCTATCATGCGACGGGCTATCAGCCGGGCGCCATATTTCCGGCAGGCGGTAACGGAATTTTTGGCCGATGTATATATTAAAGGTAGCTTGCGAGTGGGCGCTATCAAAGGACTGGCGGGGCTGGCGCTGGATAAGAAAACGAAACGGGCGCTGTCGAATAGTTCGGGCGTATTCGAAAGTGTGAACGAGGTCCGGTTTACCGCGCCCGACCGTTACGACCATCGTACAAAGTCGGTGCAGCAAGCCGTCAGTTTTGATATGGACGATTTTAAAATGCCCGACCTGAAGGTCGGTATGATGCTCGTCGATATTTACGACCCGGGGATGAATATCCTTTCTACCCGCGCTTTTTCGAATTATACGTTCCGCTACGAAGGCGATTTCCTTGAGGGCGCCCTGCGTATCAATAAAATTAAAGTTACGTCGCGGTATAAGCGCAAGGATTTGTACAGCGGCTACCTCTATATCGTCGAGGATTTGTGGAATGTGTATTCGTTCGACCTGTCGATGGACTACATGGGGATGGACTTCCGGCTCGAACAGCATTACGGCGAAACGGCGGACGGCATCTACCTGCCTGTGTCGAGCAAGGCCGGATTGACCGGTAAGATTATGGGCATTGAATTGTCGGGGCATTATAATGCTTCGATTAAATATTCGTTGATTACGCCGAACGACCGGCTGTCGCCCCTGTCGTCCGGCCGTACGCCGCCGCCGGATGCCGTGAACCCGAAAAAGGCGCGCATCGAAGAGCAATTAACCGCTATCGTCAGTAAAGATCAACTGACGACCCGCGACATGCGTCGGGTTGCCCGGATGCAGCAGGAGCTGGCCGAAATGGCCGATGACGCCCGCCGCGCCGAACGCGGCGAGGAAAAAACGTTGGAGGTAAAAAATAATTATTCCTTTTCAGAAGACAGCGTCGCCCGTCGCCGCGATACGTCCTACTGGAATACCGTCCGCCCGATTCCGCTCGTGCGCGATGAAGTAACGACATTCCGTAAAAACGACTCCCTGCGCCTCATCGCCTCCGGTCGCGACACTTCGTCGGCGGCCCGGAGCAGCCGGTGGAAGAGTGGGCTGTTCAAGCTCATTGGCGGCGACACGTTCCGCATCGACTCTACGCTGTTCGTTTCCTACGGGGGATTGATGAATATAAATGGGTTTGATTTCAATACGGTCGATGGCTTTGTGTACGGCCAGTCCGCCAGCATTGTCAAACGCTTTAGCCGCGACCGCCACCTGACCTTCCGGGCCTCGGCGGCATGGGCTTTCAGTCGCCACACCGTCTTGTGGGACGCCGTCTTGTGGTATCGCTACCTGCCACGGCAGCGCGGCGTGTGGAGCATCGAAGCCGGTCATCATACCGAAGATTATGCCGGCAACCGGGGTATCGGGATGGTCAATATACCCGCCTCGCTTCTGTTCCGCGTCAACTATCCGGTGTTCTACGACAAACGCTACCTGCGCATCCATCATACCATCGACCTTGCCAACGGACTGCAACTGGCGACGACGGCGGCATACGAAATCAACCGGCAGGAGACGAACCACTGCGATTATTCTTTCTTTTTTTCCGATTCACGCGAATACCGTCCCAACATTCCCCGTCATGCGGGCGTGGCGGCCAATCCCGGGTGGCTTCACGACAGGACGGATTTCCTGACGGATATTAAATTGACCTACACCCCACAGTATTACTACCGGATGCGCGGCGAACGAAAGCAGATGCTCTATTCGCATTACCCAACGTTTACCGCCCGCTGGCAACGTGCGTGGGATAAGGTGGCAGACAGTCGTTCGCAGTTCGATTTTTTCAGTCTCGACATCCGGCAACATATTCGACTGCACGCCGAGGCGTCGGTGGATTATCAGGCGGAGGCCGGTTTTTTCGCCAACACCCGAAACATGGGGTTTCATTCGTTCCGGCATTTTTATAGCAACGACGCGAGCATTCTGCTCAACGGCTCGATCAACCGCCCGTTTCACCTGCTGCCGGCCTATACATACAGTACCGGCGAATGGTTCGTCGTAGCCAATGTAGAATACCGCTCCTTTTTCATGGCCTTAAAACGCCTGCCGTTCTTAAGCAGCAGCCTGATGAGCGAACGCCTGTCGGTATCGTACCTGCAAACCCCGCACATGCGCCATTATACGGAATGGGGCTACGGCCTGACCGAACTATACCTGATAGGTCAAATAGGCGTCTTCGTCGGTTTTGAGGGACTGAAATTTTACGGCTGGGGCGTGCGCGCAGCCATAACATTAGATGCGTCGTTGTAGCGTGAATGGTTACCCGTTTGTTGCAATTCCTAATTTTCTTCATCCTTTCATTTATTTTTTCGTATTTTTGTGAATAATAAATAAAAAAAAATAAACAATGAAGAAATTTTTCGACATACAGGAGCGTTACCGCGAGGCGGGATTGGATACGCGCGAGGTGAAACATGCGGAGGTCGTCCAGCGGGTCAAATCGTTGCCGCCGATGTTCTCGGTGGCGCCGGTAGGACAGTCGGCCGAAGGACGGACGATTTATGGGGTGCGGTCGGGGAACGGCGCAACGCGCGTATTGCTCTGGTCGCAAATGCACGGTAACGAAAGTACCGCCACCCGCACGTTCTTCGATGTATTTAATTTCCTGTCGGCGTCGGACGAGTACGATTTCTGGCGGGCAAAAATCGCGTCGCAACTCTCGTTGTCCTTCATCCCGATGCTCAATCCCGACGGGGCGGAACGAAACCGTCGCGAAAATGCGTGCGGCATCGACATCAATCGCGACGCGCTACGGTGTACGACGCCCGAAGGCCGCATCCTGCGAGAGCAAATACAGACGTTTGCCCCGCATTTTTCCTTCAACCTGCACGACCAGGAGAGCTACTACTCGGCAGGCGTATCGCGGACGCCGGCGACCATCGCCTTCCTTGCACCGCCGTCCGACCTGCTGGAATCAATCCCCGACAACCGCCGCCGCGCAATGCAATTAATCGTATGGCTGAATAATCAGCTGCAGAAGATTATTCCGTACGGCGTGGCTAAATGGAACGATACCTATGAACCGCGCGCGTTCGGCGAATGGGCGCAGGCGCAAAACAGCGCTACGATTCTAATCGAATCGGGCGAATATTACGACGACCCGCAACGGGAATTTGTGCGAAAGGTGCATTTCGGAATACTGCTGGAAGCGCTATCGGCCATCACTTCGTTCGAGTACGTCTGCGAACCGGTATCGCCCTATTTCGCGATTCCATGGAATCGCGAGAAGGGCATGTTCGATACGCTGCTGCGGCAACAACCTCTCACAGTCAACGGTACGACGTATGTTTCCGACATCGGCATCCGCGAAGGCGTACAATTTATCGGTGATTTTGAAACCTTCGGCAGCCTCGAGAAGGATGAAAATAAATGAGGGAATAAAACAATATATAACCGGTCGGGTAAAGGCCTTGCCCCATGCACCCGGCGTCTATCGTTTTCTCGATGCCGCCGGCACGGTGATTTACGTGGGTAAAGCTAAAGATTTGCATCGGCGGGTGGCGCAATATTTTACCACGCGAAGTACGGAAAATAAAAAAACACGGGTGCTGGTACATAAAATTGCCGACATCCAACATACCGTCGTGCCGACGGAAACCGATGCGCTGCTGCTGGAAAATAGCCTGATCAAAGAACTGCAGCCGCGCTACAACGTGCTGCTTAAAGACGACAAGACCTATCCGTGGATTTGTATTAAGAACGAAGATTTCCCGCGAATTATCGTTACCCGTCGGGTGGTGAAAGACGGGTCGCAGTACTATGGCCCCTACCCCGGAGGCGGGACGCTGAAAGTGCTACTTGATTTGATACGCCAGCTATACCCGTTGCGTTCATGCGGCCTGTCGCTGTCGGCGGACGCCATCACCCAAAAAAAATATACGACCTGCCTCGACTACCACATTCACCGCTGCAAAGCGCCGTGCATCGGGGCGCAGACGAAGGAGGAATACAACGACAATATGGAGGCCATCCGGTCGATTATCAAAGGCCGGCTATCCGACGTGCGACGTATGCTCCAGCAACAGATGCTGGCCGCCGCCGAGGTTTATAAGTTTGAAGAAGCGCAGAAAATCAAAGAACGGCTGGCAAAGTTGGAACACTACCAAGTGAAATCGGTTATCGTCAACCCACTGATGCCCGACGTCGATGTGTTTTCGATTATGATGGATGGCAATGTGGCATACGGCAACTTCCTGCGGGTTGTGCAGGGCGCCGTAACGCAGACGCATACGGTCGAAATGACTATGGGCATCGAAGAAGAACGCGAGACGCTGTTGAGTTATTTCATCGCCGAGATGGTCGGCCTCTTAGGACGTCTAAACCGACAGGCGCTCGTGCCATTCCTCCCCGACCATACGTTAGCCGACACGGAATATATCGTCCCAAAACGCGGCGACAAGTTGAAATTACTCGCCTTGAGCGAACGCAACTGCCGCCTGTTTCGCCTCGACAAATTAAACCAACTCGAAAATATACACCCCGACCGGCACGCCGACCGCATACTGTCGGCCGTACAACGCGATCTGAACATGACGGAGCTGCCGGTGCACATCGAATGTTTTGACAATTCCAATATTCAGGGCGCGTTTCCCGTATCATCGTGCGTCGTATTCCGGCAGGCGCGCCCGAGCAAGCGGGATTATCGTCTTTTCAACGTGAAAACGGTCGAAGGCCCCGACGATTTTGCAACCATGCGTGAAGTCGTTACCCGTCGCTACAAACGGATGCTGGAGGAACAGGAATCGCTGCCGCAACTCATCGTCATTGATGGCGGTAAAGGACAACTGCACGCAGCTTACGATGCCTTGCAGTCATTAGGATTAGAACAGAAAATAACGATAGTTGGACTGGCCAAACGATTAGAAGAAATTTATTTTGTCGGCGACAGCATCCCGTTATTCTTAGACAAAAACTCCTCGACCCTGCGGCTGCTGATGCAACTGCGCGACGAAGCGCACCGTTTCGGCATCTCCCACCACCGCAACCGTCGCTCGAAATCGCTCACAACAACCCAGCTGACTGCCATCGACGGCGTCGGAAAAATAACCGCTGAGAAACTGTTAACAGTCTTCAAAAGCGTCGCCCGCATCAAAAAAGCCTCCCTCGACGAACTGAAACAAATAGCCGGAACGAAAACCGCCGAGGCCATCAAAAAATACTTTTCACAAACATAATATCCATCCCGGCCTGCGCAGCCCGTCTTTGTGCTCCTCTGCGTAATAAAGACCGGGGCAATATTACACAGAGGGACACAAAGAGACACTGAGAACTGCGAACCCCCTTGCGCTAACCACAAAAAAACACTACCTTTGAAAACAATTTACAAACAAAAAACCTCATTTACAGCAAATGAATAACTGCACACCTCTCCCCTTCATCACCCGACACAATGGCCCGCACGAGGCCGACATCCCGCAGATGCTGGCGGCTATCGGAGCTTCGTCGCTCGACGAATTAATAAACCAAACCGTACCGGCGGACATCCGTCTACGCGAGCCGCTGACGTTAGATGCGCCCATGAGCGAGCACGAATACCTGAAACAAATAAAAGCGATTGCCCAACGGAATAAACCCTTCCGATCGTTTATCGGAATGGGTTATTACGGCACGGCCATACTGCCGGTCGTATGGCGTAACATATTTGAAAACCCTTCGTGGTACACGTCTTACACGCCCTATCAGTCCGAAATATCGCAAGGACGGCTCGAAGCGCTGCTCAATTTCCAGACGATGATTACCGGGCTCACCGGTTTTGCAATCGCCAATTGCTCGTTGCTCGACGAGGCGACGGCGGCGGCCGAAGCAATGAAAATGATGTTCGACCTGCGCCCGCGCGAGGCGGTGAAAGCAGGAAAAAATAAACTGTTTGTCGACGACAAAGTATTTCCGCAAACGCGCGATGTCCTGCAAACGCGCGCCCTGCCGTTGGGCATCGAAGTCGTAACCGGTGCATTCGACCGGCGCCCGACCGACGGAACGTACTTCGGCGCCATTATTCAATATCCCGCCGCCAACGGCGAAATACGTCCCTATGCCGATTTTTGCCGTACGGCACACAACGAAGGCATGATGATTACCGCCGTGTGTGACATCCTCGCCCTCGCCATATTAAAAGAACCGGCGGCATGGGGCGCCGACGTCGCCGTAGGAAGCACCCAGCGATTCGGCATTCCGATGGGATTCGGCGGACCGGCGGCGGCTTATTTTGCCACAAAAGAAGAATATAAACGCAACCTGCCCGGACGGATTATCGGCGTGTCAATAGACCGGATGGGAAACCGAGCCCTGCGGATGGCGCTACAAACACGAGAACAACACATCAAACGTGAACGTGCATCATCGAATATTTGCACCGCCTCAGCCCTGATGGCAACCATGGCCGGATTCTTCGCCGTATATCACGGAAGCGAAGGACTAGTCGGCATTGCCGAACGCACTCACCGCCATGCCCTCGCATTAGCGCAAGGGCTGAAAGCGGCCGGTTACCAGCTGACGAGCGAGACATTTTTCGACACCATAGAAATCACCGGTGTTGATGCAACAGCCATCCGCCGGCAAGCGTTAGAAAAAAACATGAACTTCTTCTATCCCGCAACCGACGCCGTGCGCATCAGTTGCGACGAAATCACGACCAACGACGACATTCAAACCATCCTCTCCGTCTTCGACGCCCAACCCGCCCCCGGCGACCTGCCGTCCGCCTACGGCCACATGGCGCGCATCTCCCCCGTATTACCCGAAAAAATATTCAACGCCTGCCACTCCGAAACGGAAATGATGCGATACATCAAGAAACTCGAGCGCCGCGACGTATCCCTCACACAGTCGATGATAGCTCTCGGCTCGTGCACAATGAAACTGAACGCCGCCGTCGAAATGCTACCGCTCAGTTGGAGCGAATTTGGCAACCTGCATCCCTTTGCGCCCGTCGACCAGACCGAAGGATACAGACAACTGATAAGGGAATTAGAACGCGATTTGGCCATAATCACCGGCCTCGACGCCGTATCGTTGCAACCCAACTCTGGCGCCGCCGGCGAATATGCCGGATTGATGGTCATCCGCGCCTATCACGCATCGCGCAACGAAAATCACCGTACCGTAGTATTAATACCAACCTCGGCGCACGGAACGAACCCTGCCAGCGCAGCAATGGCTGGACTGCAAATCGTCCTTGTCGAATGCGACGACAACGGCAACATCAACGTCGACAACCTGCGCAATAAAGCCCAACAACACCGCCATTGCCTGCTGGGAATGATGATCACCTACCCCTCGACACATGGTGTATTCGAAAGCCGCATCCGCGAAATCATCACAATCATCCACGAAAACGGCGGGCAGGTCTACATGGATGGCGCCAACATGAACGCACAGGTTGGCCTGACAAACCCGGGCACTATCGGAGCGGACGTATGTCATTTAAACTTGCATAAAACATTTGCCATGCCGCATGGCGGCGGAGGCCCCGGCGTAGGGCCTATATGCACAGCCAAACACCTGACCCCATTCCTCCCTTCGCACAACATGCACAACGACCACGCCCGACACGGCTATCCGGTAGCCGCCGCCCCATACGGTAGCGCCATGCTGCTACCCATCACCTACGCATATATTAAACTACTGGGCAATGACGGTCTGCGCCGCGCCACAGAAATAGCGATACTCAACGCTAACTACCTCTCCGCAAAACTCCGCCCGCACTATACCACCCTCTACACTGGAGAAACCGGACGAGTGGCGCACGAATGCATCATTGACCTGAGGCATTTTGGAAAAGACTACGGCGTCGACGCCACCGACATCGCAAAGCGATTGATGGATTACGGATTTCATGCCCCGACACTCTCGTTTCCGGTTCCCAACACCTTAATGATTGAACCCACCGAAAGCGAATCGCGCGAAGAATTAGACCGCTTTATCGAAGCAATGATTGCCATTAAAGCTGAATGCGAAGCCCTCAAAAACAACACCGCCGCCGACAACCTCCTCAAAATGGCGCCGCACACGGCCATCGAAGTCTCGTCCGACAAATGGATGCATCCCTATTCTCGTATGCAGGCAGCCTTTCCGCTATCGTGGATTGTCGACAACAAATGCTGGCCTGCCGTCGCACGAGTAGACAACGGCTATGGCGACCGCCACCTGATATGCCGCTGCTGAGTCATTGACCACTGGCTATTGACTGCGGCATGAAGCGTAAGGCATACATACATCCCGTCAAAGACAAAATGTGGATTTCCCTATTCTCTTTTAGCTATCAAAAAAAAATCGTACATTTGGAACTTCATTTTAAAATCAAATAACACACTATGGCAAAAGAAACCAAAGGAGCTTCACCGGAAGCCAACACCGACAAACTAAAAGCGCTACAAGCGACGCTTGACAAGATTGACAAAGACTTCGGCAAAGGAACAATCATGCGCATGGGCGACCAGCCGAAAGTAGACATACCGGTTATACCCAGCGGATCCATTGCGTTGGATCATGCGTTGGGCGTTGGCGGCTACCCACGCGGCCGCGTCATTGAAATCTACGGACCGGAATCCAGCGGCAAGACCACCCTGGCTATCCACGCCATTGCTGAAGCGCAAAAAACAGGAGGCATTGCTGCAATTATCGACGCCGAACACGCCTTCGACCGCTCCTATGCTGAAAAACTACACGTCAATGTCGATACATTACTTATTTCACAACCCGACAACGGCGAACAGGCGCTCGAAATTGCCGACCATCTCATACGCTCCGGCGCGATAGACATTGTGGTCATTGACTCCGTTGCCGCATTAACCCCGAAAGCCGAAATCGAAGGCGAGATGGGCGAATCGAAAATGGGACTACAAGCGCGCCTGATGAGTCAGGCGCTACGTAAACTGACCGCCAACATTAGTCGCACGAACACCTGCTGCATCTTCATCAACCAATTACGCGACAAAATCGGCGTAATGTTCGGCAATCCCGAAACGACCACCGGCGGTAACGCCCTAAAGTTTTACGCCTCTGTCCGCGTTGATGTACGCCGCACCACCCAGCTGAAAGACGGCGAAGAGGCCACCGGCAACCGCACCCGCGTAAAAGTAGTAAAAAACAAATTAGCGCCCCCTTTCAAAAAAGCAGAATTTGACATCGTCTTCGGCGAAGGCATCTCTAAAATCGGCGAAATCATTGACCTCGGTGTGGATTTTGAAATCATCAAAAAAAGCGGCTCATGGTTCAGCTATGGCGACACCAAACTGGGACAAGGCCGCGAAGCCGTGAAACAATTATTCTTAGACAACCCGCAACTGAGCGAAGAAATCGAAGAAAAAATACGAACCCGCTTAGCCGAAGTAAAAGATTAATCCCTCCAGCACGCCTATATACAATACTCCGTCAGGTCGACAATACCTGCCCGGAGAGCATACTTTGTCGCCTCGTGCACATTATTGATCTCTAATTTGCGGAAAATATTTCGGCGATGAGTATTAATAGTATGAAAACTCAGGTTCTGCGCATACGCGATTTCCTTCGTCGTTTTTCCCATGGCTATTTCATGAAGAACGAGCCGTTCGCTGGCCGTCAGTCCGGCATACTCGCTTGGCGTCGGAACGCCTTCCCGAATCACCTGCACGGCCACGTCGCAGAGATAGGCCTCGCCGCGCGACGCTTTTTTCAGGGCGGTTATAATATCATCGCACAAATCGGTCTTCATCACTACCCCAAACGATTGCCCCGACAGCAACGCCTGCCGAAGAAAATGCCGCGACAATTCATCGGAAAACAACACCCACAACGATTGAGGATACCGCTGCTTCATGTTCATCATCTGAGTATCCGAAAAATCAAACAACGTGTAATCGAGCCACACCACCGCATCGGAATAAACAGCCAGCCGCCCCATCAGGGATGTCCGCGACGACGCCTCGACAATCATATCCGTCAGCGACAATTGCTCCAACAACGACCGTACGCCCTGACGGGTGATGTCCTGATTATCGGCTAAAATAAAAGCGCGCATTCCGAATAGATTATTGATATAGTTGATTATCGACCATTGACTGTTTCACATCTCGCACAAAAGTACTACAATTGCACAGCTTTTCAAAATGAATACTGAAAAATACCACAAATATGCTATTTCACACGCCGCCAGCAGGCGCTACCTTTGCACAAAAAAATAATTACATTATGGCAAAAATTTTTACTCAATTAACCGACCTAATAGGCAATACGCCTTTACTCGAAGTAGCGTCGTACGCAAAATCCAAAGAAATTAACGCACGATTGCTTGCAAAACTGGAATACTTTAATCCGGCCGGCAGCGTAAAAGACCGCATTGCCCTGGCGATGATTGAAGACGCTGAACTAAGCGGCGACCTAAAACCCGGCGCAACCATCATTGAGCCGACGAGCGGCAATACCGGCGTCGGGCTGGCGTTCGTATCCGCCTCAAAAGGCTACAAACTCATCCTCACCATGCCCGAAACCATGAGCCTCGAACGACGTAATCTCTTAAAAGCGCTTGGCGCGCAATTAGTCCTTACCCCGGGCGCGGAAGGCATGAAAGGCGCTATTGCAAAAGCGCAGGCGTTGCGCGATGAAACACCCAACGCAATCATATTGCAACAATTCGAAAACCCGGCAAACCCCGACGTACACAAACGCACCACCGCGCAGGAAATCCTCCGCGACACCGACGGGCGGGTAGACATCTTCGTATCGGGCGTAGGAACCGGCGGCACAGTCAGCGGCGTAGGCGAAGTGTTGAAGCGCGAAAATCCCA
The DNA here is from genome assembly GCA_031278545.1 of Prevotellaceae bacterium. GTDB lineage: Bacteria > Bacteroidota > Bacteroidia > Bacteroidales > UBA932 > JAIRKX01. Next base: position 11,631 of record JAITKF010000078.1, read on the forward strand.
ATATAACCATCGTAGCCGTCGAACCGAAGGACTCGCCGGTACTTTCGGGAGGCAATCCGGGACCGCATAAGATACAAGGAATCGGGGCAGGATTTGTCCCAAAAACCTACAACGACGACGTGGTCGACCTCATCATACAAGTCTCCAACGACGACGCCATCCGCACCAGCCGCGAATTAGCCAAAACCGAAGGCCTGCTGGTCGGCATATCGTCGGGTGCGGCGGCATTCGCGGCAACCACACTGGCATTGCAACCGGAAAACACGGGCAAAAACATCGTCGTCATCCTCCCCGACACAGGCGAACGCTACCTCTCGACAATCCTGTACGCCTTCGACGAATATCCGCTATAATAACCCCTCTTCCCCTTAGTCCCGCAGGGGCGGCGTTTTTTTTGGTACGCCCCTGCGGATTCGCCCTGATTCCTTACTCGGAATCCATAATCCAAAAAAATCCCGTACATTTGCACGGTATAATTACGACTATGTTATTACTTTCACCGGCACAATGGAGCGATTACACGTTGATAGACTGCGGCGGGTTTGAGAAACTCGAGCGCTTCGGCGCGTATGTGCTGGCGCGTCCCGAGCCGAAGGCGGTGTGGGGAAAAACGCTGCCCGACACGGAATGGCAACGGCAAATGCACTCCTGCTATACTACTGGCGCAGGCTTCGGTCGCATGGGCAAAGAAGATAGCGGTACGTGGAATCGCATGAAGACGATGCCCGACCGCTGGACGATAGAATACGGTAAGGGGGCGTTGCGATTCCGCCTGCGGTTAGGGCTGACGGCCTTTAAGCATGTAGGCGTGTTCCCCGAGCAGGCGCCCAATTGGGATTACATTTATGCCGCTGTCCGGGCGTTACCGAGCGAGCGCCCGAAGGTGCTCAACTTGTTTGCCTACACCGGCGCGGCCACGTTAGCGGCGCGGGCCGCCGGCGCCGACGTAACCCATCTGGACGCGGTGCGGCAAGTGGTAACATGGGCGCGGGAGAATACGACGTTGAGCGGCTTCGACGACATCCGGTGGGTTGTCGAGGATGCATTGAAATTCGTCCGGCGCGAAGCCCGTCGCCGGAACCGCTACCACGGGCTAATCCTCGACCCGCCGGCTTACGGGCATGGCCCCGACGGGGAAAAATGGAAGTTAGACGAACACCTGTGGGATCTATTACAGGAATGCCGTAAAATTTTATTGCCCGACCACAGTTTTTGCATCCTGAATCTTTACTCCAACGGTTTTTCGGCATTGGTTGCCGACACAGCTGTTACCGCCGCATTCGGCCAAGTGCACGGACAGGAGTCTGGCGAACTGTTTTTGCAGGATCATTTTGGAAAACGATTACCATTAAGTGTCTTTACACGATTTACACGATGAAATTCTCTTCTCATAACACCATTGCGCTACTTGTGGCGTTGACATCCATCGCGGTGAGTACGGCCTGCACGATGGCCTTCGACGCCTTCCAGCACATCGGGACGGCATTGTTGATAAACAGCCTGACGGGGGCGGCGCTGTACTTCGTCGTCCGCATCCTGATAAAGGATTATATTACTAAAAAGATTGTGCCTATCTACAAAACCATCTACAACATGAGCGCCGTACGCAAGAAACTGCAAGTAAATTCGCGGGCGGGCGATATTGCCGAGCGGGTCAACAAGGAGGTCGCGCACTGGGCGGAGGAGAAAACAAAAGAAATTAGCCGGCTGTCGGCGATGGAGCAATTTCGGAAAGAATTTTTGGGCAATGTGTCGCACGAGCTGAAAACGCCGAGTTTTGCCATACAGGGACAAATCCTCACCCTCCTCGACGGCGGGCTGGAAGACCCGTCGATTAACCGGAAATACCTCGAAAGTTGCGAACGGAACATCGAGCGGCTGATTAACCTGATAGACGAGCTGGAGACGATCAATAAACTGGAGACCGGCGACATTGTCCTGCATAAAACCTCCTTCAACCTGCTGCTGTTGGTCGAAGAGATTTTTGAAGCGCATGAACTGAACGCCGCGAAAAAACGCATCACCCTGCGAATGCAGCGACCGGCGGGCGGACGGGTGATGGTCTATGCCGACCGCAAACGAATTTCGCAAATACTGATGAACCTTGTCGGCAATTCGATTAACTACGGACGCGAAGGCGGCGAGACAGTCGTACAGTTCTCTAACATGCCCGACAGAATATTGGTCGAGGTGGCCGACAACGGCATCGGCATTTCGGAAGAAAACCTGCCGCGCATCTTCGAGCGTTTCTACCGCGTCGATAAACATCGCTCACGCGAACACGGCGGCAGCGGGCTAGGGCTGGCTATCGTGAAACATATCATTGACGCACATGGCGAAACAATTAATGTCAAAAGCGAATTGAACGCCGGCACTACCTTTGCATTCACGTTGGAAAAACACAAATAAAAACAATCAATAACAATCAATTTCTATGGGAAATTTCTTAAGCGTATATTGGGATGTAAACCCTGAAATCGTGGCCATCGGGCCGATGCACCTGCGTTATTACGGGATATTAATGGTCGGTGGTTTCTTTGCGGCATATATGCTGGTACGACATATGTTCCGCCGCGAACAATTATCACAGAGACTGTTCGACAGTTTTGCGATATCCGTTGTCGTCAGCACGCTAATAGGGATGCGGCTGGGGCATTGCCTGTTTTACCAGCCGGAAATGTTTATAGAGAGCCCGCTGGAAGTCTTTCTTCCGGTACGATTCTCGCCGCGGTTTGAATTTATCGGCTACCAGGGACTGGCGAGCCACGGCGGGGCGATAGGCATCCTGCTGGGCGTATGGTGGTGGTGCCACAAACACAAACGGCATTACATGTGGGCGATAGAGCGCGTCATTATTGCCGTGCCATTGGTCGGCGCACTGATACGCCTCGGCAACCTGATGAACTCCGAAATCTACGGCACAACGACCGACCTGCCGTGGGGCTTTATCTTCGCCCTCCGCCACGAAATCACCCCACACCACCCGACACAGCTATACGAAGCGCTATCGTACGCCATAATCTTCCTCATCATGTGGGGCCTCTACACCCGGCGCTTCACGAAGATGAAACGCGGCATGGCCTTCGGACTGTTCTTAATACTACTCTTCGGCATACGCTTTGCCATCGAGTTCATCAAACAACCGCAAGTAGACTTTGAAGCATCCATGGCGCTCAACATGGGACAACTGCTCAGCCTGCCGTTCATCGTCGCAGGCATCATCCTGCTCTGGTGGAGCCGGAAATACGGAAAACCGGCAATGGATACAGGAGCGCCGGCGCAAAGTGCAGGGACAAAGACACAGAGCGCAGGGCGCAAGGTAAAAAATAAAAGGTCAAAAAATAAAAGATAAAGGGTACAAAGTAAAGGACGCCTGCGATAGCGCCCCCGCACCCCGTACCCTCATAAACCAACGACACATGAGGACACTCTTCCTACTCGGGCTGGTTTTACCGTCGATAACGACGGCCGTCGCCCAAACGATACCGCTATACGACTGCATCCGGCAAGCCGTAGAGAGCAACTATGCCATCAAAATTGCCCACAATCAAAAAGACATCGCGGAAAACAACGTAACCTACACCCCGTTTATGCCCTCCATAACAGCCAGCGGCACGCATAACCAATCCTACTCGGTCGGCTCCAGCACACTGGCAACAACCAACGAACAAACCGACATCAACGCACGCGCCAATACCTTAAACGCCGGCATCACCCTTAACTGGCGGCTCTTCGACGGACTGGCCATGTTCGCCACCTACCACAAACAAAAAGACGCCCTAAACCTCAGCGAACAGGAAGTAAAAATAGCCATAGAAAACCTGATAGGGCAAGTCTGCTACGAATACTACAACATCATCATCCTGAACAACCGCCTGAGCGCCGCACAATACTCCCTGACACTCTCGCAAGAACGCTACCAACAAGCAATGGAAATGTACACCCTCGGCTCCTCGTCGGGGCTGGACTTGCGGCAAGCCAAAATCGACTTCAACGCCGACAGCTCCGTCCTGATGACCCAACAAGAAGCCCTCCAAAACGCATACATCCGGCTGAACACCCTGATGAATGCCCCGTTGACCAACGACAGCTACATCGTTGACTCCATCTCGCTACTACCCAAAATCGACCGACAACACCTCCTCGACGCCACCCTACAATACAACAGCACCCTCGCCGCCGCCCGCCTCGGCAAACGCATCTCCGAACAAGACCTGAAAATAGCCAACGCCCTCCGCTACCCAACCCTGAACTTTAACACCGGATACAACTACAGCCGGGCAGAAACACCCTCGGCAGCCCTCACCTACAACCGCTCAAACGGATTCAACTGGGGATTCACCCTATCATGGACACTCTTCGACGGCTTCGACATCCGCCGACGCATCAAAAACGCCAAACTAACCCTCAAAGGCAGCGAACTAAACTACCTGCAAATCGAAAACAACATCAAAAGCGAACTCACCCTCATCTACAACACCTACGAAAAAAACCTGACGATGATAAACTTTGAAACCGAAAGCGTCGAAACCGCCTACCAAACGCTCGACGCCGCCATGTACCGCTACAAACTGGGCGGACTATCCGGCATCGAATTTCGCGAATACCAAAAAAACTACCTGGAAGCCGTCGAACGACAACTCAGCGCAACCCACCAAGCCAAGCTCTCGGAAATAAACCTGCGACTGATGAGCGGAGAACTATAAAAACAAACACAAAACACCCCCGCAGAACCCCTTATACCCCAACCCCGACATCCCTATACGACCGAACGCCCCATCCCTATACGACCGAACGCCCCATCCCTATACGACCGAACGCCCCATCCTTATACGACCGAACGCCCCATCCTTATACGACCGAACGCAATAACCCTCCACCCCCCCGCCCATTCACACAAACATTTCCTTACCCCACAAAAATTCCGTATCTTTGTAACCGAAAAACTTATCTACACAAACTAACAAAACAAATATATGAAACAGATATTCTTCCTCCCCACATTACTCGTCGTCGGATACCTATCGGGAACGACGGCGCAAGCACAAAACAACCTGCACATACGCTCCTTCACCATCAACGACGGCAGCAACCGGACAAGCGACCGGACAATCACCCTCAACCACACAGTAGAAAACGGCAAGCCAACATTCTACAGCGCCTCGGAAGACTCCACAACACTCGGCAGAGAATGGCTGCTATACACAGAAACCCCCACACTCCAACTATCCGAAAACATGGGACTGAAAGACGTATATTTTATCGTAGCCAATGAACAAGGCATATCGAACACCATGCACGACTACATATACCTTGATGCCGCAGTAACCATCGTATCATACGGCCTGACGGCGACAGTACGACCCAATCCGGTCGAAGCCGACGCGACGATTACCGTCGACGGCGAAATACAACAAATCAACGTAACCGTCTACTCCGTCGGCGGCACAATATGCTTAACCCAAACGTTCCGAACGCCCTCCTTCTCCCTCGACCTGTCGCGATGCCCCGCCGGCACCCTGCTAATCCACCTCTCGAGCGGACAAAACTACATCGTGAAACGAATCATCAAACTGTAAACACCCGCCCGAAAAACGAAACATTGCCCCCACGCATCCCGTGCCATGAAACAAAAAAACGGCGCCACGCTACTATTAGAAAACCTCTACATCGTAATGTGCATCCGGCTACTCCTAGCGATGACGCTCTTCAGCCTTTGCCGCATCCTATTTTACACGTTCAACACCGACCTCTTCCCCGATATGACCGCCGGACATTTCCTGCAACTACTCCGAAGCGGACTACGGTTCGATTTGGTAGCGGTACTTTATACCAACATCGCCTTCATCGTCGGACACATCGTCCCCTTCCGCTTCCGGCACCGGCGAGGCTACCAACAAACACTGAAATGGAGCTACTATATCCCCAACAGCATCGCCTTAGCAGCAAACTGCCTCGACATGGTTTATTTCCGATTTACAATGAAACGCACCACATGGTCGGCGCTGGAAGAATTTTCACACGACAAAGGGAATATCGCACTGATAGGACACTTTGTGATTGACTACTGGTACATGTTCCTCCTGCTTACCGCAATGATTGCCGCCATGGTATGGCTCTACGGACGTATACGGACAGGCGCCCCCCAGATTCGGAACCGGTGGATTTACTACCCCCTCTGCACCGTAGCGATGGTCCTCTGCATGACCCTGTTTGTCGGCGGCGTCCGCGGCGGATTCGCATACAGCACCCGCCCGATTACAATCAGCAACGCCGCCGCCTGCGTAAACCATCCGGCAGAAATAGGCATCGTTCTTTCCACCCCCTTCTCCGTCTATAAAACCCTCAACCACCCCGCCTATAAACGATACGCCTACTTTACCGACACCGACTCCCTGAACGCCGTATATACGCCCGTACACCGCCCGACCGCCGCCGCCGGATTCACACGGAAGAACATCGTAATCATCATCGTCGAAAGCCTGAGCAAAGAATACATCGGCGCACTGAATAAAGACCTCGACGACGGTCATTACACCGGCTACACCCCCTTCCTCGATTCGCTCATTACCCGCAGCTACACCTTTGCCCATTCATTCGGCAACGGACTGAAATCAATCGATGCCATGCCCTCAGTGCTAGCCAGCATCCCCTCGTTCCCGGAACCCTACGTACTATCGGTATATTCAAACAACACGATTAAAGGCCTCGCCGCGCTGCTGGCCGACGAAGGATATGACTGCTCCTTTTTCCACGGCGCGCCGAACGGCTCAATGGGCTTCGACGCATTCGCCCGAATGGCCGGATTCCGCCATTACTACGGAATGAACGAATACAATAACCGCGCGGACTTCGACGGCCTGTGGGCAATTTGGGACGAGCCATTCCTCCAATTCATGGCGCATACACTAAACCGTAAAACCGAACCATTCCTCGCCGCAGTATTTACAGCCACATCGCACCACCCATTCCGTGTACCGGCAGCATACAAGGGAACATTCCCGACGGGAACAGAAGAAATTCACCAATGCGTCGGATATACAGATATGGCCCTACGCCGCTTCTTCGACACCGCCTCGCAAATGCCATGGTTCCACAACACGCTATTTGTCATCACCGCCGACCATACCAATCAGGTATCCTACCCTAAAAGCAAAACGCCCATCGGCGCATTCCTGATACCTGTGATTTATTATGACCCGTCGGGCGCGCTAACGGCCAAAATAGAACCGCAGCGCGTAACCCAGCAGATAGACATCATGCCCACCCTGTTAGGCTACCTGCACTACGACCGTCCCTACCTTGCCTTCGGGTTCGACGCACTCGCCGACGACACGACGGCCTTTGCCATCAACTACGGCGGTTTCTACAACGTATATAAAAACAACTTTGTACTCCAAATCCGCGACGACGGACAACCAGTCGCCTTGTATGACTATGACCGCGACGTATTATTCCATCGCAACCTCCTGCAGGAGGTTGCAGAGGCGCCTCTGGCGCCTCCGCAACCTTTGTTGCAAGCCTTCCGCGCCTTCCGGCAACAATACAATCAAAAGTTAATAGATAACGAAATGACTGTCGACGATTGAATATCGGCAGCCGGCATGAGGCGCGCCTTCTAACGCTTAAAGTCTTGAACCCTGTTACTCAAAAAAACTACCGCCTCGCAATTCGCGGGACGGTAGCTATAACTAAAACTCAAAATTTAATATGTTACTGCGCATCCCGCACGCAGCGCAAGGCGAACCCGTTGGACTTGATGCGGTGGGTCTTTGGGTTGAGATGGTCGGTTACGAACGCGATGTAGCCGTTATCCAGATTGTATTCGTTCTCTAAAGACGACCAATAGAAGCCGGACACTCCTCCTCCCAACGTGCCGTCATACGTGCAAAAATTTCCTGTTAACCAGCCATTTATCCCTATATGTTGTGATACTGTATTGTCGCAATTACTTTCCGAACCATTCGCAATCTTACAAAAATCACCCGTGGTTGGGACACGCCAAGGCGAGGGACAGAGCTGGGCGGCGTATTGTACCACCATACACCAACTGAACAAATGACCATACAAAGTATCACTGTTGGAACGGCAATCAGCATTGAACGCTCCCGATGACCCGCCGGAATAGTCCGTTTTTGTACAGCTCGTAACCGTAACAGGCGACGACAAAATCAACCCATTCACACTATAAGTAGCTGCGCTGGTAAAACCAACCCCGGTTAAGGTTAACGTGGGAGTGGTACAACCAGTATAAGTAATGGGTGCAGGGATCACGGTAATCGTACCGGTAGCAGTAACAGAGCAACCGGTATTATTGGTCGCGGTAATGGTATAGGTAAATATCCCGGTAACAATAGGCGTACCGCTTAGGTTACAGGTACCCGAAGTCAACGAGGAGACGGACGGGGTCACGCCCTGTGGAAAACCACTAAAACCCAACGTGTAGACATTAGCGAAAGTGTATTGTATAGCCGTTATAGCCGTATTGATAGTTACTGTTTGGCTATTATTAGCAGAAGTAAGGATAATAGTAGAACTGGCCACCGCTGCAATCGTTGTCGTTGTGCCGCTGGTGGCATCCGTGCAGGCGGTGGCGCCGATTCTACGCACCCAGTAGGTAGTGGCGGCATCGGTGCTTACCTCGTACGTATTGGCGGTGGTGGTGCTTGCTGCATTGCTGCCTACCATCGTGCCTATGCCCCACTGGTAGACGGCGCCCGAGCCGTCGCTGCCACCGGAGGCAGTAAGCGTCATGGCAGTAGAGGTGCCGGCGCAGATAGTGGTTACATTGCTGGTTAAGCCGGTGGGCGCGGTTGGCGGAGCGTTCAGTGTTACCGCAACCGCCTTTCGCGCGCTTTCGCATCCGTTGGTTGTCTGCGTGGCGTAGTAGGTAGCGATAGTCAGGGCTGACGTCGTGCTTAGCGCTGACCCTCCCGATGCGACGTTGTACCATTTAATATCTGTGCCGTTAGCCGACAGGCTGGCGACCGTCGGGTTGGAAGCGGAGCAGAACGTCTGCGGGCTGCTTGCCGTCGGCGCGTCTGGGGTGTTATAGATGGTTGCCGTAACCGCCTTTCGCGCGCTTTCGCATCTGTTGATTGTCTGCGAGGCGTAGTAGACACCAGAGGCCAGGGCGGTCGTCGTGCTTAGCGATGACCCTCCCGCTCCGACGTAGCGCCGGGGATCAATACGCCGTCTTTCCACCACGAATAGGAAAGCTGGCCGTCGCCGCCGCTATAGGCTGTGATACACGTGCCCGCACCGAAGGTATGCGTAGGCTCAGTGATAGTGTCGTTAATAATGAAGGGAGGCGCGCCGCGCAGGATATAGCCGCCAGACTGCAGGGTAGCGTTGGGCGGATAGTCGGTCGCATAGGCGCACCAATTGAATTTCTTGTTTAATCAAAGACCGCTGCAACGCGCTGATAACAGGAAGAAAGGAAGAGGGCTCCCCCTCCCAAAAAACGAATAGGGGGAAGAATCGAGGGGCAAATGGGCTTGTTTAGGATACCCTAACAGATATAAAAACAGCGCGTTGAAGAGTGAAAATCGGGGGACGAATTAGGGGATGAATCGACGTCCTGCTTAGTAATAGAGAAAAAAAAAGCCTGCGATTATCAGGCCATTGAAAATAGAGAATAACAAAATAAGAAAAATGAGAGCCAAAGGCAAAAAGAGAATGGAGAAAGGGGTTTTGATTAAACAAGAAATTTAATCAAAAAAAACGGTATCGGCGGCAAAGGTATAACTTTTTTTAAAATCAGCCAAAAAAAGTTAAAAAAGAGGAAATTTTTTTTTGAACTAAGAACTAAGAACTGAGAACTATCATTTTCTATTGATAGTATTCCCCGATGGGAAAGCCTCACGCTTCAATGGAAGATTTTATGTAAATTTGCGACCATAAAATAGGAAGCATTCTAATTAATATGTATGATCATTGTATAATAAGCGAGATAAATACCCTTCGGAAAAAGAAAAACGTCGTGATTCTGGCGCACTATTACCAGCGTCCGGAAGTGCAGGAAATAGCTGATTTTGTAGGCGATAGCTTGCAACTTTCGGAACAGGCGGCGGCCACCGACGCGTCGATTATCGTCTTTGCTGGCGTGCATTTTATGGCCGAGACAGCGAAAATTTTGTCGCCAGCAAAAAAGGTATTATTACCCGATTTAAACGCCGGCTGTTCGTTGGCCGAATCGTGCCGGCCGGCCGATTTTCGGCGGTTCATAGCCGCCCATCCGGAACATACGGTTATTTCGTATGTCAATACCAGCGCCGAAATCAAAGCGATGACCGATATTTGTTGCACGTCGAGTAATGCGCTGAAAATAGTAGAGAGCCTGCCGGTAGGCGAGAAAATTATTTTTGGTCCCGACCGGAATCTTGGCAATTATATCAAAACGATTACCGGTCGCGAAGATATGCAGGTGTGGGACGGGGCTTGCCATGTGCATGAAGCGTTTTCGGTCGAACGGTTGGCGGAGTTGAAACAACAGCGTCCTGCGGCGAAAGTGGTGGCGCATCCCGAATGCAAAAAAGCCGTATTGCTGCTGGCCGATTTCATCGGTTCGACGGCAGCATTACTGCATTTTACGCAATATGATAAGGCGTCGCAATATATCGTCGTCACCGAACCCGGCGTCATTTTCCAGATGCAAAAAGCCAGTCCGCAGAAAGAATTTATTCCGCTCCCCGTCGTTACTGCGCCGTCTTCTGCCTTTGCCGACGACTGCGGCGCCTGCAACGATTGCCAGTTTATGAAATTAATCACGCTCGAAAAAATCCACCGTGCTTTACAGACCGAACAGCCGGAAATTTTTGTAGAAGAAACAATCCGTGAAAAAGCCGAACGGTCGATTAGGAGAATGCTCGAACGGTCGAAATAAATATGGAATGACAATATCATGGAACATTTTGATCCGCATATAGCGAAAGAACAAAGCGACGGCGAATTTGAGGTGCAAATACGCCCAAGAGGATTTACGGATTTTTCCGGACAAGAAAAAATTATAGACAACCTGAAGGTCTTTGTAACGGCCGCCCTGTTGCGCAACGAGTCGCTCGATCATGTGCTGTTGCACGGTCCGCCGGGGTTAGGTAAAACCACGCTGGCGCATATTATTGCCAACGAACTGAACGTTGGAATGAAAATATCGTCCGGGCCGGTACTCGACAAACCGGGCGATTTGGCTGGACTGCTCACCAATTTGGAAAGTGGCGATGTGCTGTTTATCGATGAAATTCACCGATTGTCGCCGGTGGTCGAGGAGTACCTGTATTCAGCGATGGAAGATTACAAGATTGATATTATGCTCGACAAAGGCCCCAGTGCGCGTTCTATCCAAATTGATTTGAATCCGTTTACTCTGGTCGGCGCTACGACCCGCAGCGGGTTACTCACCGCGCCCCTGCGCGCCCGTTTTGGGATACAGTGCCATCTGGAATATTACGACGCCCCGGTGTTGTACTGCATTATTCAACGTAGCGCTGCCATCCTGAATGTGGGCATTGACGACGAGGCGGCTAATGAAATAGCCTTGCGGAGCCGCGGAACGCCGCGTATTGCCAATGCCCTGTTACGCCGCGTACGCGATTTTGCGCAGGTCAAAGGCAGCGGCGCGATTGATTTGCCTATTACGCGCTATGCACTGAAAGCCCTCAATATCGACAAGCACGGGCTCGACCGGATGGACAATAAAATTCTTTCGACCATCATCCATAAATTCAAAGGCGGCCCGGTCGGGCTGACGACGATTGCGACTGCCGTCAGCGAAGACCCTGGCACTATCGAAGAAGTATATGAACCGTTTTTAATCAAAGAAGGGTTTTTACAGCGCACCCCGCGCGGTCGCGAAGCCACCGAATTAGCATATAAACACCTTGGCGCATTCCGCGGAGACCGGGACGGTTCGTTGTTTTAGCATATAGTATATATAAATGATAAACATGAAATACATGTCGGTTTTTATTCTCATTGTACTGATTATTTACGTGTCGGTTAATACGTACATTATTTTGCGCGGCTGGCAAATGCTCGATATGCTTGGACGATACCGCTCCATATATCTTGCCGTAACGTTGACCGGCGCTACGGCGTTTTTTGCCGGGCTCATCCTGAAACGAGTCATCGACACGCCATGGACGGATGCGCTTTGGTCGGTCGGCTCGTGGTGGTTAGTGGTGTTCCTGTATGCGCTGGTGGCCGCGTTGAGTTTCGATTTGCTGCGGCTGGCGCTGTGGGCTTTCGGAAAAAAATTGTCGGCGCTGGCGTTCGACTGGCCGGCGTTAAAATTGTGGCTGTTTGCCGCATTTATGACAGGATTGTTGATCATCGCCAGCGTAGGGTATTACAATGGTACACGGGCGAAGGTGTATACGCTGGATGTAGTCGTACAAAAAAACGTCCCGGGATATAAGAAGTTGAATATTGTTGCCGTTAGCGACATGCACTTGGGCGCTATCTATGCCCGAGGTCATTTGCAGCGCTGGATAATGCAAATCAACGAATTAAAGCCCGACATCGTCTTTCTGGTCGGCGATACGTTCGACGACAACCCTGCGCCGGTATTCCGTAAAAAGATGGGCGAACTGTTTGCGCAACTGCAAGCGCCGCTGGGCGTGTATGCCGTTACCGGCAATCACGAAATGATGGGCGAACCGGTCGCATCAATGCAATACCTGTCGCAATACGGCGTGCAGCCACTGCTCGATACGGCCGTGTTGGTCGATAACCGGTTCTACGTCGTCGGTCGCATGGATCGTTCGGCAAAGGGTCGCAAAACCATTGCCGAACTGATAGCGCCGCTGGATGCAACCCGTCCGGTCATTGTACTCGATCACCAGCCCTACGAATGGGACGCCATTGCCGCTGCCGGGGCAGACATTAGCCTGTCGGGGCATACACATCACGGGCAGTTATGGCCGTTCAGTATGGTTACACAAAGGATGTATGAGAAGGACTGGGGCTATTTGCAAAAAGACCGAACGCATTTTTATACTTCTTGCGGTATCGGCGCATGGGCAGCGCCGGTACGCACAGGCAGCCGTTCCGAAATAGTACTGTTGTGCGTGAAGTTTAGTTGAAAGTAGCACGTAGAGAGTTCTTTTTATTGTAATTTTGCACAGAAAATAAATTAAATAAACAATGTCTGCAAACAAATTAATATTAGGCGATAATCTTGAAATTCTCAGGACAATGGAGAGCGAAACAGTGGATTTAATTTATCTTGATCCGCCGTTTTTCTCGAATCGCAACTACGAAGTGATATGGGGGGATGAAGGAGAAGTCCGCAGTTTTCAAGACCGTTGGGCGGGCGGTATCGACCATTATATCGCATGGCTCAAAGAACGTGTAGTCGAAATGCACCGCATCCTCAAACCCACAGGCAGTATATTCCTGCACTGCGATTGGCACGC
>JAITKF010000009.1 GCA_031278545.1 Prevotellaceae bacterium
CCGACCAAAAAGCTATCATAGCCACTGCTCAAGGAAAATTTGACGCCGGCAAAGAAGCATGGGAAGAGGCAAAAGAAAGCTATCTGGGAGCTGTAAGCGGAGTGAATACCGCTGTAGACGGCTTGAGGGCGCAATTAAGCGTATGGCAAACAGGTGTTGACCTGATAAATGCTGCGGGCAGTACAGTAACGGATATAACCGAAAACCAAAAAACAGCTATTTTCAGTGCCATAAAGACTTATTATGTAACACGGTATAATTTCGACCGCAAAACGTCTGTCGTGGCGAATATACCGACGACGTGGGCTGGTCTTAATGATGTAGCTGTTTTTAGCAGAGATATATTCTTTAGTAGTGTTGCAGTAGTAGATTACCAGACCTATATAAATAACCTCAAGACCGACTCGGACATTAAAATTAGAAATAACTACGAGTGGCGCAACTATGAAGACAATGCGGATGTAACAAGTGGTAATGCAATCATTCTTGTAGGTTTCCCCGCTTCTACCAGTACCGTTCCAGAAGCTTATGTAAACAGTACCATAGGTAAGTACCTGTATTTGTCCCGGAACGTGTACGGCGCAAGCGCACTCGCTGACGTACATTATTACCTCCCGTATAACGTACGGCCACTGCCGACCGAGCAAGCGCCCAATGTTCCGAGTTATCCAGATATAAATAATTACAATTCTTCCCTCTTTAAGATTTTGGCTGACGCGAAAAACGTTCTTGCTGAATTGGAAGCCAATGCTGCCAATACGTTCTATGTAGAAAACTACAAGAGCGTGCTGGGCGTAGTGAACCGCACGATTGCTTACTATGAAGGTCTGAAGACGGAATATGAAGCAAAGGTTGTTGAAATCAACGCGGAAATCGAAGCGCAACAGGCGGTAGTAGATGCTAAAAAGGCAGCGAAAGACGCTGCGCAATTAGCGTCTAACAAAGCAACTGTTGACTACGACGCAGCGAATACCTATGCCGGTACGTTGGGGTATATTTATGACCAGTTGAAAGACGTCACCGGAACAACGTTGTACATCATTAAAGAAGCCATTGCAACGCAAGAAACGAAAATCAATGCTTTGGTTACGGCTTTGAAGAATGCCGAAAACGCATTGCGCGAATATAGGGCAAGTGGTGATGCCGGCGATTTAATTGCCAAGCTGGTAGCCGAAAAAGAAGCTAAAATTGCTGCAATAGACGCTGAAATCGCTATTTTGGAAATAGCCATTGCAGAAATTGAAGCCAAAATGGAAGAGTTATTGAAAGACGACGAATAGTACTTTATTTGTGTAAAACCGCCTGCGCTGCAGGTGCGGGCGGTTTTTTCAAAAAACGCCTTCCACAAGGCAAATAAAAAACTTAAATAAAGATACTATACTATGACAAAAAAAATACTCTTATTCGTTTTACTCGGGGTATTGTTCCTGCCGCTGCGGGCACAGGAAGCCGCCGCCGGCGGAAGCGACTATGCGCCGAAAGCGGGGAACTATCAAGTGAACCTCCTGCTGGGTAAAGGATTTTTCTACTCGGCGGATAATATTTTGCTGGTTCAGCAGAATGCTACCGTAGTGGGAAGCGGTCTTACCACCGACTTGCCGGCTTACTTGACGCTGAGCGACCCGAACAGTAATTCATTGCTCAATATGATAGGTATCGAAGCGAAATACTTTATTACCGGTCAAATTGCCGTGTCGTTGAGCGGGGCGGGGTACATCAACAACACCCCCTGGCGCGAAGCAGTGGATCCTACGGTGTCCGGCGATGTTACCGTATTCCCGAAATATGTCAATATTGACGCCCAGTTAAAGACGCGCGTTGTTGCGAATGTGGGCGGGCAATATTATTTTACGGTGGGCAACAACCGTATTCACCCGTATGCAGGCGTATTCGGCACGTTCCAGTTTGCCAGCCTGTCGGCGCAAAGTACCTATGCCGGCTTCGATGGCGCAAGTTTGGAAGCCGACAAACGGGATGCGGGCGTTCGCACCGGCCAGTTATTTGGTTGGGCGGCGTCGGCGGTAGCCGGTATCGAATACAGCCTGTTCCCCGGATTAACCGCAGGCTTTGAAATCAAACCCTTCAGTTATTACTATTCCGGCTTGACGCTCTTTGCGCAGCCCGGCTTAGATGCAATGACGGGAGAAAATCAAGACTATGCTATTTTTGCACAACCTGTTTTTAAAATAGGATTTAGGTTTTAATTTGGTAGTTTTTTCTGAAAATTGCCCCGCTTTCATGGGGCAATTTTTTTTGTTCCGACACAATGGGAACGGATAACGGTGAACGGATAACGGGGAACGGAGAATGGGGAACGGAGAACGGGGAACGGAGAACGGGGAACGGAGAACGGATAACGGAGAATGGGGAACGGATAACGGAGAACGGGAAACGGAGAACGGGAAATCCCTTACAAACTGGAAAAAGATAGTGCGCTTGCCGCAACTTTCAACTTTCAACTTTCAACTGTTCCGGCGTCAGCCCAAATCCGTAACTTAATTTATTCCTGTTGAAAAGAAGCCTGCCAGCCGGTCGTAGCGGTCGCGGACAGAACGGAAATAAACATAGATGTGGTAACTGTTTTCCGTTTCGGCGTAGCAGCCTTCAATCGCCGTCCAGTCGATGCGCCCCTGTTTATCCAACAGCACATAGCGGTAATTGTACAGTCCCTGTTTCACGAGCGTATTTAATTCATAGGCATGCAGCGAAGCGTTGTACTCCATACGGAAAGCGGGATGCAACGCAAAGCCGGTGAGTGCGCCGAAGACATATACCTCGCCGTCGAACGGTTCGGGGACGTTCAACGTAAAAATAGTTGTTACATAATCGGCTTCCAGGAGGCGGTCGGCTGTGCGGTAGGCGTCGATATAAAAACGGCCGTTCATTTCGCGTTCATAGGAATATTGCCTGTTACGCGGCGCATCGGGTTGCAGGAGGGCGTAGACAAAGCCGTCGCTGTCCGTACGCATCTGCACTACGCCGCGCCCGCTGAATTCCAGATTCCGCGTATCAAAAAAACGAAATTCATTTCCGCCGGGATACCACAGGCGGTCGGCTAGCGAATAGTCCGTGCGACCAATGTCCGTGAATGTTGGCTCCGGATGAGGCGTCAGGGGAAGCCGGTAGCCGTTTTGCTCTACCCGCACCTTTAACTCGCGGAACGCGTTGCGCACCTCCAACGAAGAGTGGTTAACGGCAAGTTCCAGTTGTTGCAGGCAGCTTTCGCCGGTAACTGCCGGACCGCGCATACGCAGCGTGGCGGCGGTTTTCAGCTCTACCACCGAAAAACCGCGTACGAATACGGGGGCGTTTGCATCCGTTTCATATACTTTCAGCAAATAATTTCCCGACACTTTCAATTGCACGTCATTATTGGGGATGTGCAATTCATAATGCGTATAATTCACCCGCGTAAGGTGCGAATGTTTGAAATCATTCAGCCGGTTTTCCGCAAAACCTTCGAGGTAGTCGGTAACGAAGAGGTTGTCTTCTTCCCAGTCGGCGGTGCAATGCACAATGGTGTAGCGCAGCGACGAGCGGTTTTCCGACAGGTCGTCGAACCATAACGTCAGTTGCTCGCCGGCATTCCATACCAGCGTCGGCAACGACTGTTCATTGCCGCCCTTGAATAGCTGAATGCTGCGGATATGCGGGTCATGGCACATATTCTTCCATGCCGCCTGCCGGTTGAAACGCGCTTCCTCCTGCGCCGCCGCCGGAAACGGCAACGCCAAGTACATTATCCCAAAAAATAACCAGTGTTTCATAGCTGATGGCAAATTTACGGAAAAAATTTGTTTAATGTGCTAATTGTTTAATGTGCTAATGTGACTAATTATTTAATGTGACTAATTAGCTGGCGCGGCAGCCACTTTCAACTTTCAACTTTCAACTTTCAACTAATCACTGACCGTTAACAGTTCCCGTTCGTAGCGGCTCCAGTTGTTGAGTACTTCTACGGCTTTGATAAATTCCTTATCGAGGTGTTTATTGATTATTTCGTAATAAGCGCTGGAGTTCCAAAGCGTGCGGGCGATGAGGGCTTTCAGTTGCAGCCGCATGTCATTGCCGGATATTTCCAGTCCTTTCTCATCGCGTGCTATTCCCTGCGCTTCGGCGTAGGCGAGGAATTGTTCAAACAGGTCGCCGGCGACGTGGAACTGTTTGTCAAATGCGGCAACAGTTTTATAACTTTTTTCCAACCGGCTGCGGTGCGTATCAACATATTTCAACGTAAACTGGTTGAAAAGCCCGGCGCGGCTAAGGTTACTG
This sequence comes from Prevotellaceae bacterium, assembly GCA_031278545.1. GTDB lineage: Bacteria > Bacteroidota > Bacteroidia > Bacteroidales > UBA932 > JAIRKX01. The sequence goes on from JAITKF010000009.1 coordinate 4,273, forward strand.
TAATATTTGGAGTAGGAAGCCGTATCGTGCGGCATGAAAATATCGGGCATGATACCGCCGCCGCCATACACCGTCCGCTGTTTCACAAGGGTATAATATTTCAGGGAATCGGGAAAGCGGATGCTGTCGCGGCTGTAGTATTCGCCATGCACTGCGCGTTTATATAAATCGGCATAGTATTTTTCCGTTTCGCCGGCATTGTAGGGGCGTTGGATGACGCGACCGGTAGGCGTATGGTAACGGGCAACGGTGAGGCGGATTTGCGAACCGTCGGTGAGGGGCAGCAGTTGTTGCACCAGCCCTTTCCCATAGGAACGGCGACCGATAAGGATACCTCTGTCCCAATCCTGAACGCAGCCGGCAACGATTTCACTTGCCGACGCAGAGCCTTCGTCCAGCAACACTACTAAATTCCCGGTTTGGAAAAACCCGCCTTTGCCGGACAATTCTATGGTTTTCGGGTAATGCAGCCCCTCGCTGTATACCAGCAGGCGGCCGGAGTCGAAGAATTGGTTGCACAAGTCGGCGGACGTCTTGAATATCCCGCCGCTATTGCCCCGCAGGTCGAGTATCATGGACGCCGGCGCTTTTTTGAATTTCTTTTTCAGGGCTTCGTTTATTTCGTCCAGCGTGGTTAGCGCAAAACGCCCAAGCCGGATGTACGCCATACCCGGCTGCACTTCGTAGGCGGCGTCCACGCTATGGATAGGAATTTTATCACGCACCACCGTAAAGCGCAACGGCTGCAGAACGCCTTTGCGGACAACGGTCAGCAACACCTTTGTACCTTTCGGTCCCCGCAGGAATTTTAGCACCTGCGCATTCGTCAGCCCGACGCTGGCGATATTTTCATTATCTACGGCAATGATGCGGTCGGAGGCGCGGATGCCCACCGCCTGCGACGGACCGCCGAAGATGGGCGACACCACCGTCAGCGTGTCGTTCAAAATATTAAATTCGATGCCCACGCCTTCAAAGTTGCCATGTAGCGATTCATTCGACGACTTGACTTCGTCGGCAGTGAGGTAGGTGGAGTGCGGGTCTAAATTTTGCAGCGTATTGATAATGGCTTTCTCTGTGAGTTTACCGATACTGGCGCTATCCATGTAATGACTGTCGATATACAGCAGCAACTGCGCAAATTTTTGATAATTTTGGGTTACTTCGGGATTGGTTTGCGCTGCCACAGGCAGGGAAAACAGCAGGACAAAGGCAAAACAAGTGATCTTTTTCATCGGGATATGTATGATTGAATATTTTCTTTTGTGATCACAAAGATACGAATTTAGTTGAGAACAACGGTTAGCGCGGCTGGGGAGTTATGAGTTGGCAGATTCAAGTACCCACTGTCACCGACTTATTCAAGGCGGAGGAAAAAACCTTCCACGGCGAGTCAAAGTTAAGTAATTTTCTTGGTCTACGGTTAATCTTATATTGAAATTTTAATATTTCGTCATCAGAAAAAGCATTAAAAGATGCTTTTTTAGGAATATACTGTCTGATAAGTTTGTTAGTGTATTCATTTAATCCCCTTTCCCATGACGAATAGGGATGTGCAAAATAAAATGCTGTATCTAACAATTTTGCTATTTTTTTGTGTCATAAAATTCACTTCCATTATCGGAAGTGATAGACCATACCATTTTCTTATAAGGCAAGAGTAAGTAAAATAACTCCATAGCTAAATCTTTCGCATTTTTACCTTTTGGTAATTTTTTAATCAACAGGAAGCCTGTTTTTCGTTCTGTGACCGTTAAGATAGCTCCTTTGTTTTCTTTCCCAACGATGGTATCAATTTCCCAATCACCCACCCGTTCCCTCTTGTTAATGATCACCGGCCGCAGGTCAATAGACACTTTATCAGGTATTACTACTTTCTTTCCCCCGACAGGTCGCTTACGATGTTTAAGCCGGTGTCGCAGGTGTGTATAAAGTGTTCCACCCTGTCGTTTATCTTCCCGGATAAATTGATAAATCCGCTCATGGCTCACCATAGGTATAGCGTCTCGTTTGGCTTTCCCTGCAATTTGTTCCGGCGACCACTGTTCTTCGGTAAGCTCTTTAATAATCTTTTGTTTGACATGTTCGGTAAATTTTCGTTTTTTAGCAAACCGTTCTTTCCGTTCATCGGCGTATTCCTGTGCCAGGCGTGGGGAATATCCCCGCTTGTGGCTGTTCCGCTGAAGTTCCCGGCTGAGTACTGATTTGTCCTTGCCTGTGGCAATACAGATTTCTTTTCTGGTACCTCCAGCTTCCAACATCCGGGAAATTGTGTACCTTTGTTCTTGAGTTAAATGTTTTTTTGTTTTCATATACAACTAAAATAAGACTTTTTTCTCAATCGTGTATCGGGGGTACCCCCGATACACGATTCTTTTCTTATCTCAGTTGCATTTACCGGGTCCTATTTTTTGCATTTTATTTGTATTGTGTTAAATTTTTGCTTACTTTTGCTTGCCATAAAAAATCGTTAAATCATGCAAACACGTAATTTAGTATCTTTCGATTGGGCTATGAAACGGCTGCTGCGCAATAAAGCAAATTTTGCCGTACTTGAAGGCTTTTTGAGCGAATTATTGAAACGCCAAATCATCATCAAGCAGATTTTGGAGAGTGAAAGCAACCAGAAGTCGATTGAAGACAAGTTTAACCGAGTCGACGTGCTGGCTGAAGACTCTAACAAGGAATTGATGATTATTGAAGTGCAGTACAATAGTCAAGTCGATTATTTTCTTCGGATGCTCTACGGAACAAGCAAGGTCATCACTGAACGAATCAACAAAAGTAGCCCGTATGGGGTGATTCGAAAAGTCTATTCCATCAACATCGTATATTTTGATTTGGGGCAAGGCAATGATTATATATATCATGGCAAGACCCACTTCAAGGGCTTGCATACCCATGAAACACTACAACTGTCTGAAAAGCAACGCGAAAAATTCGGATATACCGAAGCGGGCGACTTGCATCCGGAATATTATATTATAAAAGTAAATCAATTTAACGACGTGGCTAAAGATACGTTGGACGAGTGGATTTATTTTTTAAAAAACAATGAAATTAAATCCGATTTTAAGGCGCAAGGGTTGGATTTAGCCTGTGAGGTTATGGCCTACGACCGGCTCACGGTAAAAGAACTACGCGCGTATGAACGTGCCCTCGATACCAAATGGCTCGAAGACGATATTGTGTCAACGGCCGAAGATAGGGGATTGCAACAGGGTCTTAAAAAAGGATTAAAACAGGGTCTTGAAAAGGGGTTGAAGAGAGGATTGAAAAAGGGCATGCAGCAAGGTATGCAGCAAGGCATAGAAAAGGGTGTAGAAAAAGGCATAGAAAAGGGCATGCAGCAGATCCAAATAGAAATAGCCCGGCGTATGCTATCGGAGAATGAACCGGTCGAAAAAATAATGCAGTATACCGGCTTGTCTGCTGAGCAAATAGAAAGCCTGCACTAATATAAAACGAGGTTTGTTTTTTACAACCAAAATAACCGCCTGTTCCGATAAAGAACTATTGGCATTGTTTCGCAAAACTAAGAATGTCGACTATTTTGCCGAATTATATAGCCGCTACATTCCGTTAACCTACGGGTTGTGCCTGAATTATCTGAAGACAACTGGCGATGCGCAGGACGTGGTTATGGAGTTGTTTGAAGAAATACAACAAAAGGTGTTTCAGCATGAAGTACAGACTTTTCATACATGGCTTTACAGTGTGGTAAAAAATCATTGTATAAAAGTACTGCGAAAAAATGACCGGCAAGTTTATGTCGCTTTCCAACCTGTATTTATGGAATCGGACAATCTTCCGGCTCTATTCAGTGAAGATAACAGGGAGGAAAATTTCCGGTCGCTCCAAAAGTGTATGGAAAAACTTCCGGAATCGCAACAAGTGAGTATAAAATTGTTTTTTATGTCCGATAAATCGTATGCGGATATTGCCGACATAACGGGGTTCCATTTAAAAAGTGTGAAAAGCTATATCCAAAACGGTAAGCGGAATTTAAAAATATGCATGGATAATGACAGCAAAGCGGCATCGCATCATTGAGTATTTACAAGGCACGCAAAAAGGAAAAACGGCTAATCGAATAGAACGAGAAGCGCAGCAAGACCCTTTTTTGGAGGAAGCGTTTAGCGGGTACGACAAGCACGACGACAACCATGCAGCAGCTATCCTGCTCCTTCAGCAACGATTGAAAACGCAGGCGGCAAAACAGAAAAAACCGGCATGGATATGGGCGGCAGCCGCCTGTATTGTAGTGTTAGTCGGAGCAGGGCTTCTATTGTTATTACGGCAAGCGCCCGTGGCAGACACACTCCCCGTTGCGAAGCTATTGATGACAGACACACTCCCTATCGCGAAGTTACCCGACAGGCATGAACCTGCCACCGTGCAATCTCCGCTATCAATCGAACGCAAAAGTACAATCGTGCAAAAAGAACCGGACGTTCATCTAAAACCGCCGCATCCGAATTCACCTGAAAAGGATATGTCGTCCGACGGTCATGTGACGATAATGGAGTTTGCCAAAAACGCCGTCCCCGCAGTATTGGTCGACAAATCGATGAAAGTCGCTACCGGTATTGTATCCGAAGAAGGTGCTCCGCTGGCGGGTGCGTCGGTGAGCATTAAAGGCGCGCCGACGGCCGTGTTGACGGATATGGGCGGGCATTATGCTATTCCTGTACAAGATAGCAATACGTTGGTGTTTTCTTTCATTGGTATGAATACAGAAGAAATTCCGGTGGCTGGAAAAACGACGATTGATGTTAATCTGGTCGCCGATGCAATAGAGCTGGAAGAAGTAGTAGTCGTTGGATACGGCGTAATGAAACGTACTTCTATACCGGACACCGCCGACGAAACTGCCGTCCCGCTTATCGGCAAAAAGGCCTACCGGAATTATTTGAGACAAAGTATACGACAGCCGTCCGATTCCTTATGCATTAAGGCGAAAGGAAAAGTAGAACTTCTATTTTATATAGACGTACAAGGAAATCCGTTCAATATTGAAATAATAACCAGCCTGTGTCCCTCGTGCGACGAAGAAGCCATCCGGCTTATCAAAGAAGGCGGCAAATGGACGCTCAGCAAACGCCCTGTAAAGCAAACAATACGATTCCGAGGACGGTAGTCGTTTTTTTAGTAGCCCGTCAGCAGTAGGCTGCAAAATCCATTTCCGGTTTCCGAAATAAGTAGATCAAGATAGTAAAATTCATTCCGATTTCCGGAACGAAAGAATCCGGATGATAGAGTTTATTCTTGTGAATGGAATGAAAGAATTTATGCGACGGAGCTTGTCACGGCGAGTGGAATAAAAAAATCCGGTACTCCTGACTGTTGCTGCCTTATACGGGCAAGGCATACTTATCCCTGCTGTTGACTGTTGCTGTCGACTGAAAAGTGTCCGAAATCCGCCAGTGCAATAGCTGTTATCGCTTCGACTACTACCGGCAGGCGAAGGGCGAAACAGGCGTCGTGGCGGCCGGGGATGAGAAGGTCGGTCATTTGGCCGGTGGTCATGTTGAGGCTCCGCTGTGGACGGGCGATGCTGGCTGCCGGTTTGACCGATATGCGGAAATACAGGTCATTGCCGCTGGTGATGCCGCCGTTGATACCGCCGGCGTTGTTTGTCGTGGTTGTGCCGTCGGCGGCGACGAAGCAGTCATTGCGGGTAGAGCCACGCCGTTGTGTGGCGGCAAATCCGTCGCCAAATTCAATGCCGTTGACGCCGGGAATGGCAAATGCCAATCGGCTGATATGCGATTCGACCGAGTGGAAGAACGGCTCTCCCCAGCCGATCGGCATCCGTCGCGCCGTGCAGCGTATGATACCCCCGATGGAGTCGCCTGCCGCTATGGCCTGGTCGATGGCATCGGCAATAGTTATTTGCCCACCGGCTTCTTCCAGTTCGGCTGTGATGACTACCGGCGTCAGTATTTTTTTTGCAACGACGCCCGCCGCCACCAGCAACACCGTCAGGCGTCCCGACAGGTGTCCGCCGCCCCGCAAATCGTTAAAGCCGTTCCATTTTCTTGTAGCGGTAAAGTCGGCGTGTCCCGGACGAGGCGTGTCGCGGAATGCGGCGTAATCGTCAGCACGGGTATCGTCGTTGTCGAACAAGATGGCTACCGGTGCACCGGTTGTATGGCCATTGTAGACGCCGCCGCTCAGGTGTGGGATGTCGGCTTCGGCGCGAGCGGTAGTGCCACGGAAGCCGCTTTGCCGGCGATGCAAGTCGTGCAGGAAGTCGTCGGTGGAAAGCGGCAGCCCGGCCGGACAGCCATCGACTATAACGCCCATCCGCTCGCCATGCGATTCTCCGAAAAGACTTATTCTAAAAAGATGTCCGAAAGAATTCATGATGTCTTGTTATGATTTATCCTGCTTTTCCTTTGCCAGCCGTTCTTGTTGTTCCGGTGTCAGTTGTTCCTGTGCCAGCAGTTTCAGCCGCTCCTGCTCTTTCCGAACGCTCAACTGTTCCCGCTCTTGTGTCATGTCGACTATGCGCGCCATATCTCGGGTAAAGGATGGATAAGATTTGCGGATACAGTGCATGTCGTCAATCAGTACCGGCTCTGGAATAAACAATCCGGCACAGGCGGCGGCCATTGCAATTCGATGGTCATTGAACGAGGACACACGACCGCCGTGCAATTCTACATTCCCCGCGATGTCTCCGACGATGAGCGAGTCGTCTTGAAGCAAGACGTGCACACCCAACGTCTGGAGCATGCTCAGCAGCGCTTCGGTGCGGTTGCTTTCCTTGAAATAAAGCCGCCGGACGCCGGTGATGCAGGAAACACCCTTACAAAAGGCCGCCAACAATGCCAGCGGCGGGAACAAATCGGGACAGTCGGACGCATCGAAGTGGAAGGCCTGCGGCTGACCGTTTCGCAGGACTATTAAGCGGTCGCCATCCCACCGGTATTTTACGCCGGCCATTTTGAGCACCTTTAAAATAGCCCTGTCCGCCTGACGGCTTTTTCTGTGCAGGCCGTCGACCTCTATGCGTCCGCCGATAGCTCCGACCACCAGCCAGTAGGCTGCGCTACTCCAGTCGCCCTCGACTATATAGGTTTGCGGCGTATAGCGTTGCCCTCCGGGGATATGGAAGCGACTATAATCTCTTTTATACGAGATGTGAACGCCGAAGGTCTCCAGCATTTCCAGCGTCATATCAATATACGGATGGCTGACCAGACTGTGCACTACCAGCGTCGAATCGCCGGAGAGCCGCGGCAAGGCCATCAGCAGTCCCGACAGCGTCTGCGAGCTGTGGAGCGCCGTTATTGACGCCGTGGCGGGGGTCAACAAGCCGCTCAGGTGCATCGGGAGGTTGAGGGATGCGTGCGCGGTAGCGCGTACGCCGAATGCCGCCAGCGCCTCTACCAGTTCGTCCATCGGTCGTTGCCACAAGTTGCCACTGCCGATGACTTTGACCGATGGATATGTTACCGCCGCTACCGGTGCAAATAACCGCGCACATAACGCCGACTCGCGGCAATACAATGTAGGCGTACTTTTCCGTTGGATGGTGGCAGGCGAAATGTACCATACTTTTTCTTGCCGGACGACCTCCGCTCCCAACGCCTCGGCAATGTCTGCGGCGGCCAGTGCGTCGTCGCAATCCGACGGGTTGATGATACAACTTTCGCCCTGCGCCCCCAGAGCGGCGGCTACCGCGCGTTGCGTCATGCTTTTCGACGGCGGCGCTGTAATCCGTGCATTGAAGGAAAATAATGTATGGAGTCTTTTGTTTTGCATTTGGATATTGGATTGGTTACCTCTCCTCTGCGAGGCTAAAAGTCCGTTTATCGTTTCATCTATTTTTCATCACCCATCACATGTATTTGCCGGTTGATTGATTCCTGATGAATGAGTTCAAACAGTTCTTCGATAAAACCGACCGTAAAACCGGCAGCAGCGCCTTTGTCCAGTGCTTGTTGCAACATTTCGTTCCGGCGATGCGGCTGTAAGATGGCCACGCCGCTCCGTTTCTTTTGCCGTCCGATAGCCTCCGACACTTTCATTCGTTGCGCCAGCATGTCTATCAGTTGCTCGTCAAAACAATCCAACTCTGCCCGCAACTGCCGCAACCTATCTATGAAACCGACATCAGATGAGGTGTCGGCGCGTCGGACGAGAGTTGCCAGCAGCGCGGTCAATGCCTGCGGCGTGATTTGCTGTGCAGCGTCGCTCCATGCTTCGTTGGGGCGGATATGCGTTTCTATCATCCAGCCATCGTAGCGCAGGTCGACGGCGCGTTGCAGGAGTTCCGGTAGGTATTCCCGCTTACCACCAATATGGCTCGGGTCGCAGAGGAGCGGGATGCCGGGCAGACGCTGCGTCAGCGACAGTGGAATTTGCCACAGCGGTTGATTCCGGTAGGGCGTTTTCTGGTAGCTCGAAAATCCCCGATGCACCGCCGCCACCGCCGGCACGCCAGCCTTCAGTAGACGTTCAACAGCGCCTACCCACAACGCCAAATCGGGCGCTACGGGATTTTTGACCAACACCGCAGTGTCCACGCCTCGCAAGGCATCGGCGATTTCCTGCACGGCAAATGTGTTGGTCGTCGTCCGTGCGCCTATCCAGAGAATGTCAATACCATACCGCAAAGCCGCTTCCACATGCCGCACGTTGGCCACCTCTGTAGCCACAGGCAGATGAAATTCATCACGTACCTGCGCCAGCCACGCCAGTCCTTTTTCACCTACGCCCTCGAAGCAGTCGGGCTGTGTACGCGGTTTCCACACGCCGGCGCGAAACACATCCGTCAACCCTCCGGCAGCCAGTTCCCGCGCTGTCGCCATGACTTGCGCCTCCGTCTCTGCACTGCACGGCCCCGCCAGAACCATCCATTTACCGGGATTCTTTAGTATATAGGAAAACTTACTCATAATTCGTCTATGCAACGGCTACAAAGATACTTAAAATTTACAAATTGAATATTGCCTGCAACAACAGGGTTGTCGTATTTCTACCAACATGTCGTCCCTGTGGAGCGGTCGGCACATTACGACCATACTCTATAACGAAGATCCCCGACAGCATACACTATCGGGGATCCTCTTATTTATTATGAAAACGATGTGTCATTTCTTATTCGGCAGCTCGAGGCCGTACCCTTTTCGACGGTCTTCGGCTTTGAGGATAAATCCTAACACTAATGCCGCGACTCCAAGGAAGGCCAACATCAGCATCGGATATAAATAATCGTATGACACGGCCGCCACTTCGGGCGTCATGGTTTTATCTCGTAATGCTTGCGCGACGGCCGGGTTAGAAGCGTCCAAAATTTTGCCTATCAACAGCGGGAAGAGCCACAGGCCGATATTCTGTATCCAAAATATCAAAGCATACGCCGATCCGATTACTTTATTATCGACCAGTTTCGGTACGCTGGGCCACAACGACGCCGGCACTAACGAGAACGACGAGCCTAATACCAGTATGGTGATATAAGCTATCAGGATACCGCCCACGGCGCTCCCTTTGAACATCGGCAATATGAATGCAAATGTCAAATGACAGGCGATGAGGAGCAGCGAGCCTATCATCAGCATCGACGCCGCTTTGCCTTTATTATCGACATATTTTCCGATGATGGGTGTAATACCGACCGCCAGTAACGGAAATACGGCAAATACCGTTTCGGCCGACTGCCGCATGTATCCCATGTAACAGAACACCACAAGGAGCGCGACGGATACGGTCAACAGAGCTGTTTTAACGGTTCGTTTACTGAAATTACTGGCAAATGCAGCGGCAGCCACTACCAACATGACCAGATATTGTATGATAGTGCATAGGTTCGATGCCCAAAAAGAGCCGGCAGCCGGAGGGGTGAATGTCAAATTGCATTGCAGCATATTGACTGCGTATTTCTGAAAAGGGAAAATCGCCGAATAGTACAGCACACATAGCAGTGCCACTAACCAGAAGCCGCGACTACGAAGAATTGTGCCGATGTCTTTAATTTGAAACAGGTCGTCTTTTTCTTCCACCGCGCCGGTTTGTGCATCTAATCTTCTATCCATAAAGAAATAAACGATGAACATAATCAGCGCAATGATCAGTAGGATGACGCCGAATGCTACCGACCGCGAAACATCAATATGTCCGCTCCATTTGGCAAACACGGGCGAGAATATCATACACGTCGCCACGCCCAGACGCGCCAACGCCATTTCGGATCCCATAGCCAGCGCCATTTCTTTTCCTTTAAACCATTTGACAATACCACGCGATACGGTGATGCCGGCCATCTCGACGCCACAGCCGAAAATCATAAATCCTATTGCCGAGAATTTGGCTGAGGCTGGCATTCCTTCGTAGAAGGGCGACACGCCTAATTCGTCGAACAGCGGTATGTAATTCAGGTGAATGGTAAACCAGTGTTCCAGGGCAGAGCCGGCGAACATGTCGGTTACGGCGTACCAATTGATTGTCGCGCCGACGAGCATGACAAAGCCCGATAATATCGCGGTGAACCGGACGCCCATTTTGTCCAAGATAATACCGGCAAAGATTAGGAAAAAGATGAACACGTTTAAAAATGTTTCCGCTCCCTGCATCGTGCCGAAGGCCGTCGAGTCCCATCCGCGGGTTGATTGCATCAGATCCTTAATCGGTGAGAGTATATCCATAAAGATATAGGAGCAAAACATGGCAAAGGCCAGTAGTACTAACGCCGTCCAGCGCATGGCCGGGGAGTCGCTTAAGATTTGTTTCGTTTTTTCAACCATAGTATTTAATGTAAGAAGTGAATGATTTTTCAATAGAATATGGTACCGGGCGCCGATTAAAATACGATACCGACGCGTACGACCGGCGTCCATGAGTAGGGCGTGCCGTCCGAATGCCACAGTTCCCAAAGGGCGGTAAAGGACATCCGGCTGCGCGGGCTAATGGGGATGTATATGCCTACGCCTGCCTGTAGCGCATGACGGTTGTCGTAGCTATTGGGCTGGTTACCGTTGTAGCACCGGCTGTAGCGCATATAGTCGTATTCGGCATGGGCATAAATGCCGCTGCCGGATTGCTGCAGGAAGGGGACAGGGGCTTCGTAACGGGTAAACAGTCCGCCGCCGATGCCGTATGATTTGGCTGTGGCGGTTTGGTTGTTTAGCGAGTAGTCATACGCATAGTATTCTATCTCCAGTTGCAGTCCTGCCGACCAATCGGGGGTTATGCGGAAGCCGGCCATTGGCGTTACAGACAAGCGCGTTTGCTCATCGGTAAAGACCATTCCTATGTGGCCGCCATAGAAAAAACGTTGTGCAAACGATGGCGGCGCGTCCGGCGATGAGTTTGACGACGGTTTGTCCTTTTCGCTTTGTGCCCATGCGCCTACCGCTTGTAAAAGCAGCATTGCGACGATTAATACAGTCTGTTTAATTAGCGGGAAGTTCATCGGGAGATTCATTTTGGGTTGTCGGGGCGTCGGCCTCCGGTTCTTCGATGTCCAACATATTATTTTGCTGAAGCAAGTTGTACCAGTCCAGTATCTTTTTCATGTGTGAAAGATAAAACCGTTCGCGGTCGTAGTCGGGCAGTACTTCTTCAAAGAATGCCCGTACGGCAGCCTCCGGCGATTTGGAGTTGATAGCCGGTTGTCCCTGCTGTTTGTCTTTTATTTTCAGCAGCACCTTGCTCAGGGGTAAATCTTCGGTATCGGTGTAGACGGCGATGTCCGACAGCAGGGATACCCGCATGGTCGACATGGCGCACATTCGTTTCCCGTCTATCAGCGACTCGACGATGATTCCGTTTTTTCTTTGTGAAAGATGACGGTATAGGCCAGGGTAGTGCGGGATGGTAACTATTTTCTTTAAATCGGTCATGGTTGTTGAGTTGTTATCTGTTTGTTGCAAGTTGTAATTGTCGATTTATTGTTTGTAATTGCGGGAGGAGTGGTTGTTGCCCGTCGTTTGTAACGATGAAGTCGGCGCGGGCGGCGCGTTGTTCGTCGGACCACTGGTGTTTCATACGTTGGCGGACGGTGGCTTCGTCGACATTATCGCGCGCCATGACCCGCTGTATTCGTATTGCTTCCGGCGCTTGGATGACGATGGTTCGGTGCATTTGTTGCCCGATGCCGCTTTCAAAGAGTATCGCCGCTTCCAGTACGACGCAGGGGGCTTGTTGCTCGGCGGCGTACCGGAAGAAGCGTGTCATGATGAGCGGGTGTACGAGCGCTTCAACGCGGGTTAATAACGATACGTCGGCAAAGATTTTTGCGGCCATTACCGGACGTTGCAATTGTCCATCGCAGTAGATATCGTTGCCGAGCAGGGCGGTCAGTTTGGCGCGGAGGGCGGGGTCGTGCTCGTAACATTTTTTAGTTTCGTCGTCGGCGTTGAATACGGGTGTTCCGAGGGTAGAGAGGATTTTCCCTGCCAGCGTTTTGCCGCTTCCGATGCCGCCTGTCAATCCTACGTACAACATGTCGGTCAGTTTGAAGATGAGTGTACGACGTGGTTGCCGTAAATCATGTTCTCGTCGTCGGGGATGTCGTCCGGCTTGACGCCTTGAAAGAAGAGGGTATCGCGGGCGTAGGATTCGATTTGCATGTCGTCGCTTAGCAGTTGCCTGATTTCGTCCTGTACGGTAGCGGTGAGCAGGTAATAGTGCGTGCCGGTCTGCCGGGGGCGTTTGTTTTTGATGTCAATCATTACCGTCGGGGGTGTTGACAGGCGTTGCCGCAGGATATAGAATCCATTGGCGCGGGCTATCACCGGCAAGGCCGAGGTGGTAAACAGTTTCGATTCATGCTTGTGTTGGCTGTCGTAGAGGCATACATTGACCAGCATTTCGGCGCGGTATTCGTTCGAGAGCCGGTTGATGAACCATGCGACAAAGGCTAACGCTACAAACCAACAAAACATTAATGTCCGTTTGTTAAGCAGCGACGATAGTGTTTTTTTTAGCTTGTTTTGCATAGTTCCTGTTTGCGGCAAGCGATGTTCGACGGCGGTCGGTTACTTGTTAGTCGGCGCGTCCGACATGTCTTTCAGGATTGTGCTCCGGTCGATGCGCAGTTTTACATTCTGGTCGACTTCTACCAGTACGTAGCGATCTTTTAAGTCGACTATCGTGCCGTAGATACCGCCGGAGGTAACGATTCTATCGCCTTTTTGCAAGCTTTCGCGCCAATGGCGCATTTCTTTCTGCTTTTTCTGCTGGGGCCGGATCATGAAGAGGTACATTACCACAAAAATCAGCAGCATCATAAGCAGAAAGCCACCCTGTCCGCCGAATAAGCCGCCGCTTTGCGGGGCCGCTGCCGGCGGGTCTTGTAAGAATACTAATAATGATTTCATTTTAATTCATTTTTTAATAATTTGACTGCGAAGGTACGAATTATTTATGAATTATAATGTATGATGTATGAAGGATGTCACGGTGCTTCAGTTACACCTACTATATTGGATAATGATTGGGATTGTCCGGCTACGCTTACGGTAATGTCATAAGCTATACGAGCGAAGGCGACTATTGTTGGTCTTCTATGGGGTATGATAGCGATGAAGCATACATCTTGTACCACAGTAGTTCCTTCGAGAGCGTGAGCGAACCCACCTACAAAAGTTTGGCTGCTGTGGTGCGATGCGTGCGCGATGCACAGTAAGTTACTCAACGATCCACCTACGGCCATATTCGACAAGATATTAACCGGACAGTGAAAAGGTCTTTAACCGGGCAGTGAGAAGGTACCTCGCCGAGCGGTGGCGCCTTCGCATCTAAGGCTTTCTGCATTAAGTAGCCACTGCCGGATTCGAGGAAAAGCCTTTATCTGTGAACTATGAACTCAGAACTATTCCACCCCCGCCAGCTGGGGACAGCTATGCAGGCTGCGCCTATTGGAGTTCCGCCGCACGGCTTAGCAGCGTGTAAAGAGGAGGTTAATGTGTGCATTTGCTACCAAAGCGCCTGAAAGTGGCACGGAGCAAAAGATTCCCTTATCTATGAACGCCGCCATCTGTACGGGGGCGTTTTGTTTCAAGATTTAGATAGCTACCTCTGCTATCATGCACCGTACGCTGCCGCCGCCGTGTCGTTCGATGGTTTGCACGTCCGACGAAAGTAGGGGGTTATAGCGTGCCAGCGTTGACTGTTGTGTGGCGGTCAGGGCGCGGCGGGCGGAGGAGGAGAGGGCAAGGAAGGGTTGTCCGGCGGTGCTTTGTATTTGTAGCATGTTACCGGCGAAACAAGCCATTTGCTTCTGCGAAATGGCTATTATGTTTTTTCCCGTAGAGGTTAAGGTGTCGGTTAGTTGGGCGCGTTCCTGCGGGTCGGTGATGCTTTCGAGGCAGACGACGGCATATTGGTCAGCTACGCACATCATTACATTGGTGTGGTAGATAGCCTGTCCGTTGGCGTCGACGGCGTGGAAGACGAGCGGTCGGTAGTCCGTTTGCCGGCAGAAATCGGCCAGTACATCAGGGTGGGTGCGGGGTGAGAGGCAGGCGTAGGCTATTCGTCGCTGGCGGTCGAGTACCATGCTGCCCGTGCCTTCCATGAATAGTCCTTGCGTTTCGTAGTGTGTCAGGTCGATAAGATGGCGGATGGGGATGCGGCGTTGTATTTCCGCCAGCGCTTTGCGTTCGCGCCGCCGGTTGGGGGCAAACATGGGGTAGAGGCAGGCGGTGTCGCCGTGGAACGAAATCCAGTTGTTCGGGAATATGGCGTCGGGCGTGTGCGGTTCGGGTGTGTCGTCTATGATGGTTAGCGTTATGTCGTGGGCGCGCAGGAGGGCTACCCATGCATCGAATTCCTGCACTGCCGCCGCCTGCACGTCGCCGCCGGCTTGCTGGAAGGCGTTATTGACCGCCGTCTCGGCATTGTATCCGAACCGTGCCGGACGGATTAGAAGTAATGGGGTATTGAGTGTGGGGTGTGGGGTATCGGGCATCGGTTTTATTGTGGAGTTGTGGGGTTGTTCGTCTGCACGGTGATTTTCCTTATGGTCTGCTGCTACTGTCTACGGCGTGTTTTATAATGTCTACGGCTTCGTGTAGTTGTTCTTCGGTAATTACCAGTGGAGGGGCAAGGCGGATGATGTGGCGGTGCGTCGGTTTTGCGAGGAGTCCGTTGTCGGCCATTTTCAGGCATACATCCCATGCTTCTTTGCCGTTGGTTGGGGCGATGACGATGGCATTCAAGAGTCCTTTGCCGCGTATGGCGCGGATGAGCGGCGAGCGTATTTTGCCCAGTTCTTTGCGCAGGATGAGTCCCATGTAGTCGGCGCGTTCGGCCAGTTGTTCGTCGCGTACGACGTCGAGGGCGGCCATTGCTACTTTGCATGCTAGCGGGAAGCCGCCGAAGGTCGAGCCGTGTTCGCCCGGGCGGATGGTGAGCATTACTTCGTCGTCGGCCAATACTGCCGATACGGGTAGTACGCCTCCCGAAAGGGCTTTTCCAAGGATGAGGATGTCGGGGTGTACTTGCTCGTAGTCGCAGCACAGGAGTCGTCCGGTGCGTGCGATGCCGGTTTGCACTTCGTCGGCGATAAACAGTACATGGTGTTGCCGGCATAGTTCGTAACATGTTTTTAAGTAGCCGCTGTCAGGGATTACGACGCCGGCTTCGCCTTGTACCGGTTCTACGAGGAAGCCGGCTATCCGTGTTCCTTGCGCTTCGAGTGTATGCGCCAATGCTGCCGTGTCGTTATATGGGATATTGATAAATCCGGGTGTAAATGGTCCGAATTGGGTGTATGCATCGGGGTCGTTCGACATGGATACGATGCTGATTGTGCGGCCATGGAAGTTTCCTTCGCACACGACAATCAGCGCTTCGTTGTCCGGGATATTCTTTTTTACGTAGCCCCATCGCCGCGCCAGTTTCAATGCTGTTTCTACCGCCTCGGCGCCGGTGTTGACGGGCAATGCGCGGGGGTAGCCGAAATAGTCGGCCAAGTATTTTTCGTATACGCCCAGTGTGTTGTTGTAAAATGCCCGCGATGTGAGGCAGAGCGTTTGCGCCTGTTCAACGAGCGCTTGTATTATTTTCGGGTGGCAGTGTCCCTGGTTGACGGCAGAGTAGGCCGACAGGAAATCGAGGTATCGTTTTCCCGCGACGTCCCACACATGTACTCCCTGTCCGCGCGCCAGTACTACCGGCAACGGATGGTAGTTATGCGCTCCGTGGCGGTCTTCCAGTTCTATGTAGTGGTTTGCGGGCCAATGTTTTTTTGATGTCATAAATGAGTGGTTAGTGTTTCGGCTACTTGTTCCAGTTCGTGGTAGAATGTTTCTCCGAAACGGTGGATGAGTGGTTCACGGAGGAAGCGGAATACGGGTGTCTGTTGTTGTTCTCCTTTTTCGCGTGCGCCCCGGCAAAGGTGCGCCCGGTCGTAGTTTAGTGCGATATTATCGCCTATCCGTGTCAGGCGGATGGGGTAGAGCCAGCACGAGATGGGTTTGCGAAAGGTAGTCTTTCCTTCGCGACAGGCGCGTTCGATGGCGCAGTAGCAGGCGCCTGCCATGTCGAAGTAGGTGTATGCGCATTCTTTTCCTGCTATCAGGGGCGTTACCAGGTCGCCGTCGGCGTCGCGTGTGGCTACGCCTTGCGTGGTTACCGCTTGTATGCCTTCCGGCGTCATATAGGGTGTGAGGTGTGGATATTCCCGTTGCAGTATGTTTTTCTCGGCGATTTCCAGGGGCGCTCCGCTATCGCCCCACACGCAGCATATACCGGCGCATTCTGTCAGGTTGCATGTAAAATGTTGCCGCCATATTTCGGCGCTGACCAGTTTGTCATCTATTTGGATGATGGGGCTCATTGTACTACTATTTCGTCGATGAAGAACCAGCAGGGGTGTCCGACGCCGTAGTGCCAGTGCGGGCAGGTTTTCGTGCCGGTGATTTCTACTTTGATGTAGCGTGCGGTGAGTGGTTGGGGGTTCCGGCTGGAGAGTTCGACGAATTTCACTTTGCTTTCCCTGTCTTCTGGCTGGTCGACGGCGCCGATTTCGTGGAAGGTGTCGCCGTCGTCGGAGATGGAATAGCGGATACATTTCGGTAGGAGAATCCATGCACCTAATTGGTGGAGAAAGTCTGTGCGGATTTCGGAGAATGATTGGGGTTCGCCCAGGTCGAGGATAAAGGCGCCGTCAATGCCTTCCCAGCCTATCCAGCTTTCGCCGAAGGTGGCGCCGCCGTAGAGGCCGTCGGTGAGGGCTGTGTTGCCCGGCGTGGCGTAGCGGCCTGTGGGTGGCGTGAGGAAGCGCACGGTGGCGCCGGCTGCTATGTTACGTTCTGTGCGTGGCATGTAGCGGGTGCGGTAGAGGGTGGCATATTCTATCGGCGTGTTATAGCGTTCGTTGAGCATGGGTACGTCGAACAGTGTCGCCCGTTGTTCGAACAGCGCCAGTTTGCGCGAGATGGCGGTGGTATCCATCGTCGTTTCGGTGCGGGCAATGTCGAGTTCGGAATATAGCAGCGGAAGGCGTGTGCGCCGGATGCGGGCAAGGTGGATGCTGTCGCCGGCGACGGCGGCTTCGGCGTGGTCGAACAGGTCGGCGTAGCGCCGCATCAACGCCGGTTTGAGCATACCTTGCTTGTGCGATACGGGCGAGTCATATATCCACAGCCGCTGTCCGCTGCCCATTAGAGCGCCTTCGAGCATTTTAATATACCGGTAGATGTATGGCGCTCCGTCGCCGTAATACCCGTTGAGGAAGACCGTCATCAGCGAGTCGGTATCGTATTGTGGGTTCCACATGAGTTTGGATACAATCCACGTGCGCATTTCGGCAAAGTCGCCGCCGCGGACGCTGGCAATCTGCGAGAAGTGCATGGTAACGTTGTTTTGCTTAAACAGCCGGATGTTGTCGGCCAGAATGTGGAAGTTGGGAAAGGGCGTAAGGTAGTTGTCGAAGTTAATGCCATAGTCCCACACAAAGATGTTATCCGAGACGCGGCTCCATCCTTCGATGGCCCTGACAAACTCGCGTCCCGATGCGTTTTCGGTCAGCGACACTTCGCGGTCGCAGTCGATGCTGCATAGCATAATGTTGACGTTTGGTCGCGGTTTGACGTGTTTCGGCGGTCGCATGGTGTAGAGGTAGGCCAGTGTCGAGATTTCCTTGTCGGGAAAGCGGTCGGCTAATTTGTTGAGGAAATGGATGAGGCTACCCGACGGGGCGCCTTCGTGCTCGTCGAGGGCTTTGCAGTGTTCGCACTGGCAGTTGGTATAATTGCCGTCGTTTTGGCTTACCGACAGGATATGTTGTTGAGGATGGGCTTTGAATATCGAATCGAGCTTTGCGGTTACGATTTCCAGTACGTCGGGATTGCTCAGGCACCACTGGCTGGCCTTGCCCGGATGTCGTTGGCCGTTGAAGTACGAATAGTATTCGGGGTGCGCTTCTCCATACACTGCCGAGGGCAGCAGCCGGTCGAAGGTATGTACCCAGTAGCCTCCGGCGAATACGTCGCCGGGGGACTCCAGCCGCATCCAGAGTGTATAGAGGCTGTCGGTAGCCATTGCATAATGCTGGCTCTGTCGGTAGCGGAATGCCGGATTTTCGGCTATGTTGATAGCTGGCAGCGCGACGGTCTTCGCCGGCGTGAGCGAATACTCGTGATCGCCCCAATAGCGGATGCCCAGAAAGCGTTCGAGCAGGGTGATCGCGCCATAGATGGCGCCCTTGTCGCCTCCGCTGACGATATGCAGCCGTCCGTCGCCGTTGGTCAGGCGGAAGCCGTCTTCCGACAGGTCGACGGTCGGCACGGTGTTATTCGGCGCGCCGTTGCCGATGACAATGTCGCCTTTGCGCGATGTGGTTTCGTGCCGGATTTCCATCCGCGCACCGCTGATGCGCTGGATAAAATCTTGCAGCAGCGCGGCGGCCTGCCGGTCAGCGGCCTCGTGCGTGGTTACGATAATCCGTCCCTGTGGACGACCGTTCTCGACTAACGTCATAGTGACGTTATCTTTCCTTGCATTTGCCGCCAGGCCAAATAGTAGGAAGAGAAGAGTGATGATTGAATATCGGCTATAGTTCATCGTTCTTTGCTAAATGAATAAGGGGCGTCGGTCTCCTTTATCCCGCGTTCGGTATTTGGCTTGTCCGACATACGGATGTCGATGTCGAGGCCGACGGTCAGTTCGTCGTGGGTAAGATAATTACGGGTCGACGTGTAGCCGTTAAGCGAGAGGGAACGGATGTATTTGCGGGCGTCGCTGTTGTCCGGCGCATTGATTCTGATGGTGCGACCGTTCTCTAAGCGGACGGTCGCCTTTTTAAAGAGGGGTGCGCCGACGACGTACTGGTCGGTCGCGGGGCAGACGGGGTAGAAGCCGAGCGCCGAAAATACATACCACGCCGATGTTTGCCCGTTATCCTCGTCGCCGCAATAGCCGTCGGGCGCAGGGGAGTAGAGGCGGTTCATCACCTCGCGCAGCCAGTATTGGGCTTTCCATGGCTGTCCTGCATAATTATACAGGTATATCATATGCTGGATGGGCTGGTTGCCGTGTGCGTAGTTGCCCATGTTCATGACGGTCATTTCACGGATTTCGTGGATGACGTGCCGGTAATAGCTTTCGTCGAATACCGGCGGGACGACGAACACCGAGTCGAGCATACGGAGAAACGTTTCGCGTCCGCCCATGAGGTCAATCAGTCCTTGCGGGTCGTGGAATACCGACCATGTATAGTGCCAGCTGTTGCCTTCGGTGAACGCATCGCCCCATTTGAAAGGCGAAAAAGGCGACTGGAACGAGCCATCGGCATTCCGTCCGCGCATCAGGTTGGTCGAGGGGTCGAACACATGGCGGTAGTTTAGCGCGCGGGCGGCAAAGCGGTCGATTTCTTCCTGCGGGCGTTGCAATGCTTGCGCCATCCGGTAAATGCACCAGTCGTTGTAGGCGTATTCGAGCGTGCGTGCAGCATTTTCATTAATGCCCACGTCGTAGGGAACGTACCCCAGCCGGTTGTAATACTCATGCCCGCGTCGTCCGGTGGACAATACCGACGGATGCACCGCTTCCGTCCCGTGCAGCAGCCCCTTGTAAAGCGTTTCCACATCGTCAACGCGCACGCCTTTGAGATAGGCATCGACGAGGACGGAGGCGGAGTTGTTGCCTATCATACAATTGCGATGTCCGGGACTTGCCCATTCGGGGAAAAAGCCGCTCTCGCGGTAAGCATTCAGCAGGCCTTCCTGTATTTCTTTATTGACCGACGGATACACGAGATTGAGGAGCGGGAACAAACTGCGGAATGTATCCCAAAAACCGGTATCGGTATAGAGGTAGCCCGGCAGGACTTTCCCGTTGTAGGGACTGTAATGCACAATCCGGCCGTCCGCCGTTATTTCGTACAGCTTGCGCGGGAACAGAGTAGCGCGGTACAGGCATGAGTAAAACGTCCGATACTGGTCGAGCGTACCACCTTCGACGGTGATTTTTCCCAGCACCTCATTCCATGCCTGCCGGCCTTTAGCAACGAGCGCATCAAACGAATCGTCGCCGAGTTCTTTCAAATTCTGCCCGGCCTGTTCCCAACTGATAAACGACGACGCTACGCGTGCCTGCACCACCTCGCCACGGCAGGTAGAGAAGCCGACGACCGCCCCGGCATGTCCCTGCCGGATGCCTTCCCCGGTGGTCGAATCGCCGGATTCAAGCGCCCTTTCGCTCAACACGTCATTAGCAAAGGTCGCAGTACTGGCAAACGGTCTATCGAACTGCACCACGAAATAGTTTCGGAAGTTGGCCGGCACGCCGCCGCTATGACGTACGGTGTAGCCCACAATTTTATTTTCTTCGGGAATAATTCGGATATACGACCCGCCGTCGAAGGCGTCGACCACCACAAACGAGCGGTCGTTTTCGGGGAATGTAAAACGGAACAGAGCGGCGCGGTCGGTCGGCGTCATTTCGGCCACCACGTCATGCTCTGCTAGATACACCTTATAGTAATACGGTGTAGCCGTTTCGCCCTTATGCGAAAACCAGCTGGCACGCTTATTTTCGTCGAACTCCGGTTTCCCGACGACCGGCATCAGCGAAAACTGCCCATAGTCATTAATCCAAGGGCTGGGCTGGTGCGTTTGCTTGAAGCCCCGTATCTTCTGCGCCGTATAGCTATACTGCCACCCGTCGCCCATCCGACCAGTTTGTGGCGTCCAAAAATTCATCCCCCACGGACGGGCAATAGCCGGATAGGTATTACCTGTCGAAAAGGCATAATTAGAAAGCGTTCCCATCAGCGGGTTGACGTAATCCACCGGCGCTTGCATGCCCCGGTCGGCTTGTCCTGCGCACGCTACGCATAAAACGGAAAGTAAAAAGACTTTTTTCATCTGTTGTGTGGTTTTAATTTAAAATTTGAGAACAAAGATAATCAAATTTTTCAGCACGCAGCCGATGCGGATTTTGAAAGATTGCCAGCGCCAAGCAACACCGGTCGGTGCGTATTATTATAAAATACACTATCTTTGCGACATAAATATTAGTAATAATTAAATAAATTCAAAAAAACATGCACTTTTTAGATCTTGTAAAATTGCGTCAGAGCAATCGTGCCTACGGGGACACAGTCGTCGAACGGGAGAAAATCGAACGTGTACTGGAAGCAGGGCGGTTATCGCCATCGGCAAACAATGCACAGAGTTGGACTTTTGTGGTGGCCAACAATGCGGAAACAAAGAATCGTGTAGCAGACGCAACGCATACGTTAGGCGGATCTTTTGTCCGTCAGGCGCCGGTTATCATTGCCCTTGTAGCGGAAAAACCTATCCTGATTTCGCGATTTGGTTCTGCGTTTAAAAAAATTGATTTCACCTCGCTCGATATAGGCATTGCTGCCGCACACATTTGCCTGCAAGCCGCCGAAATAGGTTTGGGAACATGCATGCTCGAAAGTTTTGATGAAAAGAAGGCAAAAATCGCGCTGGGTGTTCCTGACAATCGCCGGATTGCCCTGCTCATCACACTTGGTTATCCTGCCGACCGGCAGCGCGAAAAGAAACGGAAAGCATTCGATGATGTAGTAAGATGGAACAGGTATTAGCCACACGCGGCTATCGCACGTTTTACGTATTCCCCGTCGGGGTTAATGATATTTATAGAAAATTAATAACCAAGGTCGGGCACCCCGCACACGTCCACCCCGCCCTACGGCCACCGCCAGCGGAGGAGAGCTACGCAGGCCAGTCCCGCAGGGACGACCCTTTATTAACCGTATGCTTTAGCTTACGGACACGGACAATAAAAAAACAAGGGGCCGACGCCCCTTGTCATCTTTTATCTCTTGTCTTTGCCTCTATCGGTCTCTCATCGGTCTCCCGTTTACTTTAATCCTCTCTTTACTAACAGCGCATTGCCGTCCGGATCTTTGCCACGGAAGGCTTTATAAAGAACGGAAGGGTCTTCGCTGCCGCCTTTTTCCAAAATGTTCTTGCGGAACGATTGGGCAGTGGCTTGGTCGAATATGTCGCCGGCATCGAGAAACGCTTGGAAGGCATCGGCGTCCAATTGTTCAGCCCACAGGTAGCCGTAGTAGCCGGCCGCATAGCCGCCACCGAATACATGGGTAAAGTACGTGCTACGGTAACGCGGAATAATCGCGTAGGTCAGTCCGATTTTGTCCATAGCTGCTTTTTCAAACGCTTCCACATCCTGGTATTCAGCTGTACGCAATGTATACCAGTTCATATCCAGAATAGCGGCGGCCAACAACTCGGTCGTCGTAAAACCCTGATTGAATTTTCCGGTCGCCTGTATTTTCCGAATCAGCGAATCGGGAATGACGTCGCCCGTTTGGTAATGTTTGGCATAGCGTTTCAGCACGTCGGGATGCATCGCCCAGTTTTCGTTTATCTGCGAAGGCAGTTCCACAAAGTCGCGCAGCACATTGGTGCCGGAGGTAGAGATGTACCGGCATTGCGAGAGGAATCCGTGAATGGCGTGCCCTAATTCGTGGAACAGCGTTTCCACTTCGTCGATATTCAACAATGCAGGAAGATCGCCCGTCGGTTTGGTAAAATTAGCGATGTTGACAATCACAGGCCTTACCGTACCATGTTGTTCGCGGATATTGTTCATCCAGGCGCCGGCGCGTTTGCTGGCACGGGGGAAGTAGTCGGCATAAAATACGCCCAACTCGCTGCCGTCAACATCCTTCACCAAATAGGCGGTCGCTTCGGGATTGAATTTCGGAATGTCTTTGATTTCTTCAAACGAAATGCCGTATAACTTGTTGGCAACCATAAATGCACCGGCAAGTACATTTTCTAAGCGGAAATAGGGACGCACCGTTTCGTCGTCGAAATTATAGCGCGCTTTGCGCAGTTTTTCGGTATAGTACCACCAGTCCCACGGTTCAATCCGGTCGGTTTGCCCGAGGGTAGCGGCGATTTTTTGTAGTTCCGACAATTCTTTTTCGGTTACCTTTTTCGTTGGCTCCCACAGTTTTTGAAGGAAGGCATTGACCGTCTCGGGGGTTTTCGCCATGCGGTTTTCCAGCACAAACGACGCATAATCGGGATGGCCCAGCAACACAGCCTTCCGGTATTCCAGTGAAGCGATTTTCTGAACGATTTCCTTATTGTTATTGGCATTATCGTTGTTACCCTTGTGGGCATAGCCATCCAGCATCCGTCGGCGCAAGTCGCGGTTATCGGCATATTGCAGTACCGGGATACGGCTGACGGCATCTAATGTAAACGCCCATTTGCCGTCGAGGCCTTCGTCGGTCGCCCGTTGGGCAGCGGCCCGTACGACAGCCGGCGGCAGCCCCGACAATTCGGCTTCGTTTTCTACGACGATACGGAATGCGTTATTGTCTGCCAGTACATTCTGCCCGTATTTGACGCTTAATAGCGACAACTCTTCGTTTATTTTCCGCAATTTAGCCTGATCGTCGTCGTTCAGGTTGGCTCCGCTACGGACGAAGGTCTTGTACGTTTTTTCCAGCAGCGCCGACGATTCTGCATCTAAATTCCATTGCGCTTTTTGGTCATATACGGCTTTGACACGGGCAAAAAGCGTGGCATTCAGGTAAATATCGTCCACGCTTTTGGTTAGTTTCGGCGAAATAGCTTCTTCGATAGCCTGCCGTTCGGGGTCTGAATCCGATTCGACGACATTCATAAACACGCCGTTCACTTTAGCTAGCAATGCGCCGGCGTTGTCCAGCGTTACAATGGTATTCTCGAACGAAGGCGCTTCGGCATTGGCGACAATCCAGTCGATGTCGGTTTGCAATTGCAACAACGCTTCTTCATACGCTGGCATAAAATGCGCGTTCTTAATTTGGTCAAAAGGCGGCACGCCATAAGGCGTCTGCCATTCCGTAAAAAACGGATTTTCATTACTGCATGCTGTAAAAATTCCTGCCATACTAAAGGCGATTAAAAGTAATTGTTTCATATTCGTTGTGTGATTTTAGTGTTTTGCGTGCAAAGATACGATTTTTTTTGAATGGCCTTAGAGGAGGTAGGGGCAAGCAGGGGCAACACATTTAAATTGGGGGTAGTTTAATAACGAAAATGGGTCGACTCCCAATAAGATGTGTACTACACAATCAGCCTGTGTATTCCAATAGACAGGCGATAGCCCTCTGCGCTTCTTAAAACCGGACAGAGTTAGCCGGTAAGCAAAAAACAGGGGATACCTCCCTGCGTCCCCTGCATTTTACCCCGCATAAATCTGTTTTATCCCTGAAAACAGCGTTTCGTCCCTTTTGCAATCTCCTCAGCCCTTTTATTTGGATAGGATGATTTTATACTGTTGCTTTGTTGCATGAAATTCATTGAACGCTATCGGAAATTGGCCGCTTTATTTTCTTATGAGAGGACTGTAAATATAGACGACCATTTGCTGGAGATACGTCCGTTCCGCTTTAATCAGGCGTTCATAGGGCCGGAAATTAAACAAATTCAAAAGACGATTTCTGCGACGGCATTTTGTGCCGTCGCAGATGACCACATCGAAGAAAACAAGACATTTACCTATCTTGTTTTTGTACCGAAAGGCGCGGTGAAAACCGATAAGGCTATTTTGCTATTGCACGGTCTAAACGAGCGCCGTTGGGAAAAATACCTGCCATGGGCGGAAGCATTAGCCTTTCAAACAGGCAGGGCTGTCATCCTGTTTCCCATTGCCTTTCACATGAACCGCACGCCCCAATACTGGAATAACCCGAGGGCCATCTTACCCTACGTAAACAACAGGAAAGAACGGTTTATAGGGTCGGACAATACCACGTTTGTCAATCTGGCGTTAAGTAGCCGCCTCTCCGAACATCCTGTGCGCTTTTATGTGTCGGGGAGAGAATCCGTGTTTAACCTCTGGCAATTGATACACGAAATAAAAACCGGACAACATGCGTTATTCAAGGAAAACACATCGGTCAACCTGTTTGCATACTCTATTGGCGCTTATTTAGCGCAGGTCTGGTTATTGTCCGACCCGGAAAAACTGGCTTCCGACAGTCGCCTGTTCCTGTTTTGCGGCGGCTCGCTGTTCAGCAGGATGGATGGCAGCTCGCGCGATATCATGGACCGTGAATCGTTTCAAAAATTACAGGACTATCTCCTGAACGATTTTATCCACGACGGGACAGGCAACGGGAAAGAGGATTTTATAGAAAAGGCGTTTAAATCCATGTTGTCGTTCCACAAATACCGTTCCTACCGGGAACGTTTTTTTCGAGAGAATCAAAATCGTATAACAGCCGTCACACTGAAAAAAGATACGGTAATTCCCACGCTTGGCGTAGAAGAAGCGTTGGGTAAAAAATGCGCCCGCAGGATGTTGTCCGAGCTGGACTTTCCCTACGCCTATGCACACCAGACTCCTTTTCCCGTTCACAATCGCGTACCGCCGGAAATCGTCCAACAATGCTTCTCGGAAGTCTTCGACCGCGCCGCCACTTTCCTCGCCTGATAAAGAATCAGGCATTGCGACAAGTGGAAAATAGCCTCTCGTTGGCTCTTTTTTCCGTTTGCGCCGGCTGTTTGTCCGTTTCGGAGGCAGGGTGGGGCGGATTGGTCATCGCTTTTTTGTACTTTTGCCATTGTTTTTAGTATACGGAACGATTATGTATAAAATATTATTGCTTTTCCTGTGCCTGTCCGGTGTAACGGTGTCCGCGACGGGGCAGTCCCCGACGGCGACCGTGCAGG
The DNA here is from genome assembly GCA_031278545.1 of Prevotellaceae bacterium. Classification (GTDB taxonomy): domain Bacteria; phylum Bacteroidota; class Bacteroidia; order Bacteroidales; family UBA932; genus JAIRKX01. Next base: position 30,429 of record JAITKF010000009.1, read on the forward strand.
GAAGTGTGCGCGACAGCGCAACGACCGCGCCGCTGGAGTTTGCCACCGTCGCCCTGCAAACGCGCGACGGACGCACCGTCGGCTATACGGCTACCGGCGCTGATGGTCGGTTTGAAATTCGGAATGTCGCGGCGGGCAGCTATGTGTTGTCGGTGTCGTTTGTCGGCTATGTCGCCCTGACGCGTCCGGTGCGGGTGGCGGATGCTACACTCGATGTGGGCGTGCTGCGTTTATCGTCCGATGCCGTGCGTCTCGGAGAGGTAGTGGTGTCGGGCGTCGGAAATGCCATGATCATAAAGAAGGATACGGTTGAATACAACGCCGCCTCGTACCGTGTGACGGAGGGTGCAATGCTCGAAGAGCTGGTGAAGAAATTAGATGGCGCAGAGGTCGACAGCGACGGGAAAATTACCGTAAACGGGAAGGAAGTTACAAAGGTGCTGCTTGACGGGAAGACCTTCTTTTCCGACGACCCGCAGATTGCTATGAAGAACCTGCCGGCGAATATTGTCGACCGCGTACAGGTCATCGACCGGAAGTCGGAGCAGGCGCAATTTACAGGCATCGATGACGGGAACGAAGAGACGGTGCTGAACCTCACCGTCCGCCCGGGCATGAAGAACGGCTGGTTCGGCAATGCCAGCGCCGGCGCCGGATATGAAAACCGCTATCAGGCAGGCGGATTGCTGTCGAACATCAAAGACGACCGGCAACTGTCGCTGCTCGTCTCGGGCAATAATACGAACAACCGCGGCTTTTTCGACTTCACCGGCAATATGATGCAACAGGGACGCGGTGGCAGCGGCGGCAGTATTGGCATCGGCGGTGGCGGTGGTGGCGGGTCGCAGGGAGGCATGAATATGAACGTCGGCGGCTCACGGATGAATATCGGCGGCAACGGCATCACCACCTCATGGCTCGGCGGACTCAACGCCTACGACGAATTTGGCGACCGTCTGAAAGCAACCGGCAACTATTTCTATAACGGCGCTGATACGCGCCTCAACCGCGACAGCTACCGGCAAAACCTCTTCGGAAACGACAGCTCGTCCTACTATAACCAGCAGACACAATCGGTCTCCACCACACAGGGACACCGTGCCGCCGCCGAACTGGAGTGGACAATAGACTCGCTTAATTCCATTATCTTTAAACCGAATATCAACTACGGCATCGGCCGTTTCGACGAAACCTCGCAGTACGTGACGCTGGCGGCAGGACTTGATACGGTCAACGACGGCAGGAGCCGCTCGGCGGGTGACAATACCTCCTTGTCATTCACCGGAGACCTCCTGTACCGGCACAAATTCAGGACGGCAGGGCGCACGTTTTCGGCCAACGTAGTATTGGGCTACAGCAGCAACATAACGGACGGGAACAATTATTCGCTTACACGTGTCGCTGGACAACAGGGGCGGACGGACGTCATCGACCAGCAATTCCGCACCGACAACATGGCCTATTCGGCTAACACCCGTCTGTCGTACACCGAACCACTGGGAAATAATTACTTTGCCGAAATAGCCTACGGCGCACGCATCAGCCGTAACACCTCGGACAAGCAGACATTCGACACCGACCTTAACGGGGAATATACGCGCCTCGACAGCACCTACTCTAACCACTATCGCAACCTGTTTGTGAACCAGCGCGCTGAAATCAACATCCAGCGAGTGCACGAAAAATACAACTGGATGCTGGGCGTACAGGCGCAACCGACCTACCTGCGTAGCGAGCGCGAAGGCGAACCCTCCTTATCGCGCAATGCCGTGAACTTTTCGCCAACCGGCAACTTTGTCTATTACATTACCGACCACAAGCAATTCCGAATCAACTATCGCGGTAATACCAGCGAACCTTCCATCTCGCAGCTACAACCCGTGCCCGACAACTCCAACCCCCTGCTGGAGCGACTGGGCAATCCCGACCTCAACCCAGAGTTTTCGCACAACCTGCGCCTGATGTACCGCACGACCGACCTCCAAACATTCCGCACCATCATGACCTCGCTCGATGCGTCGATGACAAACAATAAAATCGTCAATACCACCATTTACGAATCGACCACCGGCAAACAGTTGATTGTGCCGGTCAACGCCGGCGGTGTATACACGCTCCGCAGCTTCTTAATGCTGACGACGCCCTTCCGGCGCGGCTCGCCGTTTTCCATCATGTCGAACACCTCCGTGAATTATTCCCAAAACGTAAGCCTGTCGCGCACCTTAACCGACCTCTCCGCTATCTCGCACCGGCCCGACGACCTTCTCGCCGGCAGCGACCGGAATACGACCCGCAGCCTCTCCCTAAACGAAATGCTACGATTAGGCTATAAGGGCGACCGGATAGACGTCAACCTGATGGCACGCGCCGGATACTCCCGCGCATGGTATTCGCTCAACAACCGCGACCAGCCCACATACTGGAACAATAACGTTGGTGTCGACTTCAACTGGTCACTCCCATGGGACCTCTCGTTGGCCTCTGACCTCAACTACGCCTTCTACATCGGATACCCCGAAGGCTATAATCAGCCGACTTGTGTATGGAATGCCGAAATCTCCAAATTACTCTTCCGCCAAAAGCAAGGCACACTCAAAGTCCGCATATTCGACCTCCTCAACGAAGGCCGCGGCATTACGCATACCACTACCGATAACTACATCGAAGACGTATCAGTAAACACCTTAGGACGATATGTGATGTTTAGTTTCACCTACCGCTTTGGTTCGTTTGGCAACAGTAGCAACAGTAACGACCGCAACAACCGTGTCAACCGCGGCAATCGTCCTCCCGAAGGCGGCATGTTCCCCCCGCCCCGTTAAGCGCAATACGCGACGTAATCAGTCCTCACCGTCGTTAGGGGGGCATATTAGTTTACACGTTTGATTCTGCAGTTTAAAATGAAGGTCGTATTTTTGTACCCTATCCGTAAGCTGAAGCATACTGGCCCGCCACAGCCACTATCCCCCTAAGTCCCGCAGGGAAAGCGGAGGGCAGGAGAGACATCTTCCACCGCGCCTCCAAAAAAAATAGCCAAAACCAAAAGAAAATTTTGCGCATTAAGAAAAAATAGTATATCTTTGCTGCGTTGTTGT